>NZ_DASWTE010000147.1:0-20754 GCF_036402295.1 Phenylobacterium sp.
ATGGAGTTGCGCCTGAGGCCCGTGACTGCCTCCGGCGATACCATTGGGCCTTGGAAATCCCGACCTAGAGGGAGCGAGGGTGCGTTGGAGCAACAGGCCCATCCCTAGGGTCGCGCTCATCCGCCCTTATGAAACTCGACAGCGGTGCGCGTGGAGAACCGGTTCGACCCTGGTCGGTGTTCAGACTCTCCGCCCCCTCTGCGGGGCCTCCTCGCGTGTTAGGAGGTCGGTCAATTGGCGGATGGCGGGCGCCGCGAACAGCACGATCGGCAGCATCATCAGCCAAGCGAGCAGCCAGGACCGCAGCCAATGTAGGGTGAACGAGCCCGTATCCAGGAACGGGAGACTCGCGATCCCCGCCGCGAGCCCGCACGTCAGGCAGGACTGAATGACGCCATATACAAAGTGGCTGAACCGTCGCGGGATTCCGAACATTCGGGACCCTGGCCCTGCCTGGTGTTGAGAGACAGGGCGAAGCGGGGTCAGTACGAACGATTAGGGGCGGGCGCCCAACCCGTGAGCATCGCATCGCCTACGGCCGGTCCCGGTGCTTTCGACCTGGACGGCTAGAGCTAAGGCTCCCGGGAGCTGATCTCGATGACGGTCTGCGACGGGAGTCACGCGAGCCTTGCTCCGGCTTGCTTCGCCCGCCTATCGCCAACCGCGCCGAGTGACTCCTCGCGGCCGTCTGATCACCCGCGAGCAGGTACAGGGCCGTCATCACGCTGGCCGCGAGGTATCCCTCGACGGGCTGGCGCACGGAAGCTCCCGTCTCGCGGACCTGCATGGGCGGTCGGCGCCGGCACGATGCAGCATGGGCGCAGGAAGTCGGCGACCTAGGTCATGCCGTCGACCGCGCCACGACGGTCCCCGGCCTCATCAGTCAGACACCGGGGCTGGGCTTCGACGGCCCCGCCGGGCGAATAGGTCGCTATGCGATGGAAAATCAAAAGCCCGTGAGGCGCAGAAGCTTCCGACGTTCAGGCGCCGGCTCGCCTGTGCTAGACCCTGGATATGTTGTCGGAGCTGCGAGCGCACATCCCCCCCGACGCGCGTCGGGCCTATCTCGCCGCCCTCGGCGTCGTCCTCCTGGCCTTCGCCCTGCGGTTCGTCGCCCATCCGGTGTTTGGCGACCGCCATCCCTATTCGCTCTTCTTTCCGGTGGTGCTGCTCTGCGCTTATGCCTTCGGGCGCGGCCCGGCCGCCTTCGCCGCGGCGCTGTCGGCCGTCCTGGCCTACTGGACCTTCGTGGAGCCCCGGTTCGGCCTGGCCATCCGTCTGGACACCACGGCGCCGCTCATCCTTTTCGGTCTCACCGCCGGCGTCGCCATCTACCTGATCACAGGTCTGACGTCGGCCCTGCGGTCCCTCGCCGCCGACCAGGGCCGTTTGAGTGCGATGGCCGACGCCAACGCGGGCCTTTTCCGGGACCTTCAGCGGCGCATCGGCCATCACATGACCCTTTTGGTGGGCGTGCTCACCCTGCAGGCGCGCGGCGAGCCCGATCCGGAGGTTCTTCTGCTGCTGCGCAAGGCCGGCGAGCGATCGGAGTTGATCGCTCGGGCGCATCGGGAGCTGGGGGGATCGGCGTCGAGCCACGTTGACTTCGCCGCGTTCGCCGAGTCGCTGGCGCGTCTGACCTCCGCTGAAGCAAAGCAGCCGGCGGTGCGGATCGAAGTCTCGGGAGGGCCGTTGATCACGCCGACCGAGGTGGCGACCTCCCTGGGCGTCGCGCTCGCCGAGTGCCTGGCCTGGATCCTAAGGCACGAGCCGGCCGGGACCATACGGGTCGATCTGCGGCCGGACGGCGAGCGGCTTCGGGTGTGGATCGGCCTCGCAGGCGAGCTGGGCGAGTCCCCCGACATGCACGCACCCGCCGCATTCATATTCCAGGCGATGGTCGAGCAGTTGGGCGCGGCGCTCAGTGTCCGCGTGGACGACCTGGACGGCGCCGGCCTGGAGCTAACCGTGCCGCTGCCGAGCGAGTCTCCTGTCCTGAAGCCGGGTATGACAGTGCACTAGGACTTGCGGCGTGCGGCCTTCGGCCCCGCTGCCCCCGGGGGCTCGCCTGGCGGTGCTGGAACGTCCAGCTGCTCAAGCGCCTGCAGCAGCTCGGTGAAGACCGGCAGGTCGCTCTTGAGCTCACCGAGATTGTTGCGCGAGATGGTTTCCAGCTTTCGGGCGCCCGTGTCTGTAAGCGTGAGCAGGACGCGGCGGCGGTCTTCGTTCGAAGATCCTCGCGCAAGCAGGCCGCGCTCCACCAGCCTTTCCACGAGGCCGAGCGCGCTGTGGTTGCGGATCATCAGCGCACTGGCCAACTCGCTCACGGACATCGCCTGGGGTCCCGGATGAGCGCGCACGGCGAGGAGCGCCTGATGCTGCTGCGGCGTGAGCCCCAGGGCCTGCGCGCCCGACTCGCTGAACGCCAGGAAGCGCCGTAGCGCATGGCGGAAGGCGCCCAGGGCCTGGTAGTCCTCGGGCGAGAGGCGGCGCCGTTGGGGCTGGGCGGAGGAGGATCTCATGGCAGGTGGGAGGCCCTGTTGGTCGGCGACAACATCTCGCAGGATTCCTCGGCGAGCCCGCGATCCCCGTCAACTCTGGCGATAGATCCTGCCGCAATCTTTTGTCGCGGTCAGCCCGGCGCTGCGCCCGAGCGAAGCTGCCGGCCGGCCCGCGCCCAGCGCGGGATCCCCGAAAAGTTGAGCTGGAAACATCGTAAGGCGATGCTTTAGGATTGGCCGAGCGGCAGGGCAGGGGTGATGGCCAAATCGAGGAACGATCCGCGACCGCCGTCCGCGCCGCCCCGGCTCCGCGGCAGGACGGCGCTGCCGCGGAGCCCTCCCGCCCCGCAGGTCGAGCTATCCCCCGCAGCTTGCCGGCGCCGGCGCGAAGCCCTCGGCATCAGCCCGCACGAACTCGCGCGCCAGGCCGGGTTGCAGGAACTGACGGTGATCCGTTTCGAGGCGGCTCTGGTGCGGCCGCGCCCGGTCACGATCGTGGCCCTGCACAATGCCCTCCGGAGGTTGGAAGCCGTTCGAGGCTGAGCCTGGTCGAACGGGCGAACTGGACGTCAGGATGCCGGCCTCTCGCCCGACAGCGGGCCGGACGAAGCTGTGGCCTTCGCGGTTTCCTGGGCCAGCAGCCGCCATTCGGCGGCCAGGGCGAACAGCTGCTCGCGGTCCCGCGCCTGCGTGGCCTTCCGGGCGGCGTCTTCGGCCTCCTGTGCGCGGCGCAGACAGTCGTCCACATCAGCCATGCGGGGCTTCGCGGGCCCGAGCCGGTCGTCGCGGGGTGGGGTTTCTGGCATTGGCGTCAGCGTCCCGCATAGAGGTTGCGCAAGCGCCCGGTGCGACGGAGGGCGGAAAACGTCGTTGCGCCAGGTCTGACTGCGCCGAAATCATCTATCCGGAGCGAGGCTGGACCACAAATATATCGTGACGCGATATTCAATGAAATGAGCGGGAAGTGCGGCGTGTGCAGCACATCAAGCTTCGGCGCCCTGAAGCGCATGCTCGGGTATGCACCGGCAGGATCGGATGAGATTGTGGCGTTGCGGGTGTCGCGCCGGGGTGGTCAGCCTCACGAACGATAGACGCAGGCGCGCAGCGAGAGTGATGCGCACGATCCCTGTGCAACCGGCGCCCGCAGCTTCCGGTTGACGTGGACGAACGTCAGCGCTGGCGCCGCGCGCGAAGGTTCTTGACGAGGATCGCGCCGATGATCAGTGCGAAAGCCGCCAGTCGCAGCAGGTAAACGATCGAGCGGCTCTCCTCCGGCAGCCCCAGGAGAACGGTCGCGCCCTGGCCCACGGCCATCAGCCAGAACGCGCCGGCGAAGGCGGCGAACAGGGCGTCCCGGGTACGCGCCCAGAAGCGCAGGAAGAAGAGGCCGACGGTGAAGTAGCCGCCGGCGATCAGCCCGCCGACGAAGGCTTCGGTCGCGACGGACGTCACCGTTCCACCTCCCAGAGGAATCCGTACAGGAAGATCCCGATCGCCAAGCCTGCAGCCGCCTGCCGCGCGACCCAGAGATCGACGCCCCGCCACACGACGAGGTCGATCACGAGCAGAAGATTGTTCAGGGTGAGCGCGGCGAAGCCCAGGCCTGCCCAGAGCAGCAGACGGGACCGGCTTCCCCGATAGGCGCGCAGCAGCAGCAGGGCGCAGACCAGGGCGGCGAGGAAACAGAGCAGGTAGACGATGGACGCGAGGCTCATCGGCGGTCGCTCCCTCTGAAGCGGAAGGCGTCGGCCAGCTGTTGGATGCGGTCCTCCGGCGCCACGATCAGGTTGATCACCGTGACGGGCCGCTCGCGATACTGTCGTTCGATCACCTCGCCGAACTCCGCCAGCAGGGGCGACGCCGGGGCATAGCGGTAACGACCTTGGCCATCGTTGGCGACAAGTCCCGAACGCTCAAACCGTTCCAGGGCCGAGGTGACGATCGGCAGGCTCGCCCGGAGCTCGTCGGTCAGCTCCCGCGCCGTCCAGCCGCCCTCCCGCCCGCGCCGCAACATCAGCAGGAGTTCGAGGGACCAGACCGACGGAAGGTGCGTCCGGATCAGGTCGGGGAGATCGCGTTCCACGGACACCGGCGTCTCAGGCCTGCGGTCGCGGCCGCCCCTTACGTCCGCGACTGGCCTCGACTTCACGCGGGCTTGGTAGGTCGAGCTGTTCGAGCGCCTGGAGCAGGTCCGTGAAGACCGGGATTGTGCTCTTGAGCTTGCCGAGGTTGTTGCGGGAGATCGTTTCGAGCGCCTGCGCACCCGCCTCGGTCAAGGTCAGTGCGACGCGGCGACGATCATGCGGTGCGGCAGCCCGGACCAGGAGTCCACGCTCGACCAGCCGATCCACGAGGCCGAGCGCGCTGTGGTTCTTGATCAGCAGCGACTCCGCAAGCTCTCCGACGCTCATGGCCTTCAGGCCGGCGTGCGCCCGGATCGCCAGCAGGGCCTGGTGCTGCTGGGGGGTCAGGCCCAGGGCGCGCGCGCCGGCCTCGCTGAACGCGAGGAAGCGGCGCAAGGCCAGCCGGAACGCGCCGAGCGCCTGGTAGTCCGGCGTCGTCAGTTTGCGCCGGGACGCACGGCGCGCAGTCATAGGCGGGCGAGCGGTGGTTGCGGTCACGGTCGGTCTCGTTGCGCGCCCGACGGGTCGGCTGTGCCCAGACAACGCTACGCCAGGATCGACAAGATTCGACCCCGCCGCCAGATGCTTGATGGAATCCCCCGGGCCGCGCGGCGTCAGCATCCGACCTGTCTCCTTACCCGCTCGCCCTCGCACCGTCGTTACATCGCGGGGCGATGCAAGGGAAGCCCGAGCCGCCTCGCGAGAGCGTGATTTGGCAGTTCGATAGATCGTAGTACGATCTAATTGACGTGAAGGGCTCCTAGGTACGAGCCGGCGCGTCGACCCCGGGAGGAAGGCCGGGCGCTCCCACTCCGGCCTTCCATCCGAGCCCCGCCGACGCTTCGCCGCGCGGCGTGCCGGGCGTTCCTGCGCATCGCCGCGCGACCCGTCGCCCGTTCGGGGTGGGTCCGGCGATCCCGTTCACGGGGGTTGGAGGCCAGCAACAGGAGGACCCCTTCCGAGATGGACCACGAAACTAAGCCGCTGAACGCATCGGCGGACGGCGGGGTGGTTCGCCGGTGGTGGGCGGGATGCCGGCCGACGCGGAGGCGCATATGAGCGCCGCGGCGGTCGACGAGCGGGCCGTCTATCGGTCGCCGTTTGACGATCCCGTCCGGCCCCGCCGCATGAGCCCGGCCTGGCCGGCGCCCTGCGGCGTTCCCGTCTCAGGCGGGACCATCCGCATCCCCATCCGCTTCGCGCTGCCGGACTGAGGCAACGCGTTCTCGATGAGCCCGAATGCTCCCGCTTGCGTGATTTTGTCCGGCTTATAGATCGTAATACGATCTAATTCCCCGCGTGACGAGTCCGCCCCGCGCCGCCCCCATTGAGCGTACTCCGCCAGCGCGACGCTTCGAGAAGGAGCTCAGACATGACGACCACTGAGGTGCGGTCAGGTGGGTTCGACCCGCAGGATGACGTGGTCGCCCATGCGGAAATCCTGTATTTGCCCGGGCCCGCGCGGCCCGGCGGCGACCTTCCGGCCGCGTGGTCGTCCGAGGGTGAGGGCTTCGTCGCTTCTCTCTTCAGCGTGCGGCCGCTCGGAAGCGGCTGGCGGCTGCAGAGCGACGGGCTGGAACCGATCGTCTTCGCCAGGGGCGGCCATGCCGAGCGCCAAGCCCGGCGGTTGGCCGCGTGCATTGCCAGGCTCGGCCGCGACGCGCGAGTGAACGTCTACGACGCCCACGACCAGCTCACCGGCTCGATCAGCTATTTCGGCTGCCGAGCGCCACCGAGGCCAGACGCCTCCGCGCGCTACCCCTGGGCGTACTAGGGTCAGCCTATCGCGCTGAAACAAGGAGCCAGCGGAAGGCGCGCCTCAGTTCCGCGGCCCCGTCGCGGGCGAACCAGCGGCCGTGGGCGATGATGATCCTCTCCGGGTCCCAGGCGATCATCTGCTCGACGGCGGCGCGCAGCTCGTCCCGTGGGAACGTCAGGCGCAGGTCGCGCGCCATGCCGCCGGTCGGCGCCTCCACGCCGCCCAGCCGCACCAGCCAGCGCATCAGGCGCGAGCCCAGTCGCCGGCTCTCGAAGTTTTCGATCAGGTCGGTGAGGACCAGCGTGCGGCTCGGGCGGTGGAAGAACACCACCTCGGTCATGAAGCGGCCGAACACCGGCAGGGTGGCGACCGCGTCGTCCCACGGATAGCCGTCGGTGCGGTCCAGCGGGCAACCTTGGAAGGCGATGTGTCGCCCGGCCTGCCGCTTGACCCGCGGCGCCAGATAGGCCTGCGCGTCCGGGAACGCGGCCACCCAGTCGGGCAGCCACCAATAGTGCAGCCGGTTGGGCCCGACGAGCCAGTCGACCGAGCCCAGCCGGGAGAGTTCGTGGCGCAGGCCTGGCGTGAGCGCGGTGGGCGAATGGACGAGGAGCCGGCCGTGCGGCAGGCGCAGGACGGTCATGCGCGTCGGGAAAGGCAGGCCGACGCCGCCGGAGTGGAAGCGAATCGTCGGGCCGTCGACGATCCAGAGGTCGGCTGCGACAGGCTTGAGCACGTTCAGTGGCTCATAGGGTTCAAGCGTCGTGCTCATGGCGATGGACGGATGAAGCGGCGGCGCCGCCGAGTCCTGGAGTGGCCCGACCGCGCCGCCCGCGGGCGCCCCAGCGGCCTTCCGGCCGCGCGCCCCATCTCCACCCGCAGCCGTTCCTCCAATGTCTAGAGGCCGGCCACGTCCGCCCGCGCCTGACCGTGTTGCCCCGCCAAGCGCGGTGGATGACCGCGGCGCCGGTGACCGGGGTATAGTGGGCCGGCGCCGCATGGATCCTGAATCGACCCGCTCCAACCCCTACATCACCATCCAAAATATCGTAAGGCGATGTTTTATAACATGACCGTGAGGTGACACCGCGTTTCGGCGCGCTGCATAAGGCGCCGCGACCGGCGTCGATCACCTCGCTCTCGGAGGCGTGACTTTAGTTATATCGTGTTGCGATATATATGCCTGTCGACGACAACAGAAGGAGAAGCTCGCGTGAGTTCGAGCGAGATGGAGACGGTCCTGGTCGTCTGCGCAGATGCGGACAAATGCGCTGAGATCGTGGCCCGGCTTCAGGACGATGGCGCGAGCGTCGTCGGCTCTGCCCATACGGCCGGACTGGCCCTGGCCCTGACGGCCCAGATGGCCCCCCGCTCGGCGATCCTCGTCGGCGAGACGGCCGGGCGCCGCAACGCCGACGAGCTCGCGCAGGCGCTGTCCGACACCTGGGGGGTGGAATGCTTCGTGCTGCGCCACGACGACGAGATCACGCAGCTCGCGGCCATCGGATGCGCCGCCGAGGCCCCCACGCCGGGGCTGGAAGCCCTCCGCCGGGCGCGGCTGCAATAGCTGGCGCCTTGAACCGATGAGGAGATCGCCGCCAGCCGCCATGGCGAGCCTGCCGCTCGCCGAAGCGTCGCTGTTTCTCGACCTGGACGGCACGCTCGCTCCCCTGTGCGATTCGCCGGGGGACGTCCGTCCGCTCGCGGAGCGCACGTCGCTGCTGCGCCTGGCGGGCGAGCGCCTCGCCGGGCGCTTGGCGATCGTGAGCGGACGCACGATCGAGAGCGTCGATGCGATCTCGGAAGGCGCCTGCGCCGCCGTCGCCGGCGTGCACGGCCTGCAGCGCCGCACGGCGTTCGGGGGGCTGGAGACGACCGCGCCGCATCCGAGGGTCGAGCATGCCGCCGCGCTCATGGCGGCGTTCGCCCAAGGCCATCCGGGTCTCCTGGTGGAGCACAAGGACCAGAGCGCGGCGCTGCATTACCGCGGAGCGCCGAACGCGGAGCCGGCGGTGATGGAGTTCGTGCAGCGGCTGGCCGAAACCGAGGCGCTCGAGGTCCAGCCCGGCCATCTGGTGATGGAGGTTCGCACGCCAGGGCCTGACAAGGGCGCAGCGGTCCGCGCATTCCTGTCGGAGGTTCCCTTCCGCGGGTCGACGCCGATCTATTTGGGCGACGATCTCACCGACGAGCCGGCCTTCGCCGAGGTTGCCGCCCGGGGCGGCGTGGGGATCCTGGTGGGGCGCGAGCGGCCGACCGCGGCGAGGGCGCGGCTGGAGGACCCAAGCGAGGTCCTGGCCTGGCTGGCCGAGAGCCTGCAACGCGGCGCCTTCAAGCTGGGGAGGGCGTTCTCATGGGCCGCCTGATCGTCGTGTCCAACCGCGTCCAGGCGCCCGGGGACGCCGGCGTCGGCTCCGCCGGCGGCCTGGCCATGGCGCTCGCGGCCGCGCTCCGCGAGCATTCAGGGCTGTGGTTCGGCTGGAGCGGCCAGACGAGCGAGGCCTTCACCGGCAAGGTGACGACCCGCCGCGTGGGCGCCGTCAACGTCGCCACCATCGATCTCGATGAGCAGGATCGGCAGGAGTACTACAACGGCTACGCCAACAAGACGCTGTGGCCGCTGTTCCACCACCGCACCGACCTGGCGTCCTACGAGCGCTCGTTCGACGCCGGCTATGCGCGCGTCAACGAGCGCTTCGCCGCGGCGCTGGCGCCGCTCGTCGCGCGCGACGACATGATCTGGGTCCACGACTACCACCTGATCCCGCTCGCCCGGGAGCTGCGCAAGCGCGGCGTCAGGAACCGCATCGGCTTCTTCCTGCACATCCCCTGGCCGTCGCGGCGCGTGCTCACGAGCCTGCCGCGCCACCAGGAGCTGGTCGAGGCCCTGCTCGACTACGACCTGATCGGCTTCCAGACCGTGGACTCCCGAGAGGCCTTCCAGGGCTACGTCACCGACACCCTGGGTGGGGCGGTCTCGGCCGCAGGGGACGTCGAGCTGCTCGGCCGGCGCACACGCATCGGCGCCTTTCCCATCGGCATCGACGTGGAGGATTTCCGGCAGGCCGCCGCCTCGGCCACGGCTCAGACGGTCCACAAGCGCATGCGCCGCAGCATGACGGGCCGCAAGATGATCCTGGGCGTCGACCGGCTCGACTACTCCAAGGGGCTCGAGGAGCGCTTCCTCGCCTATGAGCAGTTCCTGGCCGACAACGCCGACCAGATCGAGAACGTCTTCTTCCTGCAGATCGCCACCCTGAGCCGCGACGAGGTGGAGGCCTACCAGGACCTGCGCGCACGCCTGGACGCGGTGAGCGGGCGGATCAACGGGGCCTATGCGACGATCGACTGGGTGCCACTGCGGTACGTGAACCGCTCCTACCGGCGCGACGAGCTGGCGGGCGTCTACCGGGCCGCACATGTCGGCCTGGTCACCCCGCTGCGCGATGGCATGAACCTCGTGGCCAAGGAATATGTGGCGGCCCAGGATCCGGACGATCCTGGCGTCCTGATCCTGTCGCAGTTCGCGGGGGCCGCCGAGCAGATGGACGCGGCCCTGATCGTCAATCCGTTCAGCCGGGAGGACGTCGCCGAGGCGATCCGGCGGGGCCTCGTCATGCCGAAGGCCGAGCGCGTCGTCCGGTGGCGCGAGTTGATGGATGGGGTCGAAGCGCAAGGCGTGTCCCTGTGGCGCGACGACTTCCTGATGGCCCTGCTCGAGCCGCGGAGCGGGGGCGGCGCGCCAGCCGAACCGCCGAGTCCATTTGGTGAAAGGCTCCCGAGCGGTTACGCAACCGCATGACACGGCGATTCTGGGTAGCGCCGTTTGCGGCGGCGCTCACGCTCCTGCCTGCCCTCGCGCACGCCGCGGCGCCGGGCGCTGACGCGCCGGCGCTCTTCGGCGCACCGGTCGAGTTCTTTCTCTTCGGGTTGATGCTTCTGGGCGTCGCGGTGTTCCACCATCGGACGCTGGAAGTGGCGCTTGCGGGTCTTGTGATCATCCTGGCGTACCAGGGATTCGTCAGCGGCTTTCCGACCGGCTTCGGCCCGGGCGCGCTGGGCGAGCATCTGCTCCACGAGTGGGTCATCCTTACCAACCTCATGCTGCTGCTGGTGGGCTTCGAGCTGCTGTCGAACCAGTTCGAGCGCAGCAACCTGCCGGACCACCTGCCGAGCCTCTTGCCCGACAACTGGACTGGCGGTCTCGCGCTGCTGGCGATGGTCTTCGTGATGTCGGCCTTCCTCGACAACATCGCCGCCGCCGTAATCGGCGGGGTGATGGCGCGACACGTCTACAAGGGCCGGGTGAGCGTGGGTTTCCTCGCCGCGATCGTGGCCTGCGCCAACGCTGGCGGCGCAGGAAGTGTGATCGGGGACACCACCACGACCATCATGTGGCTCAACGGCGTCTCGCCGATCACGGTGTTGCCGGCCTTCCTCGCCGCCGCCGTGGCCTTCGTCGTGTGCGGGATCGCGGGAGCTGTCTCGCAGCAGCGGTTCCAGCCGATCCTGGCCAACGACGAGCCAGGCCATCCGCTGCAATGGCGGCGAGTCTGGATCGTCGTCTTCATCCTGGCCGCCGCGGTCGCCACCAATATCACCGCCAACGCCCTCACAGAGGGCGAGGAGACCGCTCCCTGGCTGGGCCTGGCGGTCTGGGCGGCGTTGATCCTGACCTCCTTTGTGGCCCGGCCCGACTGGGCGGTGACGCGGCCTGCGCTGAGGGGCGCAAGCTTCCTGGTGGCGCTGGTCGCTGCGGCGTCTCTCATGCCGGTCGACGCCCTGCCGGAGCCGAGTTGGCAGAGTGCGCTGGGCCTCGGCTTCCTGTCGGCGGTCTTCGACAACATCCCGTTGACCGCGCTTGCCTTGGAACAGGGGGGCTACGACTGGGCGCTACTGGCCTACGCCGTCGGCTTCGGCGGCTCGATGGTCTGGTTCGGTTCCTCAGCCGGCGTGGCGCTCACCAACTTCTACCCGGAAGGCCGCTCCGTGGTGCGCTGGCTGAAGGAGGGCTGGTTCGTGCCGCTCGCCTATGTCCTCGGCTTCTTCGCGATGCTGCTGCTCCTGGGCTGGAACCCGGAGCCGATCGTGCCGGGCGCACACGCGACCTCCTGAACTGGCGCCGCAACGGGGCGGAGCGCCCCAAAGTCGACAGGACGCTCCCGGCGTGGCTAGTCACGCCACTCCGCCAGGAGACGACCCTCATCACCCGTCTCGAAAGCCACCCGGTCGAACTCCACTGCGTAGAGGCACACGGGCCTGTGGGCGGCGCTTTCGCTCCAGCAATGAGCGACGCGCCCGTCCGGGAACGCCGCAAGGCGACCCTCGATGACCAGGCGATAGCCTTGCGCCAGGGGCAACGGTTCGCCGTCGTCCAGCTTGACGACGTGCTCGTAGGCGCGCTCGGCGCGCCGGCCGATCCGCGAGGCGCCTGGCTCGAACAGGCGCGCGAGCCCGAGCGTCTCGGCCGCCGGCGGCGTGGGCGACGCCGGCACGGGCGTCTCACGCGGCGGCGGGCACCTCTCCGAAGCCGTCCAGGGTTGGGGAATCCAGAAGCCTTCCACGGCTTCGAGCCGGTCGGGCGCGACGGTCTCGTGGACCACAGGCAGGGTCGTCCAGATCGCCGGCCGCGCCATGAGGCGCACGGTCCGCTTCTCGGAGTCGAACTCGTAGTAGGCCTGCGACCCGCCCGGCCGCACCTGTGGGCCTTCGCATCCGAACGGAATCCGCAGCGTGAACTTCCGACCGGCGAGGGAGTCCTTCGTCCCGGCCGCGCCGGCGCCGTTCGCCGCATAGGCGGCGGCAAGCGCGTTCGCCGAGGCGACCAGCTCCGTCCGGCCCCAGGTCGTCTCGGGGACCGGCCTGGGCGCGGGGCTTGCGGGCGGCGCGGCGACAGTGGGGGGCGGGCGGGGCGGCTCCTTCGCGCTGCGGGTGGCGAACAATGCGGCCGCGACCACGACGAACGCGATCGCGGCCACGATGGAAAAGGGCGCGATCAGCCCGAGTTTGCGGTCGCGGGACCCCGAACTATTGTCGGCCATGACCGCACAATAGCAGATCGGCGGGTGGTGGTTCTGGCCCAGCTCCGAATTTCTCGCCGCCGCGCGGACGCCGGCTCTATTCCGCTCGGCGCCGCAGCCGGTCGACACCGATGACCCAGCCCCAGCTCGTGGCGCTCGCGGTGCTCGCCGCCGTGGTGGCGGCGCTCATCCACGGCCGGCTGCGCTCGGACGTCGTGGCCTTGTCGGGCGCAGCGATCCTGCTCGCCACCCGCACCGTGCGACCCATTGAGGTGCAAGGCGCCTTCGCAAGCCCGGCGATCATCGCCCTGGCCGCGCTCTTCGTGATCGCCTACGCCATGGAGCTCTCCGGTCTCCTGGGCCTCCTGATCCGCGGCGCCACCCGTCTCTGCAGCCACCTGGGCGCCGCCGGCCTCTGGATCGTCGTGGGGCTCGCTGGGGCCGTCTCGGCCTTCCTGAACAACACGCCGATCGTGGTCCTGGCCGCGCCGGTGGTGCGCGACGTGGCCGAGTCCATGAAGCTCTCGCCGAAACGCTTCCTGATCCCTTTGTCCTACGTGACGATCCTCGGCGGGGCCTGCACCCTGATCGGCACGTCCACGAACCTGTTGGTCAACGACATGGCGCGCAGCGCAGGCCAGCCGGCCTTCGGCATGTTCGAGATCACGCCGGTCGGCGTGATCGTGGCGCTGGCCGGCGGTGTCTACCTGTTGCTGTTCGGAGGCCGGCTTCTCACGTCCGGACCGTCGGACGCGCCGGAAGGAGAGCGGGTGCTGGGAGAGCAGAACGCGCCCGACGACGACCCGAGCCTCTTCCCGGTGAACCGCCCGTTCCAGCCGGTGAGGGCGCTGAGCGCGCTGGCGGTCTTTGTCGCCGTCGTGTCCGCCGCCGCGCTCGGTGTGGCGCCCATCGCCGCGACCGCCTTCGCGGGCGCCGTGCTCCTGGTGCTGCTTGGCGTCATCAGCGTTGATGAGGCCTACCGCGGGCTACGGCCCGAGGTGCTGTTCCTGATCGCGGGCATGGTGGTCGTCGGGCTCTCGCTGGAGGTCACCGGCCTTGCCGCCGTAGCTACAGACGCGCTGGTGGTCTGGGTCCGCGACCTGGGGCCGCTCTGGGCGCTGGCGCTGCTCTACGGCGCGACGCTGCTTCTCACGGAGGCCCTTTCCAACGCCGCGGTCGCCGTGTTGCTGACCCCCGTGGCGGTGGCTTTGGCGGAGAGCCTCGGCGTCAGCCCGAGGCCCTTCCTCATCGCGGTCATGATGGCCGCAAGCGCCGCCTTCGCGACCCCCTTCGGCTACCAGACCAACGTCCTCGTCTACCAGCTGGGGCGCTACAGTTACCTGGACTTCGTGCGGATCGGCGTCCCGCTCAACCTCCTGACGTGGGCGCTGGGCGTGGCGGTCATTCCGGCCTTCTTCCCGTTCTGACTGCCACACGCCTTTCGGACCTCATCGGCGCTCGCCGTAGCCGTAGCCCACCTGCCGGTCAGTGGCCTCCCGGCGGATCCGCGCCGAGAGCCGGTCGAAGCGGCGATCCAGGTCCGCCCGCTCGGAATACGAGAGGCCGCCGCGGCGGTAGCGCGACTCCAGGCGGGCGATGTCGCGGAACTCGTCGCGCAGGCGACGAGCCTCCGGGCCCGTCAGGTCTCCCCGGCGCACGCCGAAGTCGATCCGCCGGTCGAGCTCGCGCTGGCGCTGATTGACGTTCATCCAGACGCCGCGGGTATCGGTCCAGCCGGGTCCGCCGAACCAGCCGCGTGCGACCTGGCGGTCACGCCGTTCGCTGCGGATCTGGCGGCTGAGGGCGTCGAACCTGCGGTCGAGGTCGTCGCGCTCCCAGCGGGAGAGGCCGTCGCCGCGGTAGCGGGTCTCCAGGCGGGCGATGTCGCGGAACTCGTCGCGGAGGCGATCGGCTTCCCGGCGATTGAGCTGGCCGCTGCGGACGCCCGCATCGATGCGGTCGTCGAGCTGGCGCTGCCGCTCGTTGATGGGGGCCCAGCGCTGGGCCTGGGCCGGCAGGGCGCCGCCCGCCACAAAGGCGGCGGCGGTGAGAGCAAGGGCGAGACGTCTCATGGATCCTCCAAAGTCTCCGTTTACGGCTCCGGCGCGTGACGGTCGGTCCACGCGCAGGCGCGGCAGCCGAAGCTCCGTCGGCGCCGCGCTCCGGTGGCCGGTTCAACGGCGAGGGGGGATGACAGTTCTATCGTTTCACGATGTATTGTTCCGCCGGCCGGACCCCCTCGAGGCCCGGGCCGGGTTGTCCGTTGGCAGGCCCACGCCCTGTCCAGCCGGCACCGCCGAGCGAAACCCGGGCAACTGAACATAGTCCCGGCTTCGAGACCGACCTTCAGGGGCCTGGACTGCAGTGAGGTGAGGGAGGGCATACATGACTACCCCGGCCCACACCGGGCTCGTTCCCACGAGATGCGGACCGGCCAGCCACCTGGCGGCTCCCGCAGCGCATGCTGGCGCAGGAACGCGGGATCCTGGTGCGCCATGCCACGCCAGTTTGGCGCGCCAAGATGCGTGACCCAGGGCCGGGCCCGCCGGGAAGCCGCCAGCAAGCGCTGGCCGAAGCGCGCAAGCTCGTCAGGACCCTCGCGTCGGCGCCGGATCCCAAGCGGCGCGCGCAGGCGGTGCTGTCGGAGCTTCGCCATAGCGGCGGCTGGTCGCCCGAGGCTCGCAGCGCCATCGAGGCGGCAGACGCCTGGCTCCGCGAGCGCCCCGCCGTGGAAGCGATCGGACCACGGCTCCGAGCCCTGCTGGCGCGTCTGGCGTGAGTCCCTCCGGCGCCCTCAGTCGGTCACGGGCAACCGCCACGGCCGTCGCCGGCGTCAGACGTCGCATGCCCAGGCTGACGGAGCCGCGCGGCATCGCGACAGCGTGTCGCAACTGAAATAGATCGCCATGCGATGGAATCCGCCTACAACACGCCGCGGCGGGTGGGGCTGTTCTCAAGCTCGGGCTCATCGATGGTGGGGCGGATCCTACGCCTCTGCTGTCGATGGGCGCGATTCGAGACGGCGGAGTATCAATGACGACGTTCGCAGAGCGCGCCTCCGGCGCGCAGCGCCCCGACACGCTGCTTATCCAGTTCGATAGCGACTTTCCTGCCGCCGAGCGATCACGTGCGCTGGAGGCTATTGGCGGCCGGCTGGAAGAAGAGATCGCCAACGGCGAAGGGCAGCTCGTCCGCGTGGGGCTGGGCAACGGCGTGTCGGTCGAAAAGGCGATGGAGATCCTGTCGCACCGGCCGGGTGTGAGGTTCGCCGAGCCGGACTTCATCGTCAGCATCGACGCCGTAGCCAACGACACCAGCGTGGCGGGCGGGCAGACCTGGGGGCTCTACGGAGACAAGGGGAGCCCCAGCAACGCCTACGGAAGCCAGGCCACCGAGGCCTGGGCGGCGGGTTACACCGGCAGCACGAAGGTCGCGGTGGGCGTCGCCGACACCGGCGTGGACTACACCCACCCCGACCTCTACCGGAACATCTGGCTGAATCAGAAGGAGATCCCGCTTTCGCTGCGCAGCGCGCTGCGGGACACCGATGCGGACGGGCTCATCACCTTCCGTGACCTGAACAGCGCCATCAACTCCAGCTACGTGGCCGACAAGAACGGGAACGGCCGCATCGACGGCGGCGACCTGCTGCGCGACGTGCGCTGGGAAAATGGCCTGGACGAGGACGGCAACGGCTACCGCGACGACCTGATCGGCTGGGACTTCGTCAACAACGACAACGACCCGATGGACGACAACGGCCACGGCACGCACGTGGCGGGCATCATTGGCGCCACCGGCGGCAACGGTATCGGCGTCGCGGGGATCAACTGGTCCGTCCAGATGGTGCCCCTGAAGTTCATGAACGCCAGCGCCTACGGGTACACCTCGAACTCGATCAAGGCGCTGGACTACTTCACCAACGCCTCCAAGGCGGGCACAGGGGTCGACTTCGCCGCGACCAACAACAGCTGGGGCGGTGCGAGCTATTCCACGGGCCAGTTGGACGCCATCACCCGCGGCGCCAAGCAGGGCATCCTGTACGTGGCGGCGGCCGGGAACAGCGGCAAGAACAACGACGCGACGGCCTACTATCCGGCCAACTACTCGACAAAGGCCTCGGCGGGCTACGAGGCCGTCATCTCGGTGGCGGCCACCACAAGCACGGGAGCGCTCGCCAGCTACTCGAACTACGGCTCCACCACGGTGGACCTGGGCGCGCCCGGTCAGTCGATCTTCTCGACCCTGATGGGCGGTGGCTACGGCTACAAGAGCGGCACTTCGATGGCCACGCCCCACGTGGCGGGCGCGCTCGCGCTCTACTCGGCCGCGCATCCCGGCGCCTCCGCCGCGGCGATCCGCGCCGAGCTGCTGGACTCCACGATCTACACGAGCGCACTCAACGGCAAGACCGTGGCGGACGGGCGGCTGGACGTCGGCTCGTTCCTCGGAGCCACGACGGCAGTCGGCGGCGACGCCGGCGCCGGCGGCGTGACGGTCACCGGGACGGCCGGCGCCGACCTGATCGCCCCGACCGCCAACACGGGCGCCGACACGCTGATGGGCATGGCCGGCAACGACACCCTGAAGGGCGGCGCCGGCAACGACCGGCTGGAGGGTGGGGATGGGACCGACCATCTGTACGGCGAGGCTGGCGGCGACACCCTCCTGGGGGGCGCCGGCGGTGACCGCCTGGACGGCGGCGCCGGCGCGGACCGGATGGACGGCGGCGCGTCGTCCGACACCTACTATGTGGATTCGATCTCCGATCAGGTCGTCGAGACCTTGGCCGGCGTCACCGGCGGAACCGCGGACAGGGTCTACAGCTCGGTCAGCCAGACCCTGGGCGCGAACGTCGAGCGCCTGATCCTGACGGGGTCGGCCGCCGTCAACGGGACGGGCAACGGACTGGCCAACGTCATGTACGGAAACGCCGCGAACAATGCGCTGTCCGGCCTTTCGGGTGCGGATATCCTCAGCGGTGGCGGCGGCGGCGACACGTTGCGCGGCGGCGCCGGCGCGGATCTCCTGACTGGCGGGTCCGGCGCGGACCGGTTCATCTTCGCCAAGGGCGAGGCCGCCGGCGACCGGATCAAGGACTTCAGCGGCTACGACATCATCCAGCTCACCGGCTATTCCGCGGGCTCGACGATCAGCCGCCTCGCCGGCAGCACCACCGACTGGGTGATCCGCGACAAGGCGACGGGCTCCACGGAGATCCTCGAGTTGTCCAACGGCTACGTCCTTGGTTCAGGCGACTTCCTGTTCGCATAGCCGGGCGCCGGATGCTTCGCATCGCCCGACGGGCGATCCCCGGGCTTAAGGAGTCCCGGGTCATGGCCCGTCGGCCGGGGCTTCATGCACCAGCCTCCATGCGTGGGTCCGAGTGTCGCAGGCGGCCCCACGGCCGCCGTTAACCATCCTCCGACGCACAGACTTAATAGTTCGGGCCGCGATGTATTCGGGCGGCGTCAACGGACCCTGCGCCCGGACGAAACGGCCGGCCGCTCGGGATCCCGGCGCCGCGGGCTTGTCGCGGCGGACTTGCTTCGCCCCGTCAGGCCCCGCTTGACGACAGGAGAACCGATGTCCCATTCCGCCACCCTTCAAGTCGGTATGTATCGGCCGGATCAGATCTTCCTTGAGGTCGACGCGGAGCATGGCCGCGCGCTGGAAGCCATCCGGGGCCAGCTGCTGGATATGGTGGATGGCGGCGCCCGCGGCGAAGACGGATACCCGCCGGGCGGGCCGCTCGCCAAGCCGGACGCCGGCGTCGGCCAGGAGGTCGCCAACGACACCAGTGTGGTCAGCGGCCAGACCTGGGGTCTCTACGGCGACGTGGGCGCCCAGACCAACGTCTACGGCAGCCAGGCCGCCGAGGCGTGGGCCGCGGGCAACGTCGGCTCGACAAAGACCGCCATCGGCGTGGTCGACACCGGGATCGACTACACCCATCCCGATCTCTTCCTCAACATCTGGCTGAACCAGAAGGAGATCCCGCTCACGTTCCGCTCGTCGCTGAGCGATATCGACACCGATGGGTTGATCACCTTCCGCGACCTGAACGACAGCCGGAATTCCAACTACGTCGCCGACAAGAACGGCAACGGCCGCATCGACGCCGGCGACCTGCTCAACGACGCCCGCTGGGAGAACGGCCTCGACGACGACGCCAACGGCTATCGCGACGACCTGATCGGCTGGGACTTCGTCAACAACGACAACGACCCGATGGACGACAACGGCCACGGCACGCACATCGCCGGCACGATCGGGGCCACGGGCGGCAACGGCGTGGGCGTGGCGGGCATCGCCTGGGAAGTCCAGATGGTCGCCCTGAAGTTCCTGAACGCCTCGAACTACGGCTACACCTCGAACAACATCAAGGCGCTGGACTACTTCACCAACGCCTCAAAGGCCGGGACCGGCGTCGAGTTCGTCGCCACCAACAACAGCTGGGGCGGCGCGTCGTACTCGCAGGGGCTGGTGGACGCCATCGTCCGCGGCGCCAAGGCCGACATCCTCTATGTCGTCTCCGCCGGCAACAACGGCGCGAACAACGACGCGACCCCCTACTACCCGTCCAGCCTCTCGACGCTGGCCGGCGCGGGCTATGAGGCGGTGATCTCGGTGGCGGCGCTGACGAGCGCGGGCGCGCTGGCCAGCTGGTCGAACTATGGTTCGACCTCGGTCGACATCGCCGCGCCGGGTTCGGGCATCTACTCCACCATGCGCGGCGGCGGGTACGGCACGAAGAGCGGCACCTCGATGGCCGCGCCGCACGTGACCGGCGCGCTGGCGCTTTGTGCGGGCGAGAACCCCGGCCTCACGGCCGCCCAGCTGCGCGAGGCGCTGCTGGGCTCGGCGGCGCCGACCGCCTCGGTGCTGGACAAGGTGGCCAGCGACGGGCGCCTGGATGTCGCCAGCTTCCTCAACCTGGCCGTATCCGCGCCGGAGCTGCCCTCCGAGCCTGATCCCACCCCGGCGCCCGAGCCGACGCCGACACCAACACCGACGCCCACGCCGACCGCCGGCGTGGTGATCACGGGCACCGCCGGCGCCGACGCCATCTCGCCGTCGACGACGGTGGCGGGCCAGTCTGTGCTGCCGACCAGCTACGGCGACACGATCTCTGGCCTGGCTGGCAACGACACCCTGAACGGCGGGGCCGGGGCCGACAATCTGCAGGGCGGCGCGGGCAACGACGTCTACGTCGTCGACAACGCCGGCGACACGGTGGTGGAACTGGCGGGCGAAGGCTACGACTCGGCGCAGAGCAGCGTGAGCCACACGCTGTCAGCCAACGTCGAGCGCCTGACGCTCACCGGCTCGAGCAATATCAACGCAACGGGCAATGACCTGTCGAACATCCTGATCGGCAACTCTGGCGCGAACTTCATGTTCGGCGCGCTGGGGAACGACAAGCTCGACGGCGCGGGCGGGAGCGACACGCTGGGCGGCGGCGGCGGCCTTGACACGCTGTCCGGCGGGGCCGGCGCCGACCGCCTCGACGGCGGCGCGGGCGCAGACCTCTACGTGGGCGGCTCCGGAAAGGACATCTACGTGTTCCAGCGCGGAGAACTCGGTGGGGACGCAATTCAGGATTTCGCGAAGGGCGACAAGATCCAGCTGCACGGCTACTCGGCGGGATCAACGATCGCCAAGGTGAACGGGACCGAATGGCTCGTCACCGATGGCGCGACCGGGCAGACCGAGCTTCTGAAGCTCCTCAACGGGTACCATCTGAAGAACGCCGATTTCCTGTTCGCGTGAACCGCCATGCCGCGTCCGGTGACATCGAAGCTCACCAGGATCATCGCCGTTGTCCGGACGACGCGAGTCTAGGGCTCCGGCGCCGCGGGAACAGCCGGCCCTGACTGACTCGGAGACGACCTTGGGGAGGTCCGCTGTCGATCAGAAACCCAAGGGTAAGACTATGGCCAAGCCCGGGATGCCCCAGATTCCATTCGCAAAGATAGATTACGTCTGTAAGTAGATTGTCAACCACGGGGGCTCCCCACCACTAGGTGATGTTCGCGACGTCCCCCTCCCGGCATCCGATCAAGGTCCGTCCCTGGCGCATCTGAGACGATCCGGATCGACAGACGAAACTCGTTAACACGAACCGGGGGCGGAGAGCTAAGCGAGCTCTTCAAGGACGAGATGTATGGCGGCCGTGCGTTCGCCTCTCTGGGCGATGAGGTCAGCCCTGGCGCCAGGCGGTCGGCTGAACCGTTGGCTCAGCCCGCGAAGGCTGGCCGCGCCGTCCCAACGGACGAGTTTGTCGCCCGGGCGCAACCCGGCTCGCCAGGCGGGCGCTCCAGAGGTGACCCTTGCAACGAGGATGTCGC
>NZ_DASWTE010000148.1:0-2287 GCF_036402295.1 Phenylobacterium sp.
CCGCCCAGCAGCACGTCCACGATCGAGTAGATCAGGTTCGAGTCGACCGTCAGCAGGCCGTAGTTGTTCAGCTCCTCGGCCCGGAACACCGACAGGATGGCCGGCAGCGGGATCGAGTTCAGGTAGTCGCCGAAGCGGATCGAGCTGATGTTGTCGAGGCTGACCTCGACGTTGTCGGACGTGAAGTTGCGCAGGCTGGTGGTCATCAACCGCACCAGGCGGTCGAAGACGATTTCCAGCATCGGCAGGCGCTCGTAGCTGACGAGCGCGGAGTTGATGATCGCCCGGATGCCGGTCCGTTCCGCGATCTCGTCGTCCGAGAGGTCAAAGCCCAGCAGGCTGTCGATCTCGTCCTGGTTCAGGATCCGCTCGGCGGAGTTCGCCTCGGCTGCGGCCGCCGCGGCCCAGTCGGTCTCGCCGGACGCCTCGAAGCCGCCGGTCTCGGTCACGGAGGGGATGTCGTTTTCGTCGGCCATGGTCTTGGGCGCCAACCGCGCGGCAACGCGCTAGTTGATCAGCATCTCCTCGATCAGGACGGCGTTCGCCTTGCTGGGCGCGATCACCAGGTTCACGCGGCGCAGGATCTCCATGCGCAGCTGGTAGCTGCCCTGGCTGCCCGACAGGTCCTCGGGGCGCAGCTCGCGCAGGAAGGTCTGGAACATGTCCTGGAGCCTCGGCATGTTCGGGTCGAGCTCCTCGACCGCACTCTCGTCGGGCAGCTCCAGCGTCAGCTTCAGCTTCAGGAAGGTCGGGCGGCCGTCGGCGGTCTGCATGTTCACCACCACGTCGGGCATGGTGTAGAAGACGACGCCGTCGGGGCCTTCGCGGACCACCGCCGCGCCCTTCTCGCCTTCCTTGCCCTTGCCCTTCTCTTCCTTCTTCTTCTCCTTCTTCTTCTCCTTGCCCTTCTCGGCATGAGCCTCGTCGGGCTGGGGCTTCAGGAAGACGAACGCGGCCGTGCCGCCGCCGCCCAGCACCACGAGCGCCGCGGCGCCGGCGATGATCAACATCTTCAGCGGGAGCTTCTTCTTCGCGGGGGCCTCGCCCTCCACGCCCTCGGCGCCTTCCGGGGCTTCACCCTCGGGCTCCTTGGGTTTCTTCTCCTTCTTCGCCACGCGCGCGTTTCCCTGGATATCCGGCGCGTCCAGCAATGGCGGCGTTTGGTTAAGAAGCGGTTGTTAAGACCTCTTAACGGGCCCAAATCCTGCCCGGCAAATTCCGCCGTCGGCAGCCTCGTTAACTATTCTATTCTCTGATTTCATTGAGCTTTCAGGTTGGCCCGAACCTTGCAGCGGGAAGGCGCAGAAAGTCGCACCGCCTGAGCCGGGTCAAATGGACAACGCACTCTTCGTCGGCCTCTCCCGCCAGATGATCCTCCGTCGCGAGATGGAGATCATCGCCAACAACATCGCCAACATGGACACCGCCGGCTTCAAGGTGGAGTCGATGATGCAGAAGACCGACCCGTCGGAGCCCGCGGTCACGCTGGGCGGTCCGCGGCCGGTCAAGTTCGTCGCGCCCGACGGCGTGGCCCGCGACTTCGGCCAGGGCGCGCTGCTCAAGACCGGCGGCGAGCTCGACATGTCGATCGAGGGCAAGGGCTTCTTTCAGGTCCAGACGCCGCAGGGCGCCCGCTTCACCCGCGACGGGCGCTTCACCACCGACCCGACCGGCCGCCTGGTCACCCAGGCCGGCGCCCCCGTGCTGGACGCCAGCGGCGGCGAGATCACCGTCGACATGGAGAAGGGCCAGGTCTCGATCGGCGCCGACGGCACGATGAGCCAGGGCGACGAGCAGGTCGGCAAGGTGGGCATGTTCGCCTTCGCCAACCCCGGCGCGCTCGAGAAGGCCGGCGACAACCTCTTCCGCAACGCCTCCAACCTGTCGGCCGAGCCGTCGGTCGACGCGAAGCTGCGCCAGGGCTTCCTGGAAAACTCCAACGTGAAACCGGTGCTGGAGATCACCCGCATGGTCGAGGTGAGCCGCGCCTACGAACAGACCGCCAAGATGATGGACTCCGAAGCCGAGCTCGCGCGCCGCACCGTCGAGCGCCTGGGCCGGGTTCAGTAAGGGGATAACAACCGATGCAGGCTCTTCGCACCGCGGCCACCGGCATGGCCGCCCAGCAGATGAACGTCGAGGTCATCTCGAACAACATCGCCAACATGAACACCGTGGCGTTCAAGCGCCAGCGGGCCGAGTTCCAGGACCTCCTCTACCAGACGTTCGAGGCGGCCGGGACGCAGTCGTCCGACCAGGGCACCATCGTGCCGACGGGCGTGCAGGT
>NZ_DASWTE010000149.1:0-4772 GCF_036402295.1 Phenylobacterium sp.
CACCGACGAAGCCATCAAGCGCGTGGACGAAGCCTTGAAAACCAAAGAACAAGAGATCATGCACGTCTGATCTCAGTAGGACCGCGTTCACCCTCATGGCCGCCGCCGAGAAGCCACCGATAGCGGAGCCCCGAGAGGGGCCGCCCCTGCACGTGGCGATCGTCATGGACGGGAACGGCCGCTGGGCGAAGCAGCGCGGCCTGCCGCGCCCGCTGGGCCACCGCGCCGGGGTGGAGGCGCTGCGCCGCACCGTCTCGGCGGCGCCCAAGCTGGGGATCGGCTGGCTGACCGTCTTCGGCTTCTCGACCGAGAACTGGAGCCGTCCGGCTGCCGAGGTCGCCGAGCTGATGGCGCTGCCCAAGCGCTACTTCGAGACCGACATCGACCGGCTCGAGCGGGAAGGAGTGCGCGTGCGCGTCATCGGCCGCCGCGAGGGCCTGTCGAAGGAGCTGGTGAAGCTGGTCGACGACGCCCAGGCGCGAACGGCGCACAACAGCGGGTTCCACCTCGACATCGCGTTCAACTATGGCGGCCAGGCCGACATCGCCGACGCCGCCCGCCGCTTCGCCGAGGAGGTGGCCGCGGGCCGCCGCAAGCCCGAGGAGCTCAACGAGGCCGTGTTCGGCGGCCTCTTGGCCACGGCCGGCTCGCCGCCGCCGGACCTGATCGTGCGACCCTCGGGCGAGCAGCGGCTGTCCAATTTCCTGCTGTGGGAGGCGGCCTATGCGGAACTGGTGTTCCAGGACGTGCTCTGGCCGGACTACGGCGAGGAGCATCTGAAGGCCGCGCTCGCGGAGTTCGCGGCCCGGGACCGGCGCTATGGCGCAATCGTTGCCGATGACGTCCTCGCCGCAGGCTAAGCGGTTCGACTGGTCCAACCTCGGCCTGCGCGTGGCGTCGGCCGCGGTGCTGGCGCCAGGGATCGTGGCGGCCGCCTGGTTCGGCGGCTGGCCGTATCTCGTCGTCATTGCGATCGGTGTGGCGCTACTCGCGATCGAGTGGGGCGGGATGAGCGCGCCGGTCGCACCGACGCGCGTGGCGGCGGCGGTCGCAGCGGCAGTTTTAATAGCTGTTTTCGTGGGTTACCGCGGGGATTTCATATGGGCCTGGGGCGCGATCACGCTGACCGCGGCCGGGGCGGCGGTGATCGCCCGCGGCGTGGCCGAGCGGCCGGCCGACGCGGCCTACGGGGTGCTCTACGTCGCGCCGGCGGCGCTGTGCCTGGTCTGGCTGCGCCAGACCGACCAGGGCCACTGGTGGACCGTCATGCTGTTCGCCGCCACCTGGGCCGCGGACATCGGCGCCTTCGCCGTCGGCAGCACGCTGAAAGGGCCCAAGCTCTGGCCGCGGTTCTCGCCGAACAAGACGTGGTCGGGCTTCATCGGTGGGCTGGCGGCCGCGACGGCGGTGGGCGCGCTGATGGCCGCGCTGCCGGCCTTCCGGCTGAACCTCGTGGCCGCCGCCCTGGTCGGGCTGGCCGTCGGGCTGGCGACCATGGCGGGCGACCTGTGGGAGTCGGCCATCAAGCGGCGTTTCGGCGTGAAGGACTCCGGCGACCTCATTCCGGGACACGGTGGATTGCTGGATCGCGTGGATGGGCTGATGTTCGCGGTCGTCGTCATGGCGGCTGCCCGTTGGGCTAATCAGTGGGGATGGCATTGAACCTGCCGCGGAAGGTCAGCATCCTGGGCTCCACGGGCTCGATCGGGGTCTCGACGCTGGACCTGTTCGAACAGGCCGGGGTCCAGGTGGACGTCGTCGCGCTGACCGCGGGCCGCAATGTGGCGCGGCTGGCCGAACAGGCGCTGCGCTGGCGGCCGCAGGTGGCGGTGATCGAGGACGAGGCCGGCCTGCTGGAGCTGCGCGAACGGCTGAAGGGCTCGGGCATCCAGACGGCGGCCGGCGCGGGCGCCGTCTGCGACGTGGCCGGCGCCGACGCCCAGTGGGTGATGTCGGCCATCGTGGGTTTCGCGGGCCTGGCGCCGACCCTGGCGGCCGCGCGGGCCGGGGCGGTGATCGCGCTCGCCAACAAGGAGAGCCTGGTCTGCGCCGGGCCCTCGCTGCTCAGGACCGCCAAGCTGGCCGGCGGGGCCGTGGTTCCGGTGGATTCCGAGCACTCGGCGATCTTCCAGGTGCTGGACCCCGCGATCGCCGATTCGGTGTCGCGGCTGATCCTGACCTCGTCGGGCGGCCCGTTCCGCGACGCCACCCGCGAGGACATGGCGAAGGCCACGCTGGAGCAGGCGCTGGCGCACCCGAACTTCTCGATGGGCGCCAAAATCTCGATCGATTCCGCGACGATGATGAACAAGGGCCTGGAGGTGATCGAGGCCGCGTACCTGTTCTCAATGCCTCCGGAACGGATCGAGGTCCTGGTTCATCCCCAGCAGATCATCCACAGCCTTGTGGAGTACGCCGACGGCTCGACGCTGGCGCAACTGGGTCCGCCCGACATGCGCCCGCCGATCGCGTGCGCCTTCGCCTGGCCCGACCGGCTGCCCTGGCCGGCGCCCAAGCTGGACCTGGTGACGGCCGGCCCGCTGACCTTCCAGCACCCCGATCCGCAGAAATTCCCGGCGCTCTCCATCGCCAAGCAGGCTCTGACCGCGGGCGGCCAGGCGCCGGCGGCGATGAATGCGGCCAACGAGCGCGCAGTGTCGGCTTTCCTTGACCGGCGCATCCGCTTTCTGGATATCCCGAACGTGGTCGCGGAAACCCTCGAACGCATGGACCGGAGCGGCGACGCCGCGAGCATGGCCGGCGACGCCGTCGAATGCGCCCGGTATACCGACGCCGCGGCCCGGCGCGTAGCGGACGAGGTCGTCGGCGACCTCGCCGCGGCCTGATGGAGTAGAAACTCCCGATGCAATTCCTCCAGGACGTGTTCCTCGCGGTGATCCCGTTCCTGCTCGTGCTGGGCGTGGTGGTGACCGTGCACGAGCTGGGCCACTTCCTGGCCGCGAAGGCGCTGGGCACCAAGGTCGACCGGTTCTCGATCGGCTTCGGCCGAGCGATCGCGCAGTGGACCGACAAGTCGGGGGTCGAGTGGCGACTCGGCTGGTTGCCGGTCGGCGGCTACGTGCGCTTCGCCGGCGACGAGAACGCCGCCAGTATCCCGGACGCCGAGGACCTGAAGGCCTTGCGCCAGGACCTGATCGCGCAGGGGCGGGGCGCCGAGATCGATCGCTACTTCCATTTCAAGCCGATTTGGCAGCGGGCCGTGATCGTGGCCGCGGGCCCGATCGCGAACTTCCTGCTGGCGATCACGATCTTCGCGACCCTCCTGATGACGTTCGGCGAATGGGTGGTGCCGGCGCGCATCGCCGTCGTCGAGCCGAACACGGCCGCCGCCGCCGCGGGCTTCAAGCCGGGCGACCTCATCGTCGAGGCGGCGGGCCGCAAGATCCAGCGCTTCGACGAGATCCGCGAGATCGTCAGCGTCCGGGCCAACGTGCCGACGACGTTCGTGGTCGAGCGCGCGGGCAAGCCGGTCGAGCTGGTGGCCACGCCGCGCTGGCGGGTGTCGCAGGACGCCGTGGCCGGCGAGCAGAAGCTGGGCTCCCTGGGCATCCGCCCGGCCCAGGGCCGCGACGACTACATCCAGATCCACTACGGGCCCGTCGAGGCCGTCGTCCGCGGGACCGAGCGCACGTGGCGGACGCTGGAGACGACCATCTACTACCTGGGCCGGATGATCACCGGCCAGGTGCATGCCGACGAGCTGCGGGGGCCGCTGGGCATCGCCACCGTCACCAAGAACGTGGCCGCGTTGGGCGCCGAGGGCGCCGACGGGATGCTCGACACCATCTTCCGCTCGAGCCTCAACCTCCTGCAGCTCGCCGCGCTGATCTCGGTCAGCATCGGCTTCATGAACCTGCTGCCGGTGCCCGTCCTCGACGGCGGCCATCTGCTGTTCTACGCCTATGAAGCCGTGGCGCGGCGCCCTCTTGCCGCCAAGGTTCAAGCGGCAGGGTACCGCGTGGGCCTTGCACTTGTTCTCGGATTGATGTTGTTCGCCACCTGGAACGATTTGCAGCGCCTGCGTGTGTTCAATCTGTTCGGCGGCCTATTCTCTTAGGCGCGTACGTCCCTCAAACGGCTGATTCGATGTCAAAGACCCGCGCTAAGCGCGCCGCGCTCGCCTCCGGCCTTGCCCTATTGTTCGGCACGACCGCCGTCGCCCTGCCAGGTGTCGCCGCCGCTCAGGTCCAGGGCGGCGTGATCCAGCGCATCCTCGTGCAGGGCAACGAGCGGATCGAGCAATCGACCGTCGTGTCCTACCTGCCCGTGGGCCCTGGCGAGACGATTGACGCGGCCAAGGCCGACCTCGCCATCAAGGCGCTCTTCCGCACCGACCTGTTCTCGGACGTGAAGATCGACTTCCAGAATGGCGACCTGATCGTCACGGTGGTCGAGAACCCGATCATCAACCGGGTGATCTTCGAGGGGAACTCGGGCCTCAAGGAAGACAAGCTGCGCGACGAGGTGACGGTGCGCCCGCGGGGCATCTTCACGCGGGCGAAGGTGCAGGGCGACGTCCAGCGCATCGTCGAGCTGTACCGGCGTTCGGGCCGGATCTCCGCCAACGTGACGCCGCAGATCATCGAGCTGCCGCAGAAGCGCGTGGACCTGATCTTCAAGATCGACGAGGGCCCGAAGAGCGGCATCCTCTCGGTCAACTTCCTGGGCAACAAGGCGTTCTCGGACAACGACCTGCGCGACGTGGTCGTCACCGAGGAGACGCGCTGGTTCAAGTTCTTCTCGAACAACGC
>NZ_DASWTE010000150.1:0-3112 GCF_036402295.1 Phenylobacterium sp.
CGGAGCCTGGATCGCCTATCCGCCTAACTTCGACCCGTCGAAAAAGTACCCGCTGATCCTCGAGATCCACGGCGGCCCCTTCGCCGCCTACGGCCCGACCTTCGCCACCGACGTCCAGCTCTACGCGGCCGCCGGCTACGTGGTGGTCTACTCGAACCCGCGCGGCTCCACGTCGTACGGCGAGGCCTTCGCCAACGAGATCGACCGCAACTACCCCAGCCACGACTACGACGACTTGATGAGCGTGGTGGACGCCGCCATCGCCAAGGGCGCGGTTGACGACAAGCGGCTCTACGTCACCGGCGGCTCCGGCGGCGGCGCCCTGACCGCCTGGATCGTCGGCAAGACCGACCGCTTCCGCGCCGCGGCCACCCAGAAGCCGGTGATCAACTGGACCAGCCAGGTGCTGACCACCGACGGCTACACCTTCATGGCCAGCTACTGGTTCGGGAAGATGCCGTGGGAGGACCCGCAGGGGTACTGGGCGCGCTCGCCGCTGAGCCTGGTGGGCAATGTGAAGACGCCGACCCTGGTCGTCGTGGGCGAGCAGGACGACCGCACGCCGCCGTCCGAGGCCGACCAGTATTTCGCCGCCCTGCAGCTGCGCGGGGTGCCGACGGCGCTGGTGCGTGTGCCGGGCGCGAGCCATGGCGGTATCGCCGCGCGGCCCTCGCAATCTGCCGCAAAAGCAGGCGCGATCCTGGCCTGGTTCGAGCGTTACAGATAACGGCGGCGTCTTCCGCTACGTACGGATTCAGCGGTCGCTGAGCATGTTCTATGTTACGCAGAACAATGATCTGCGTTTGGAGTCGGTATGGCGCATGACGTTTCGCATCAGAGTCTCCGCGTCGCGGCTCGGCTTGCGAACGGCTTCGCCCTCGACCTGGTGAAGCTGGGCGGGTTCGGGCGCGACGTGGTCGACGGCCTGCTGCTGGCCGCGATCAGCCAGGCGAACGTCGCCCAGATCACCCGGAACCCCGAGCTCCAGCGGCGCTACGCCACCCTGGACCAGCCGCCGCCCGACGAGATGCGCCGCCCGGTCAGCATCAGCGCCATCGCCAATTCGCTGCGCATGCCGTTCGAGACCGCGCGCCGGCGGATCGCGGTGCTGGCCGAGCAGGGCGTCATCGTCACCCACCCGCGCGGCGTCGTGGTCCCGACCGCGCCGCTGAACTCGCCGTTCTACCGGGTCGGCGCCGCGGCCCACTACGAACTGGTCAAGAATCTCTACTTCCGGCTGCGCGGCATCGGCCTGCTCGAGGACCTGCCGCAGCCATCGCCGGACGCACCGCCGTTCGACCCGGAGAACCCGCCGGTCCGGCTCGTGATCCGCCTGTCGTCGGACTATGTGCTGCGCCTGGCCGAGCCGATCGGCCAGTACATCGGCGACCTGGTCACCGGGCTGGTCCTGATGGACCTGATCCACGCCAACACCGAACACCTGCCCGACACCGAGGGCGGCCGGGACGGCGAGACCTGGGAGCCCCAGGCCTTCGTTCCCGACAAGCACCGGATGCCCGTCCGGCCGGCGACCCTCGCCGGGCGCCTGGGCATACCGCACGAAACGATCCGGCGGCACCTGGCGCGTCTGGTAGCCGACGATAGATGCGAACGAAACGAGCACGGATATGTGGTCACGGCCCGCATTTTGGCCCGCGGACCCTTCATCCTGTACATGACGGACAATCGGTCGCACCTGCAGCGCTTATTCACTCAACTCTCGGAATATGGCGTTCTTTCCGAGTGGGAGAGGCAGGTTCGGGCTCTCCGCGGCGCAGCCTGACCGAAACGAGAACAGACCACACCCCCAAAATGGGTAGGCATGGGTTTTCAAACCATGCGACCGTGCCTCAACTTAAGGACGTACCTCGGGGGAGGTACAGGCGCGGGGGCCGCTCCATCGGGGGGTGGCAGCGACCCCCGCATCACCTAGGTCGGGGGCGATGACTAGGGTTTTGGAAAAGCATGTCGAAGGCGCGCCCATAGAGGCCGCCGAGATCGGGCGGGGCGAAGGCCCTCACCCGGTCGACCGTCACGTAGGCCTGCGCATCCGCATGCGCCGCAAGGAGATGGGCGTCAGCCAGGAGCGCCTGGCCGAGGCGCTCGGCATCACCTTCCAGCAGGTCCAGAAGTACGAGCGCGGCGCGAACCGCGTGAGCGCGTCGAAGCTCTGGGAAATCGCCGCGGCGCTGAAGACGCCGGTGGCCTACTTCTATGACGGACTCGGCGACCAGGAAGCCCTGGCCGCCCAGCGCGACGCCGCCCAGGAGTTCATGCTGTCGGCCGAAGGCATCGAGCTGATGGCCGCCTTCCCGCGCATCACCGAGCCGGCCATCCGCCGCAAGATCGTCGAACTGGTCCGCGTCGTCGCCGACGAGATCTAGGCCGCGGCGCGGGGTTTGTCGGGAACCGGCCGGCTCCTACGTCCTTGGGGCTCAACCCACGGAGAGCCCCCCGATGCGCCGCCTTCTGCCCCTCGCCACCCTGGCCGTCCTGGCCGCCTGTTCCCCGCGTCCCCAGGGCGAAGCCAGGACCGACGCGGCGGTGGTCCCCGACACCAAGCCCGCCGCCGTTGCGCAGCCTCCGGCCGACGCGCCGGCCGGCCAGTACACGTTGGACATGGGGCACACGAGCGTGACCTTCCGCGTCTCTCACATCGGCCTGTCCAACTACACGTCGCGCTTCACCAAGGCGGACGGGAAGCTCAACTTCGATCCGGCCAACCCAGCCGGCCAGAGCGTCACCGCCACGATCGAGGCGCGATCGCTCGAGACCGACTATCCGGACCCCAAGCTCGACTTCGACGCCCTGATCCAGAAGGAGTTCCTGGACACGGCCAACCACCCGCAGATCACCTTCAAGTCCACCAAGGTCGAGCCCACCGGTCCGCGCACGGCCCGCGTCACCGGCGACCTGACGCTGAAGGGCGTGACCAGGCCCGTCGTCCTCGAGGCCACCTGGAACGGTGGCTACAAGCCGGGCGCCATGGACCCCTCCGGCGCCCGCGTCGGCTTCTCGGCGCACGGCACGTTCAAGCGCTCGGACTTCGGCGTCACCTACGGCCTGCCGGCCCCGGGCACGACCATGGGCGTGGGCGACGACATCCAGGTCG
>NZ_DASWTE010000151.1:0-30182 GCF_036402295.1 Phenylobacterium sp.
CCGTGACCGGCGGCGCGGCTGGCGCAGCGTCCTGCGCGCGGGTGAACACGTAGCCCAGGCCTGCCAGCCCGACGACGCCCACTACCGCAGCGGCGGCCCAGGCGGGCGCGGGCGACCGGCGCCGCTTCGGCTTGGCGGCCGGCGTCCGGCGCGGCGCCGTGATGATCAGGGGCTCGAGCTCGACGACACGCTCGGCGGGCGGCGGCGGCTCGACCGCGACCGGCGGAGGCGCCGCGCGCACGGCCACCGGCGGCGGATCGGCCGGGATCGGCGCGGGTTGCGGCGTCGGGGTCGGCCGCGGCGCAGCGGACAGGCCGCCCGTCGCCAGGCCCTGGAACGGGGCCGGTTCGACCGGGCGGACGTAGAGCGGCGTCACGGTCGCCGGCCGCGGCGGTTCGGGCGGCGGCTCAGGCGGTGCAGGCTCGGGCGGCGAAGCGGCCTTCGGCAGCGGCCCGACGCGGAACGGCGCCTGGGGCATCTGCGGCCAGGCGCTGTTGCGATAGGGATTCTGCGGGTCGGAAGCCATGCCCCAACCTTCCGGGCGAGTTCGTCAGCACTATGACAGAAGACGGCGCTTCTGGGCCGCGACGAGGACGACGTCGTACGGAATCGCCGGGATTTCGCGCAATCCCATGCCCAGGCGATGCCACGGATCGCCGCGCGCGCCGCCTCGCGGACCCGGCACGCTGCGCACGCCCAGCACCGCCAGCATCAGCCGGATGCGCGGCAGGTGGTAGCCGTCGCTGCAGGCGACCACGAACGGACTGCCGAGCGCCCTCGCCCGCCGCGCCGCGACCGCCACGCTCTGCAGGGTGTCGAGGCTCTCCTCGTCGGGAATCAGCCGGTCGGCCGACATGCCCTCGCGCCGCAGGATCTCGATCATCACCGAAGCCTCGGACGGCCCGACGCGACCGACGCCGCCCGAACAGACCACCGGCGCGTCCGGCCAGACGCGCGCGGCTTCCAGGCCGCAGCCGATCCGCCGCAACAGAGCCGCCGACGGCGACCCGTCGGCCCGCACGGCGGCGCCGAAGATGACGATGAGGGGCGGCGCGTCCACGCCGTCCAAAATGGGCTGTGTCGGCCTAGCCGTTCAACGGCGGATGGTAGTGGTCGATCAGGTCGCGGCGTTCCGCCTCGCGCACCGCGCGGGTCACGTTCAGCCGGGTCAGCACGGTGGCGCCCTGGAACTTCTTGCGCGCCTTCTCGAGGTCGGCGCGCCAGGTCTGGCTGGCCAGGTTGTCGGTCTCCCCCGCGTACACGACCTTCGGCCCCTCTTCCGTGAGCTCGGCGATCACGTAGTTGGCCCCCGCCGGCGGCAAGAAGCGGTTCTCCTCGAGCGGCGAGTAACGGTAGTGGGCGCCGGAGGCCCCGGCGAGGTCGATCTGGCGGGTGGTCACGTTGCTCTCCACTTCATACGCAAGCAGTTCAAATCAGGCCGGAATTGGGATGCTGTCTCGCGTGACTTGGACCAAATCTTGGCTGAGCGTGGCCGTAGGAGGCCTTGAACAGGGGCTGTCACAAGGAACAGCCTTCGCCATATGAGCGTTGGCCGCAGGGTCGCCAAGGGCTGCGGCGCCGATTCACGAAGGAGGACCCACCCGGACGACGAGGCTGGACAGCCGCCGCGGACACCGGGACAACCCACACATGGAGAAGCCGGCCGACTTCCAGGTGCTGCCCGCGACCGATCGCCCCACCGTCGCGCTTAGCGGCGATTGGACGACGCGCCAGCTGGGCGGCGCGGCCGAAGGGCTGGCGCAGGCGCTGGGCGGCCGCAAGGGAATCGCCCTCGACCTCACTGAGGTTGGGCGCATGGACACCGCCGGCGCCTATGCCGTGGTGCGGGCCGCGGGGTCGGAGTTCAGCCTGGAGCGCGTCGTCGCGCGCCCCGAATCGCGACGCCTGCTGGAACTTGTGGATAACGCCGTCCACGAAGAGCCCGTGGTGCGCCGCGAGCCGCAGGGCTTCCACAACATGGTCATCCGCATCGGCCGCGGCATGACCGACCTTCTGGCCGAGTTCCTGGATACGATGGCGTTCTTCGGCCATCTGATCGTGGTCACCGGCCGGATGCTCGCCCACCTCGCGACTGCGCCGCACCGCGTGCGCTGGGCGCCGATCTTCACCCAGATGGAGCGCGCCGGGCTGGACGCGATCCCGATCGTGGCCCTGACCACCTTCTTCATCGGCGCCGTCGTGGCCCTGCTGGGCGTCAACATGCTGCGCCAGTTCGGGGCCGAGGTGTTCGTCGTCGAGCTGATCGGCGTGGCCGTGATCCGCGAGTTCAACATCGTCATCACGGCCGTGCTTCTGGCCGGCCGCTCGGCCTCGGCCTTCGCCGCCGAACTGGGCTCGATGAAGATGCAGCAGGAAGTCGACGCCATGCAGGTGATGGGCGTCGACCCCTACGAGGCGCTGGTGCTGCCGCGGTTCATCGCCTTGCTGCTGACCATCCCGCTGCTCACCTTCGTGGCGACCCTGGCGGGCCTGGCGGGCGGTCTCCTGATCACCTGGACGGTACTGGACCTCGGGCCCACGTTCTTCCTCCAGCGGGTGGTCGACAACGTGGGCCCGAACCACTTCTACGTGGCCCTGTCGAAGGCCCCGGTGATGGCCGCCGTGGTCGCCGGCATCGGCTGCCGTCAGGGTCTCCTGGTAGGCGGCGACGTGCAGTCGCTGGGCCAGCGGGTGACCTCCGCCGTGGTCCACGCCATCTTCGCCATCATCATGCTCGATGCAGCGTTCGCGCTCCTCTACATGGAGCTCGACATATGACACTCGCAGACGCAGTCCCGGTCTCGGAGGCTTCGCCGAACGGCAACGGCCCCGCCATCGAGGTGCGGGGCCTGCGCAACCAGTTCGGCGACCACGTGGTGCACGACAACCTCGACCTGACCGTGCGGCGGGGCGAGGTGCTGGGCGTGGTGGGCGGCTCGGGCACCGGGAAGTCGGTGCTGCTCAACACCATCATCGGTCTGCGCACCCCCGACGCGGGAACCGTGAAGGTGTTCGGCCACGAGCTGCAGCGGGCGTCGCGACGGCGCTGGAGCGAGCTCGAGCGGTCGTGGGGCGTGCTGTTCCAGGGCGGCGCGCTGTTCTCGAACCTGACCGTGCGCGAGAACGTCATGGCGCCGATGTTCGAGCACACACGGCTGTCGCGCCGCGAGGCTCAGGAGCTGGCGGACCTGAAGATCTCGATGGTGGGCTTGAGGCCGGATGCGGGCGCGCTGAAGCCGGCCGAGCTGTCCGGCGGCATGAAGAAGCGCGCCGGCCTGGCGCGCGCGCTCGCGCTGGATCCCGAGCTCCTGTTCCTCGACGAGCCGACGTCGGGTCTGGATCCCATCGGCGCGGCGGCCTTCGACGAGCTCACCAGCGACCTGGCCGGCAGCCTGGGCCTGACCGTCTTCATGATCACCCACGACCTCGACTCCCTCTACGAGATCACCGACCGCGTGGCCGTGCTGGCCGACGGTCACGTGGTCGCGACGGCGCCGGTGAGGGAGCTCGAGACGTCCGACCATCCTTGGATCCGGGAGTATTTCCTGGGCCCCCGCGGCCGCGCCGCACGCGCCTGCCGCGAAGAGACGGGGAGCTGATGGAAAAGAACGCCAACTACACGCTGGTGGGCCTCTCGACGTTGATCCTGTCGGTGGCGCTGGTCGTCTTCATCGTCTGGCTGGCCCGGCTCAGCTTCGCGCGCGACTACGACCTCTACGACATCGTCTTCCAGGGCCCTGTGCGCGGCCTGAACGAGGGCGGCGAGGTGCACTTCAACGGCATCAAGGTGGGCGAGGTGCAGAAGATCGCGCTGGACCAGACCAACCCGCGCAACGTGATCGCTCGCGTCCGCGTGACCGAGGACGTGCCGATCCGCGTGGACTCGTACGCCACCCTCGAGCCGCAGGGCATCACCGGCCTGAACTATGTGCAGATCACGTCGGGCACCGGCACGCGGCCGCTCCTGAAGGAGGCCGACCAGCCGCGGTGCGAACGCCTGGGCCTGGGCCGCGAGTGCATCCCGATCATCCGCAGCCAGCGCAGCACGCTGTCCGACCTGCTGGAGGGCGGCGGCACCGTGCTGACCCGCAGCATCGAGGCGCTGGACCGCGTGAACCGCGTGCTGTCGGACGAGAACATCAAGACGTTCTCGGCGGCGGTCTCCGACGCCCAGGCGGTCACCGCCGAACTGCGCGAGCGCAAGGCGATCATCGCCGATGCCCAGGCAGCGCTGCAGCGGATCGACGTCGCCGCCGACGAGATCGGCAAGCTGTCGGCCGCGACGCGCAACGTCGTCGACGGCGACGGCAAGCGCGCCATCGCCAACCTCGCCGAGGCTGCCGAGGAGGCGCGCGCCGCGTCGAAGGACGCGCGGCAGATGATCACTCGCCTGCAGGCGCCCACCACCGACTTCGCCACCAACGGCCTGCCGCAGATCACCGCGGCCGTCATCCAGCTGCAGAGCGCGGCCGAGTCGCTGGAGCAGCTGGTGAACGAGGTCCAGTCCAGTCCCACCGGCGCCCTCGGCAAGGCGGCCGCCGAGGAAGTGAAGGTGCCCAAATGATGCGCTCGCCCCTCCTCCGCCTCGCCATTGTCGGCGCCGCGGCGCTCTCGCTGGCGGGCTGCATCTCGCTGTTGCCGAAGAGTAAGCCCGCCGACCTCTACCGCTTCGGCCAGCCGCTCTTGGCCGAGACCGTGAGTGCGCCCGTAGGCCAGATCGGCGTCTTCCGCACGAGCGCGGTGTTCCAGCGCGAGTCGGCGGGCGACCGGATCCTGACGCTCACCAACGGCAAGGCGGCCTACATCGCCGAGACCCGTTGGGTCGCACCAGCCGCGACGCTGTGGGACGAAGCGGTGCTGGCGGCGTTCGACGCCGATCCGGGTCCCGTGCGGATCATCTCGCGCGGCGAGCCGGCCTCGGCGGCCTATGTGCTGCGCCTGGACGTGCGGAACTTCGAGACCCACTACGATCGCGGCGCGAAGGCGGCCCCGACCGTGGTGGTCCGCGTGCGCGGCGCCATCACCGCCGGCTCGGGCGGCGGGCTGGTCTCCGAGCGCCTGTTCGAGAAGCGCGTGCGCGCGGCCGACAACCGGGTCAGCGCCATCGTCCCGGCCTACGACCGCGCGGTGGCCCAGCTGCTCGCCGAGGTGGTGGCCTGGACCAGCGAGAACGCGAAGCCGACGTCAGCGACCTAGGTCACGCCGGCCTGTCGCTTCGCCGCCAGGACGGTGTTGTGCAGCAGCACCGCGACGGTCATCGGCCCGACGCCCTTCGGCACAGGCGTGATCGACCCGGCCACCTGCAGGGCTTCCTTGTAGTTCACGTCGCCGACGATCTTCGTCTTGCCCGCCGCCGCCTGTTCCGGGTTGTCGAAGGGCACGCGGTTGATGCCCACGTCGATCACGCAGGCGCCGGGCTTGATCCAGTCGCCGCGGATCATCCGCGGCTGGCCGATCGCCGCCACCAGGATGTCGGCCTCGCGGCAAACCGACGGCAGGTCCACGGTGCGCGAGTGGGCCATCGTCACCGTGCAGTTCTCCGCCAGCAGCAACTGGGCGATCGGCTTGCCCACCAGCAGCGAGCGGCCCACGACCACGGCGCGCTTGCCCGTGAGGTCCCCGAGGGTGGCCTTCAGCAGGACGAGGCAGCCGGTCGGCGTGCAGGCGACCAGAGCCGGCAGGCCGGCGACCAGGCGGCCGGCGTTGACCACGTGCAGGCCGTCGACGTCCTTGTCCGGCCCGATCAGTTCGATGACGGGCTTCTCGTCGAGATGCTTCGGGAGCGGGAGCTGCACCAGAATGCCGTGGATCTTCGGGTCGCCGGCCAGGTCGCGCACCAGCGCCTCCAGCGCTTCCTGCGTCGTGTCGCCGGGCAGCAGGTGCGTGACCGAGTGCATCCCGGCCGCCTTCGACTGCTCCCCCTTGGACTTCACATAGGCCTGGGAGGCAGGATCGTCGCCGACCAGCACGACCGCCAGGCCGGGCTGCAGTCCGTGCTCGGCGCGCAGCCGCGCCACTTCCGCCGCCACGTCCGCCCGTAGGCGTTCCGCGACCGGCAGTCCTTCGATGATTTGCGCCGTCATGGGCGCGCTGCTAGCCGCTCAGGGACGCGCGCGCAATCTCAGCCATGCAGCGACGGCCCAGGCATGGGACGCGCGGTCCAGTTTCTCGACCGCCGCATGGGGCTCCACCCACACCAGGTGATGGTCGTGCTCGATCTTCCTGGCGCGGTCGATAGAGCGCATGCGGCCGGCGAAGAACGACCCGCGCGTGTTGCGGACCACGCCGTCGTTGTGGAGGAAGAAGTGGTCGGCGTGGACGAAGGGCTCGGCGTCCAGCGCCACGACGAGGCCGGCTTCCTCCCCGCACTCGCGCGCGGCCGCCTGCACCGCCGTCTCGCCCGAATCGATCCCGCCGCCCGGCAGGTCCAGCACCAGGCCGCGGCCGCGCCGCTCGACCTGCACCAGGGCCAGGCGACCGTCGTGTTCCACCACGGCGAACGCCGCCGGACGATCCGGGTACGGCCCTTCCAGGCCCGGCTCCCCGAACTGCGGCGTGGGCATCAGTCGACGCCGTAGAGCGCCGGGTACGGATCGGTCTTGCCGGACAGCACGTCCTGCACCGCCACCGGCCGCCAGCCGATCTTCACGTTGGCGCTCGCACGCCAGGCCTCGACGACCAGGTCGCGCAGCTCCGAGGCGCCCACGGCGATCCGCTCGGTGGCCATCGCCGTGCCGCGCGGGTCGCCAGGCTTGAGGCCGCCGGCCTTCTCCATCTCGTAGAACGGGATCACGAACGTGCCCGTCTGCGTGAGGTAGGCGCCGATCCGCTGCTCGATCGGGCACTCGCACGACTTGAAGGGCGTCATCTTCGCCGCGACGGCCGCCGGCTTCACCGTCGCCTGCACGAGGTCGCTCTCGAAGGGACCGTGCAGGCGCGCGGTCGAATAGCCCTTCGGATTGTGATAGTCGCCCCAGCCGTTGAAGTGGGTGGTCACGTGCAGCGGCTGGCTGCCGTCGCCCACGAAGTGCGACAGCTCGCCGATGCTCTTGAGGACCAGCGCCTCGCGGCGGATGCGGTCCTGGCGGAACCAGGCGCGGTTCTTCTTCCAGGCCGGGTTCTTCTCGGCGGCGTTCAGCACGCGCCAGTAGGCGAAGTCGGTGGTGAGCTGCTGGTAGCGGTCGATGATGGAGTACGGCAGGTAGCCGGCCTTCCACTGGTCGAGGCCGGCGGCGCGCAGCTGGGTCTCGTAGTCGGCGCGGGTGGCCGCCAGCGGCAGCATGGGCGGCCCGCCCAGGATCCTGCCCTCCTCGTCCAGGTCGACGAAGTGGCCGGCGTCGCGATCGTGATCGTGGATCTTGCCCGCGGCCTTCGACCGGTCGGGCTCGCGCGACAGTTCGGCCACGTCGAGCGCCGCCTGCTTGGTGCGCAGGAAGGCCGGGACCTCGACCGGCAGCGCGCGGATGGCCAGGTCGCCCACGATCCGGTGGCCGGTGCCGCCCCAGGCGAACAGCGAGGTGGGAACGGCGACGGCCAGGGCGGCGAGCGCGGCGACGGGAAGACGTTTCATTGCCCCGGTTTCGCGTGCCGTCCGTCCGAAGGCAAGCGGCTCTCAGCGGATGTTCAGCGCCTGCTCCACGCGGGCCACCCAGGCCTTCACGGCCGGGTAGAGATCGAGGCTGAAGCCGCCCTCGTGGCAGACACGGGTGTAGGCGACGAGGGCCACGTCGGCGAGGCTAAGCTGGTCGCCCACGAGGAACGGCGCGTCCTTCAGCGCCAGCTCCATCCGCGCCAGCGCCGAGCCGCCGCGCTCGACGAGCCGCGCCTCCAGCTCCTCGACCGGCTTGCCCAGGTAGCGCACCTGGAAGCGGGCGACGGCGACGTAGGGCTCGTGGCTGTACTGCTCCCAGAACAGCCATTCGAGCATGCGGGCCCGGTCGTAGGCGTCCTTCGGGATCAGCGACGAGCCTTCGGCCAGGTACAGGATGATGGCGTTGGATTGGGCCATTGCGCGGCCGTCATCGAGCACCACGACAGGCACCTGGCCGGCCGGATTCATCGCCAGGAAGTCGGGCGTCCGCGACTCGCCCTGCATGATGTCGGTCTCGATCCATTCGTAGGATCGGCCCAGGAAATCGGCCGTCCAGCTCACCTTCAGGCAGTTTCCGGACTTGCTGTCCCCATAGATTTTCATGCACCGCTCCAGATTTCCGGGCACGGCATTGGGCAATTTCCTCTCGGCGGGCAAGCGATCCCGTCTAACCCGAACTGTTAGGAAAGCTCACAGGTTGCGGCAAAGCGCCCTTCCGGGGTTGCCCCGGCGGAGCTCAGCCGGTACGACTCCGGGCACCAGTTCAACGACGAAGGAGGACGCCGTCTTGCGACGCCGCCTCGCCGCCCTGGCAGTACTTTTTGCCCTCGGCATCGCCTCAAATGCGCAAGCTGCGCAGAACGATCCGGTGGGTGACCTCATCTCCTCGGTCATCTCGGGGGCCCTCCCCGGCACCGGCGTCTTCAACGTGAAGGCGACGCTCTATCATGCCGGCGCCAAGGGCGTGGGCGTGCTGGACAGCCTCGGCTGCAAGGTCGTGCCGATGCGCACCCTGGCGGTGGACAAGAACATCATCCCGCGCCGCACCGTGGTCTTCATCAAGGAGACCGTGGGCCTGCGGATGCCGAACGGCGAGAGCCACGACGGCTACTGGTACGCCTCCGACGTCGGCGGCGCGATCAAGGGCCAGCGCATCGACCTCTATACGGGCCACGGCGCCGCTTCGATGAAGCCGATGCAGAAGCTGAGTCTCGCGACCCTGACGGCCGTGAAGGTCGGCCAGTTCCAGGGCTGCCCGCCGAACTAGGCGCGAAGCGCCGTTCCCTCCCCTCCGGGGAGCGTGGCGAGCGAAGCGAGGCGGGTGGGGTAGAGCGATCCTCACGGACGTCGGCGCTCCGGCCCACACTTCCCACCCCGGTCGCTACGCGGCCTGCTCCTCCCCGGAGGGGAGGGAAATCAATGCACAAACCGAACTTCTTCGTCTTTACCGGCGGTGGCGGGACCGGGAAGACGGCGGTCATCGAGCACCTGCGGGCCGCGGGTGAGCTCACCGTCGCCGAGAACATCCGCGCGGTGATCCGGGAACAGGTGGACGCCGGGGCTCGCGGCGTGCCGTGGCTCGACGCCAAGGCCTGCCGCGACCTCACCACGGAGCGCGACATCGCTGACTTCGACCGGCTGGCGGGCGAGACCGACCGCGTCTTCTTCGACCGGGGCCTGATGGACATGTACGGCGCGAACGGCGTCCCACCGTCGGCGGAGTTGATCGAGGCCATCCGGACGCGGCGCTACAACACGCGCGTGTTCGTCTTCCCGCCTTGGCAGGAGATCTACGGGACCGACACGGAGCGCTGGGAAGACTGGTCGCGCATGGAGGCGGTGTTCGACCAGATCCTGCGCACCCTGCCCGAGCTCGGCTACGAGCCGGTGGTCGTGCCGAAGGCGAGTGTCGAAGAGCGCGCCGCGTTCGTCCTCGCCCGGACCTAGGTCTCGACGAACGCCTTCTCGAGCACGAAGTCGCCGGGCTGGGCGAGCGAGCCCTCGACATAGCCGCGGTCGAGCAGCTGCTGCTTCAGGTCGACCAGCACGGACGGGCCGCCGCACAGCATGACGCGGTCCTCGGCCGGGTCGAACGGCGGCAGGCCGAGGTCGCGGAAGAGCTGCCCCGACTCGATCAGGTCGGTGATCCGGCCCTTGGTTCGGAACTCCTCGCGGGTGACCGTCGGGTAGTACTTCAGCTTGTCGCCGATCAGCTCGGACAGGATCTCGTCTTCTTTGAGGTCCTTCTCGAACAGTTCCGCGTAGTTCAGGTCCTGGACCTCGCGCACGGTATGGGTGACCACCACCGTCTCGAAGCGGTCGTAGACCTCGGGGTCGCGGGCCAGCGAGAGCCAGGGCGCAAGGCCGGTGCCGGTGCCCAGCATATAGAGGCGCTTGCCCGGCTTCAGGCCGTCCAGCACCAGGGTGCCGGTGGGCTTGCGGCCGATCAGGACCTGGTCGCCCACCTTGATGTTCTGCAGGCGCGAGGTCAGCGGACCGTCCGGCACCTTGATGGAGTAGAACTCCAGCTCCTCGTGCCACGAGGGCGAGGCGATGGAGTAGGCGCGCACCAGCGGCTTGCCGTCTTCCTTCTGCAGCCCGACCATCACGAACTGGCCGCTCGAGAAACGGAGCGCCGGGTCCCGCGTGGTGCGGAACGAGAACAGGCTGGGGGTCCAATGCTGGACCCACGTCACCGTCTCGACGAAGAAGGCGCCGGACGCCTTGAGGGCCGGACCGGCGGCCGGCTGAACCAGGGACACGTCGTTCATTCCTGAATGCCTTAGATGTCGCCGCCGACGTTGTTGGGCGTCCCCGGCGCACGCGCCACATGGATGCCGCACTCGGTCTTGTCCATCCCCTTCCAGCGGCCGGCGCGGACGTCCTCGCCGTCTTCGGCCGGCTGGGTGCAGGGCCAGCAGCCGATGGAGGGGAAGCCCTGGGCCACCAGGGGATGGGCGGGCAGGTCGTGCTCGGCCGCATAGGCGTCGAGGTCGGCCTTGTCCCAGTTGGCGAGCGGGTTGAACTTCACCTGGCCGTCGGCCTGTTCGACCACCGGCAGGTTCAGCCGGTCGCCGCCGTGGAAGCGCTTGCGGCCGGTGATCCAGGCGTCGAACTCCGCCAACGCACGGTCCAGCGGCAGCACCTTGCGGATGTGGCAGCAGGCGTCGGTGTCGGTCTGCCACAGCTTGGCCTGCGGGTCGCCCGTGGCCAGGTCGTGGTACTGGGGCCGCAGGTCGCGGACGTTGGTCAGGCCCAGGCGCTCGGCGAGCTGCTTGCGGTAGTCCAGCGTCTGGCCGAACAGCATGCCGGTGTCGAGGAACAGCACCGGGATGTCCGGCTTCACCTTGGCGGCGATGTCGAGCAGCACCGCCGACTCCGCCCCGAAGGACGAGACCAGGGCCAGCTTGTCGCCGAAGCTCTCGACGGCGGCTTCCAGGATGGTGCGCGGATGCGCGCGACGCAGTTCCGCGTCCAGACGGAGGGCCAGCGCGCCCTCGTGGTCAACGCTGTCGTAGGCCAAGCTCATCACTCCCGCTCCGCGAACGCCGGCGTACGGCCGTCGGCGGACCTCTGGTAGACGTGGCGGTAGCGGCGGATGGCCGCCTGCCACTCGTTGGCGCTGGCGTCGTCGGCGGGCTCGAAAGCGTCGAACCCGACCCGGGCCATGAAGCCCGCCTGCTCGCGCAGGACATCCCCGACAGCGCGGACCTGGCCCTTGAAACCGTACCGCTCCCGCGCGAGGCGGGCGTTCGTATAGGCGCGCCCGTCGCGGTACTTCGGGAACGCCAGAGCGACGAGACCCACGGTCGCCAGGCGCGGCAGATCGTAGGCCAGAGCCTCGACCTCCTCGTGCGCCTCGAGGCGCACGCCCACGCGGCGGCCGTCCGACAGGAGAGCGTCGCCCTCCTGCTGGAAGCGGGTCAGCGAGATGATCACGTCGCCGGGCGGCAGCGCCTCGTCGTCGGCGACGTGGGTGAAGGGGTCGTCGATCCCGCGGCAGACGCCGTCCTTCAGCTCAATGAGCGTCGGCATAGACGGCCTCCTTGAAGGGGTTCACGCCGGTGCGGCGGAAGGTGTCGAGGAAGCGCTCGCCGTCCTGGCGTTCGCGCAGGTAGACGTCGACCAGGGTGTCGACCGCGTCGGCGACCTTGTCGTAGGGCAGCGCCGGTCCCAGCATCGAGCCCACGGCCGCGTCCTCGGCGCCCGAGCCGCCCAGGGTGAGCTGGTAGAACTCCTCGCCCTTCTTATCGACGCCCAGGATGCCGATGTGGCCCACGTGGTGGTGGCCGCAGGCGTTGATGCAGCCCGAGATCTTGATCTTGAGCTCGCCCACCTTCTCGGCGCGATCCTGGTCCTTGAACTTGGCCGCGATGTGCTGGGCGATCGGGATCGCCCGGGCGTTGGCCAGCGCGCAGTAGTCCAGGCCAGGGCAGGCGATGATGTCGCTGACCAGGTTGATGTTCGGCGTGGCGATGCCGGCTTCCGAGAGCGCCGCCCAGACCGCCGGCACGTCGTCCAGCTTCACGTGCGGCAGGACCAGGTTCTGCTCGTGGGTGACGCGGATGTCGCCCAGGCCGTACTTCTCGCCCAGGTCGGCGACGACCTCCATCTGCTCGGAGGTGGCGTCGCCGGGCGTGTCGCCGATGCCCTTGAGGCTGATCTCGACGATGCCGTAGCCGGGCCGCTTGTGGGGCTTCAGGTTGTTGCGCACGAAGCGCGCGAAGGCCGGGTTCGAGGCCTTGGCCGTCTCGAACGCCTCGGACTGCGCCGGCAGGGTCTCGAAGGCCGTCGCAGCGAACGCGCCGCGGATGCGGGCGAGCTCGGTGTCGGGCAGGTCCGCGTCCTCGCCGATCTTGGCCCACTCGGCCTCAACCTGCTTGGCGAACTCCTCCTTGCCGAGGGCGGCGACCAGGATCTTGATCCGCGCCTTGTAGATGTTGTCCCGGCGACCGTGGCGGTTGTACACGCGCAGGATCGCTTCCAGGTACGAGAGCAGCCGGTTCACCGGCAGGAACTCGCGGATGGTCGGACCCACGTAGGGCGTCCGGCCCATGCCGCCGCCGAAGATCACCTCGAAGCCCAGCGACCCGTCGCGGGCGCGCCGCAGCATCAGGCCGATGTCGTGCACCTTGGCCGCCGTGCGGTCCTTGGGCGCCGCAGTGATGGCGATCTTGAACTTGCGCGGCAGGAACGAGAACTCGGGGTGGAAGGTCGACCACTGGCGGATCGCCTCGGCCCACACCCGCGGATCGTCGACTTCTTCCGCCGTCGCGCCGGCGTAGGGGTCGGCGGTGACGTTGCGGATGCAGTTCCCGGAGGTCTGGATGGCGTGCATGTCGACGCTGGCCAGGTGGTCCAGGATGTCGGGCGTGTCGGCCAGCTTGATCCAGTGGAACTGCAGGTTCGTGCGCGTGGTGAAGTGGCCGTAGCCCTTGTCGTAGGTGCGGCCGATCCAGGCCAGCTTGCGCAGCTGGGTGGGGTTCAGCGAGCCGTACGGGATCGCCACCCGCAGCATGTAGGCGTGGAGCTGTAGGTAGAGGCCGTTCATCAGCCGCAGCGGCTTGAACTGGTCTTCGGTGAGCTCGCCGGACAGACGCCGCGCCACCTGCCCACGGAATTCCGTGGAGCGGTCGGCCAGCATCTGCTTGTCGATGGCGTCGTACTGGTACATCGGCCCTTACTTCCGCTTGATCAGGTTGACGCGGCCGGTGGAGCGGGCCGCGCCGTGGGCGTGCTGCAGCGCCTCGATCACCGCCCCGCCCTCGGCCTGCTTGCCGTGGTGGAGGTGGTTGGAGGGGCCGAGCGCGCGGATGCGCTCGCGGTAGCTGAGGGGCGCCCAGAGGCCTTCGGATTCGACGAGGTCGATCAGATAGGCGTCGACCACCGTCGTCGCCTGCTCCTTGCCCTTGCCCTCGGCCTCGACGGCGGCCGGGTCCTCGTCGGTCCACAGTTCGGCGTCGGCGAAGCGGGTGACCCACTGGCCGGACTTCCAGAAGACGACCTCGCCGTCGGTCAGGCGGTTGGCGGTCAGCGCCTTCATGCGCGGGCCTCCTGGATGAGCGTTTCGACTTGGGCGGAGCCTTCGCCGGCCAACTCCTGGCTGGAATGGGCCAGCGCCATGGCCTCGCCCACGATCAGCAGCGCCGGGCCGGACAGGCCCGCCGCCGCCTCGGCCAGGCCGGCCAGGCTGGTGACGATGCGGCGCTCGTCGGCGCGGCTGGCGTTCTCGACGATCAGGGCCGGGGTGGAGCCCGCGCGGCCGGCGCCCATCAGGCGCGCGGCGATCGGGGCGGCCATCGACAGGCCCATGTAGATCACGACGGTCTGGTTGGCCTTGGCCAGGCTCTCCCAGTCCAGGTCGGGCTCGCCGCCCCTGGCCGCGTGGCCGGTGACGAAGGTGACCGCCTGGGCCGAGCCGCGGTGGGTCAAGGGCGCGCCGGCCGAGGCGCCGGCCGCCAGGGCCGCGGTCACGCCGGGCACGATCAGGCATTCGACGCCGGCCTCGCGGCAGGCTTCCAGTTCCTCGCCGCCGCGGCCGAAGATGAACGGGTCGCCGCCCTTGAGCCGCACCACGTTCAGGCCCTCGAGCGCGAAGGCCACCAGCATGCGGTTGATCTCGTCCTGGCTGTAGGAGTGGCGCGACTTGCGCTTGGCGACGCTGATCCGCCGGGCCGAGGCCGGGGCCAGGTCGAGGATCTCGTCGGAGACCAGGCCGTCATGGACCACCACCTCGGCCGCCTGCAGCGCCTTCAACGCCTTGATGGTCAGGAGTTCGGGGTCGCCGGGACCGGCGCCCACCAGCCACACACGGCCCGGACCGCGCGACTTGCGCGCCCCGCCCAGCACCACCAGGCGGTCGGTCGGCTTTCCGCGATTGTGGCCCATGTTTAGCTTCTCTAACGACACGCGGCCCTTCAAATCAGGACGGGGCGGACTCACGCCCGCCCCGCCGACCGCCCACTGGTGAAAAGGGCCGATACACCAGCGGACGCTTGCAATAAGGGCGTCGAGGGGCCAATTCGCAACCCGAGGACTTCTGCCGGGCCTGTCAGAGATTCTAGGATGGATCAGCGCAACACCCAGCGACGCCGGCTACCGCCGCTCAACGCCCTTCGGGCGTTCGAGGCCGCTGCGCGCCACCTGAACTTCAGCCGCGCCGCCGACGAGCTCTCGGTCACGCCCGGCGCCGTCAGCCAGCAGATCCAGAACCTCGAGGACTACGTCGGCGCGGCCCTCTTCAAGCGCACGCCCAAGGGGCTGCTGCTCACCGACGCCGCGCAAACCGCCCTGCCCGCGCTGCGCGAAGCCTTCGACCGGCTGGCCGAGGCCGCCAGTCTGTTGACCGCCGCCGTCGACGGCCGCCGCCTGACCATCACCGCCCCGCCCTCGTTCGCGGCCAAGTGGCTGGTGCCGCGGCTGGGCGCGTTCGAGCGGGCGCATCCGCAGGTGGACGTATGGCTTTCGGCCGGCATGGAGCTGGTGGACCTGACCGCCGGCGAGGTGGACCTCGCCATCCGCTATGGCGCCGGGCGCTACCCCGGCCTCGAGGTCAAGCGGCTGGTGGGCGAGATGGTGCTGCCGGTGGTGAGCCCCGAGCTCCTGGCCCAGCAGCCGCTCGATACGCCCGAGGACCTGGCCAAGCACGTGCTGCTGCATGACGGTTCGCCCGAGATCGACGATTCCTGCCCGGACTGGCCCATGTGGCTGGCGGCGCGGGGCCTCCGCGGCATCGACGGGCATCGCGGCCCGCGCTTCAACCAGTCCAGCCTGGTGATCGAGGCCGCCGCCAACGGCCGCGGCGTGGCGCTGGCCAAGCGCACCCTGGCCCAGGCCGACCTGGATTCGGGACGCCTGGTGGCGCCCTTGCAGATCGCCACGGCCGTCGACTTCGCCTATTACGTCGTCCATCCCAAGGCCAAGGGACGGCTCCCGCAGGTCAAGGCCTTCATCGGCTGGATCGAGGCGGAAGCGCAGGCGCACGAAGAGGCGCTGCGAGCCATCGACAATGGCGCCGGGATTTAGGGGGCACGCCCAGAGTTTGAAGTTCGCAGGAGTCCTATTGGCGGCCTTCCTTGCTGCGGCCTCGCCGGTGTCGGCGCAGGAACCGCAGAGTCCCTATGTTCAGCGCCTGCGGATGCTGGCGCAGCTCCAGACCCTGAATGCGGATCTGCTCAGCCGCGACAGCGCCACCGCGGTGCTGCAGTCGCTGTGCAACCGCCGCGAGCCGGACGCGCCGCGCATCCGGGCCCGCCGCGTCGAGGCGCCCGACAACCCGCAGGCGGCGAACGCCGCGCGTCGTCAGCTGGGCGCCGCCGCCAATGAAGCCATCCGCCTGCGCCGGGTCGAGCTGATGTGCGGCGAGACGGTGCTGTCGCGGGCCGACAACTGGTACCTGCCCGACCGCCTGACCGCCGATATGAACTCGATGCTCAACACCACCGAGACGCCGTTCGGCGTGGTGGTGGCGCCGCTGCGTTTCCAGCGCCGGACCCTGTCGTCGCGGCTGTTGTTCAATCCGCTTCCGCCGGGCTGGGAAGCCCACGGCGAACTCGCGTTCGAAGGCCCGGCCACGCCGCCAGCGCAGGTGCTGCAGCACCGCGCGGTGCTGCAGACGCCGGACGGCCGGCCGTTCAGCCTGTTGGTCGAGACCTACACCGACCGGGTGCTGATTCCCTAGGTGCGCCGCCAGCGCAGCGGCTTGCCGTGGCGCACGATCAGGCCCTTGGCCTCCAGGTCGAGCTGGACGCACTTCAGCCACCAGCCCGCGGTGTCGCCGCCGGGGAACAGCGCCTCGGGCAGGTGCGGGAGCACCGCCGCCTTCAGCTCGGAATAGGACAGGCCGGGCTCGGCGGCCGGCAGCGCCGCCAGCATGGGCTTGCGGACGGCCTCGTACTTGTCGCGGTTCACCGGTCGGGCGCCGCTGCCCGGGCTGGTGAAGTTCTCGACGAGGATGGTCTCGGCTTTCATGTCGCCTCCGGATTCGAACCTGCCTTAGGACGAACGGGCCCGGCCCTTTTCGACATTCGCCCTGCGGGAATTCGTGTCCGGACACGAAATTGCTGTCACGGCGCGGCCAAATGAGTTGGAATCCGGCCATGCGAAACCCCAGGCCGCCGAAGAAGAGCGAGTCGCTCGAGATCCGCATCCCGCATGAGGCCAAACAGGCGTTCATGGCCCGCTGCCAGCGGGACGGGCGCTCGGCCAGCGAAGCGCTGCGCAGCTACATCGACCGCGAGATCGCCGGGCCTGCGCCGAAGCGGGGCCGCCTGATCGTCGGGGCCCTGATCGCCGCGGCCGTCGGCGCCGTCGCCCTGCCCTCCCTGGCCCGGCAGCCGGCCACCGATGCGGCCGCCGAGTTGCTGCGCCGCGCCGCCTTCGCCCAGCTCGACGCGAACCACGACGGGGTGCTGACGCTGGACGAGTACCGCCGCTAGCGCACACTCTGGAAGAACCGGCTCAGGTCGACGTTGAGCCAGGTCCACGGCTTCAGGATCGAAGCCCCGCGCCAGGACAGCAGCACGATCCGCGCCTGGCCGACGATGTTCTCGGCCGGCACGAAGCCGACACCCACCGAGCCCGGCCAACGGCCGTCCAGAGAGTTGTCGCGGTTGTCGCCGATCATCAGGTAGTGGCCCTCGGGCACGAGGTAGGTCCCGGTGTCGTCACCGTCGTGCAGCGGGCCGCGGTCGAAGGTGACGTAGGACCGGCCGTCGGGACGTTGCTCGATCTTCCGCTGCACGGTGACGTCCGGCGCGCCGGGATCGGTGGTGAGGCCGCCGTCGGCCTGGGCGATCGGCCGGTCGTTCACGTAGACGAGCCCACCTACGAAGCGCACACGGTCGCCCGGCAGGCCCATCACCCGCTTGATCCAGGTCTCGTGCGGGTCGCGCGGCAGCTTGAAGACCACCACGTCGCCGCGGCGGGGACCCTGCGCCTGCAGGATGCGGCCCCCGAACAGCGGCGGGCTGAGCGGGATCGAGTGGCGGCTCCAGCCGTAGTCCCATTTCGAGGTCACGATGTAGTCGCCGGTGCGCAGCCCGGGCTCCATTGAGTCCGAGGGGATGGTGAAGGGCTCGAAGAGCGCGACGCGGAGCACCAGCGCGATGGCGAGCGCGGCGCCGATGGTCTTGGCGAACTCGAGGGCCTGGGCGGCGAAGGTGTCGTCAGCGTCGGCGGTGTCGGTTGTCATATCGCGACAGGGCGGCGGATCAGCCCTTCGCGCAAATCCCGTCGCGTCGGGACAGGCGGGATTTCCTGTCCGGACGCCTCAGCCGCCGCCGATGCGTGTGAGGTAGCCCTCGATGTCGGCCAGGGCGTCCTTCAGCGCCGAGCGCACCTCAGGCGCCATGCTGGGATCGCCCTGTTCGGCCCGGTCCGCCACGTCGCCCAGGGTGCGGGCGCCGATGCCGCGCGAGGCGCCCTTGATCGTGTGGACGAGGTCGCGCCAGCCATCCGCAGGATTGTCGAGCCGCTGGAGCCAGCCCTCGGCCTGGCCCTGGAACAGGGCAAGCACCTCGGTCACCACCTGCATGTCGCCGGCGGCGAAGCCCTCCAGGTAGTCGAAGTCCACGGCGCCGCCGTCCATTCCGTTCTCCTCAAGCCTTGATCACAACGTCGTTGTGGCCCGGGGGCCCGGGCAGTACGCTACCCGCACCAGTTGCGCACCTGTGAAAGTTCGCGTTTCGCATCGGGGGCCAGGATGGCGAAGGCGCCGGAACTACCCGCGGGGACGCCCCGGGAACGACCGATACCCTGGCCCGCGACGCGGCCGCTGCGCATCTACACCACCGACCCGACGCGTGGCTATGAGCCCGCCGCCCGGACGACGCTGGAGGTGGAGTTCGAGCCGCTGAAGCCGGGGCCGGTCGGCGACCGCATCGAGGTGGTCGACTACGACGGCTACGTCCAGGCCTACTACCCGCAGATCGACCTCGACGACCCGGCGATCCTGATGCAGGGCGGACTGCAGCCGTCCGAGGCGGATCCGCGCTTTCACCAGCAGATGGTCTATGCGGTCGCCTCGCGGACGCTGGCCAACTTCGACCGCGCTCTGGGCCGGCGGATCAGCATGCGCAAGGGCTCCAAGCGCAAGCGGCTGCGGATCCTGCCGCACGCCTTCCGCGGCCGGAACGCCTTCTACGACCGCGACCTGCACGCCCTGTTGTTCGGCTACTTCGCCGCCGACGCCGGCGACGTGGGCACGAACCTGCCGGGGCAGACCATCTACTCGTGCCTCAGCCACGACATCATCGCCCACGAGATGACGCATGCCGTCCTCGACCGCCTGAAGCGCTATTTCCTCGAGCCGTCCAACCCCGACGCGCCGGCGTTCCACGAGGGGTTCGCCGACCTCGTGGCGCTGTTCCAGCACTTCTCGTTCCCCGACCTGCTGGCCGCCGAGATCCGGAAGACCCGCGCCGACCTGCGCAAGCCTACGTTGCTCGTGGACCTGGCCCGGCAGTTCGGCTTCGCCACCGGCGAGGGAAAGTCCCTGCGAACGGCGCTCGACGACGGCGGCGCCTCGCTGGACCAGGCGACCGAGGCGCACGACCGCGGCGCGGTGCTGGTGGCGGCGGTGTTCGACGGCTTCCTCACCAGCTACGCCGAGCGGACGCGGGACCTGATCCTCATCGCCACCGACGGTCGCGGCGAGCTGCCCCCCGGCGACCTGTCCCCCTACCTCGCCAACCGGCTGGCCGTGGAGACCGCGCGGATCGCCCAGAGCCACCTGTCGATATGCATCCGCGCGCTGGACTACCTGCCGCCGGTGGATGTCACCTTCGGCGACTACCTGCGGGCGCTGGTCACCGCCGACTTCGAGCTCAACCCCGGCGACAACACCGGCCAGCGCGCGGCGCTGATAGAGGGGTTCCGGCGGCGCGGCATCCATCCGACGGGCGTGATCTCGCTGGCCGAGGAGTCGCTGCGGTGGCCGATCGCGGACAATCCGATGGCGCTGCCGCGGAAGCTGCGCTCGGCGCTGTCGCGCTACCTCGCTGCCGAGGCCGCTTCGGCGACCCAGACCAGCACCGACCCGCGGCTGTTCGTGCGCCGCGCCCCGCCCGACAACCCCGCCATCCCTGAGGACACCGAGGCCGGGGACGACAGCGAAGCCCGTCGCGGCGTCAGCCGCGAGATCCGCGACGCGCTCGTGACGTTCGCCCAGGATCATCTGAAGGAGCTGATGCTCAGCCCTGACTTCCCGATCTACCTCTACAGCGTCAACGGCGTCTTCCGGACCGCGCCGACCGGCCAGCCGGTGATCGAGATCATCGCCCAGTTCGTGCAGACCAACCCGACCGGCGAGTTCGATGCGATCCTGGGCGGGATCAAGGTCCGCGGCGGCACCACTATCGTGATCGGCGCCGACGGCGTGCTGAGCTACGCCATCGGCAAGCCCCTGCCCGGCCCCCACCTGGTGGGCTCGATGGCGGTCGAGGCGCCCGCCCGCGTGCAGGCCCTGAAGCGCTACGTGAGCGCGCTGGACGCCCGCGATCCGCTGTTCCCGTACATGGGCGACGCCCAGCTGGCCCAGCGCATGAACGTCAGGATGAGCCTCCGCTCCCTGCACCGGGAGCGCTGGAGATGACCCGGACCCTGCACGTGCGGATGTACCGGATGGGGTTCGGCGACTGCTTCCTGCTGTCGCTCCGCGGCGGCGACGGCCGCGACCGCCACATCCTGATCGACTGCGGCAGCATCACCGACGGCAAGGACCAGGTCTCGCGCGTCGCCCAGGACGTCATCAAGACCTGCACGCCGCGCCAGGGGCCGCCCACCATCGACCTCGTGGTCTGCACGCACCGGCACCGCGACCACGTCGGCGGCTTCAAGGACCCGGCCTGGCGAAACGTGCAGGTCGGCGCCGTCTGGATGCCCTGGACCGAGGACCCGGACGACCTCGACGCCACCCGCATCCGCAACGGCCAGTCGTCGTTCGCCCTGGCGCTGGCGCGCGCCGTGGGCCCGGCGGCGTTCGACGCCGACGCCTCGCCGCTGGAGGACGCGGCGGACGGCGTCGACGACGTGAACGCGCTCGCCATGGCGCTGAACGCCCTCACCAACGAGGCGGCCATGACGACGCTGCATCGCGGCTTTGCGGGCGCCCCGCCGCGGACCTTCCTGCCGCTCAAGGACACCGTCTGCGAAGCGCGCACCCTCCCGGGCGTTCCTGGCCTCAAGATCCACGTCCTGGGCCCGCCGCGCAGCGAAGCCGCCATGGCCAGCATGCAGCCCCCGCACGATGAGGTGTTCCTCACCCGGATGGCCCGGCGCGCGGCGGCCAAGGCCGCGCCGGCGCCTGACGCACCGCCCGTTCCCGAGCCCCAGGGCGCCTTCCGTGCGTCGTGGCGCCTGCCGAAGGACGCGGTGAACCACGCGAAGATGGGCTGGACCTTCGAGTCCGCCGACGAGCGCGCGGTGAACCTCCTGGCCGAGGAGCCCGACGGCGACCTGGCGGCGGCCATCGACCGGGCCGTCAACAACACCAGCCTGATCCTCATGTTCGAGATCGGCGACCAGTGGCTGCTGTTCCCCGGCGATGCGCAGTGGGGCGGCTGGGAGGCGGCGCTCGACGAGCCGCGGTGCGCCCGGCTGCTGGCGCGGACCACCTTCTACAAGGTGGGCCACCACGGCAGCGAGAACGCCACGCCGCGCTCGCTGGTCGAACAGGTGATCCGGGGGCCCTACACGGCCTTCCTGCCGACCCGGTCGATGACCCAGTGGCCGAACATCCCGCGAGGGCCGCTGGTGGACGCCATGACCGCGCGCAGCGCCGTCGTCGTCCGCAGCGATGACGAGGCCGCCGCGACCAACGCCGCCTTCAAGGTAGAGCCCGGGCTCTACATCGAGTGGGAGGTGGAGGTCGGCTAGGACCAAGCGACATTCCCTTGGGCGTGGCCGGAAGGAGGCTGCCTCCCTTCCTCCTCGATGGAGGAAGGGCCGGGGATGGAGGTGTGCGCAGGGCGGTGACGCTTGGAACGCCCTTGGGCGCCGGCGCCCGCTTGCGCCATCTGCGCAGCTCAGCGGCCGCACCTCCACCCAACCCTCCTCCATCGAGGAGGAGGGCTCGCAAATTCAATGCTTTGCCGACTCTCGGCCACCGCGCGGACGGAACCGTTGGTCCTAGCGCTCGACCACCAGCTTGTCGGCGGCCACTTCGACCAGACGCAACTCGGACGGTCGGCCCTGCTGCTCCAGCTCGAGCACCCCGTCCTCGCGCAGCCGCCAGCGGCCGTCGGTCACGACCGTCTTGTCCGTGGGTCCCGGACCGCTCGCCAGCAGGGCGCCGTCCGGCCCCAGCTCGAACGATCGCCGGCCGCGCGAGGGCGGGAAGCGCCACCCGCCCGGCCGGAACACCATCCGCCCCGGCGTGTCCTCCTCGTGTGAGTGGGTCCAGCGCTGCAGCAGGGCGGCGGTGTCGAAGTCGGGCATTCAGGTCCTCAACGCCGCGTCCTTCACCAGGTTCTTCCGCGGACCCGACAGCGTCGCGCGCATGCGGGCGATCTGGCCGGAGGTGAACATGAACATCGCACGGTCGTTCACATAGTCCATGTAATTCATGAACATGTCGCCGTTCGGCCCGTTGTTGCACGAGATGTGCGGGAACGCCGGCTCGTCGTAGTTGGGCAACTGCTGACGCGGCGTGTCCGACACGAGGTCGCTGCCCGAACAGTCCTCGGTGTCGCCCCAGATGTGCCGCAGGTTGAGGAAGTGGCCCACCTCGTGGGTCGCCGTGCGACCTAGGTTGAAGGGCGGCTCGGCGATGCCGCTGGTTCCGAAAGCGGTGTTGCGCATGACCACGCCGTCGGTTTCCGCCGGTCCCCCCGGGAACTGCGCGTAACCCAGCAGGCCGCCGGCCAGGTCGCAGACCCACATGTTCAGATAACGCTTGGTGTCCCACGCGTCCGAGCCGCCCGAGGCGGCGAACTTCATCCCGTCGTCCTGGCCGAAGCCGTCGATCTTGGTCTTCTTGCGGATGATCCCGCCGGTGGCCGCGCCGCCCGGGTCCTTCTTCGCCAGCTTGAAGTTGATCTTCGCGTTGCCGACCAGGCTCGACCAGACCGCCGGCACGCCGGGGCGGTCGGCGTTGGTGGCGTTGTAGTCGGCGTTCAGGACATCCAGCTGGCTCTGAATCTGGGCGTCGCTGATGTTCTGGTCGGCGCTCTTGTAGATCACGTGGACGACCATCGGGACCGTCACGGCCTTCAGCTTGGCGACGTTCATCCGCGCCAGCGCCTTCTGGGTCGCCTCCTCGATGCCCGCCAGCCGGGCGCGGTAGCCGGTGTCCAGCTCGACCAGGCGGTGGAACTCCGCCATCGTGCCGCATGAGCGCCGTGCAGGCGTGTTGTCGTCAGCCATCAGGGTCCCCCTTCTGCAGGTGCGGTTTCCAGCGGCGCCGTGGCGCCGAACGTCGTTATAGTTGTTCTGGCGCCCGTTTCCCGCGACCAGGGGCCAACTACACGCAAAGGTGTTCGGCGCCTGGGCCATACCGCCGAGGCGTGTGGGGCGCTCACCGCGCGCGCGGCCCCGCAGGGCTAAGTCTCGATCTTCGGAGGAATGGTGGGTGCTGGGGGATTCGAACCCTCGACCCGCTGATTAAGAGTCAGCTGCTCTACCAACTGAGCTAAGCACCCGTCCCGGCTTCGGACCCCTGAGGGGCGCCGACGGCGAGGGCGCGGAAAATACGCAAAATCGCGGCGTTGGCAACCCGCTCCGCGAAAGCAAGTTTCGCGACCCCACGAATTCGGGCGATCCCTGTTCTCCGAAGGGGAGACGCGCGCCCTTGACCCGCCACGGCCAAGGCGGGATCACTCTGGCGGCTGTTGCAAGGGGCTGGGCGATGCGCAAGGCGATCCTGGGCTTGGTTCTCGCGACCGGCGTCACCGGCGCCGCGTGCGCCGGCGACTACGTCGTCGTGGGGTCCACCGACCCATCCGTCCGGCCCGGCCTGGAGCTGAACGCCGGCCAGCGTGTGGCGCTGAGCGCGGGCCAGACGCTGCGGCTGATCAACGCCAGCGGTGAGGTCACCACTCTGCGCGGCGGCCCGGAGGGCGCGGTGGCGCCGCGCGCCGGCGCCCCTGCCGATCCGACGCGGCTCGCGCAGTTCAGGATGCTGATCGACCCACCGCCAACGTCGAAGACGTTCGGGGGCCGCCGTTCGGGCGTCTGTCCGGACCCCGCGACACTCGTCAGCCTGGACCAGATCCTGGTCGTGCAGTCGGGCGGCTGCACAACCGAGGCCAAGGCCGCCTTAGACGCCTACGTCGCCGCCCACTAGCTACGGACCGGTGTAGAGTTCGCCCAGCGCCATCGCCGCCTGGCCCTTGGCCTGGTCCAGTTCGTCACGCACCAGGCCAGCGGCGACCATGGCGTCGCGCTTGCCGTCGATCCGGCGCAACGCCGCCCGCAGCGCCTTGGGCTCGGCGGGCGTGACGATGGCGACCACATTGTCCACGCCGAAGGGCGCGACCGCCTTGGTGCGGGCCATCACCACCCGCGACTGGCCGGCCCCCATCAGGCCCTCGCCCTCGCCCGCCAGCGGGTAGAGCATCTGCACGGTGCCATCGCTGGCCAGGTTGAAGGCCGTGAGATAGGCCGCGCCGCCCCGATGAGTCACCGCCAGGTCGACGCTCTCGCCGTTCTTGTAGAGCTGGCCCTTCGGCCGCGGGCCGATGTCGACCTTGACCTGCCGCTCGTTGGCAGAGCCGGCGAGCTGGCTGATCGCCCGGCGCTTCATGATCACGCCGGTGAGCTGCTCCGGCGTCTTCAGGTTCTCGGCCACGCGGTCGCCGCGGCTGTCGGTGACCCAGCCTTCCTTGGCGTTCCAGGTGAGGTCGGGCGTGCCGCGCGGGATCGAGGCCCAGGGGCCGCGGCCGCCCAGCAGGTCGGCGGCGGCGTCGTCGGCCGGCTTCACCTCGATCGGCCGCTCGTCCGCCGGCGGGGCCTTCAGCGGCTGGAAGATCACGCTGCGCTCATTGCGGGCGGGGACGGCGGCGCTGGACCACTGCTGGGTCGACGACAGCTCGCGGGTGCGGCTCTCCAGCGTCGAGGCCAGCTCGGCCAGCGAGAGCTGGCCGTTATTGTCGAGGTCGGAGACCAGGTTGCCGTTCGGCCGCCGGTCCTTGAGCGCGCCCTCCAGCGCGTAGGTCAGGAGACCGCGGGACGGCGAGTCGCCGCGGGGCAGCGGGCCTTCCAGGGCGAACTGGTTGTCCTGTGCGGCGCCCACGTAGACGAGGTTCGGCGGATCCGACTTCGAGGGCGGCAGCCGCGCCGGGTCGGGCGGGCTGGGCGGCAGCGAGATGGCCATCGGATTGTCGAGCGCCGTCCGCTTCTTGAACGGCGTCGGCGCCACGATCGCGCGGTTCAGCGTGCCGGAATGGCAGGCATCGGCGATCTGCAGCACGTTCACGGTGGTCGGGAAGAAGTTGACCAGCCAGCCACGCAGGTCGTCGTCGAGGATGTACTGGTTCGTGTCGGGCCGGGTGACGCGGAAGCCGCCCAGGGCCATGAACTCGTCCATGCCGTCGGTCTCGGTCGGGTCGCGCGACTTCGCCTGCGCCCCGTGGCCCGCGTAGAAGAAGATCACCCAGTCGCCGGGCTTGGAGCGCTTGCCCAGCGCTTCCAGGGCGGCGCGGATGTTGGACCGCGTCGCCTGGCCGTCCGCGAGCGAGGTGATGTCCGTGGCGCCCTGCTCCTCCAGCAGGCCCTTCAGGGCCGCGGCGTCGTTGGGCGGGCCTTCCAGTGACGGAATCGGCTCGGCATACTTCGACACCGCCACGATCAGCGCGCGGATCTCGGCGGCGGCGGGACCGGCGGCCAAGGCCAGCGCCATGGCCACAAAGGCTGCGGGCAATCTTCGCATCTACGCTCCCCACTCCGTCCGCGCACAGAATGGCGCCGCTGGCGGCGGGCGAGAAGCGCCCACCGGGGATTCGTACGTAACGGGGCGGCTCGCGGAGGCGTCCACGTGCGCGCGCCGGTCGCGCCCGGCTTTGCGCCGACACGTGCTAGGGGGTAGTTGAGGGCGCGCCGCCGTTCGGGACGGCCACAGGAGTCGCAAGTCCGCGCATGAGCGCATCCCAGGCGGAGCAGATCGCCGGCGTCCGGCCGATCCTACGGCGTGTGGTGACCAACGCCGGCCTGCTGCTGGGCGGGCGGACGGTCAACGCCATCCTGGGGCTGATCGCCATCGCCATCGCCGCCCGCGCGCTGGGCGCCGCCGAGCTGGGCGTGCTGGTGCTGATCCAGGCCTTCGCGCAGTTCCTCGGCGAGGTGGTCAAGTTCCAGTCCTGGCAGACGATCCTGCAGTACGGCGCCCGGCCGCTGGGCGAAGGCCGGACGGCCGAGTTCCAGCGCGTGCTGCGCTTCAGCCTGTTCCTCGACCTGGCGAGCACCGCCTTCGGGATCGCCGTGGGCCTCATCGGGGCCTTCGCCTTCGCCGGCGCGCTGGGCTGGGGGACCGACGATGCGCCGGCCGCGGCGCTCTACACGCTCTCGATCGCCTTCATGGTCTCGGCGACGCCGATGGGCCTGCTGCGCCTGTTCGACCGGTTCGACGTGCTGGCGTGGCAGTCGGGGCTGATCTCGCTGCTCCGGGCCGTGGGCAGCGTCGTGGCGCTGCTGATGGGCGCGGGCATGGAGGGCTTCCTGCTGGCCTGGGCGGTCGGCACGGTCGGAAGCTGGATCTACCTCGCGGGCTCGGCCTTCGTCGAGCTGCGCCGGCGCGGCCTGACCAAGGACTTCTCCTGGCGCGGCCCGCTGACCGAAGGCATGCCCGGCGCCTGGCGCTTCGCCTGGAACACCAACATGGCCTCGGCGCTGGACGTGGCGTTCACCCATGTGGCGACCCTGATCGTGGGCGCGCTGGTGGGCCCGGCGCAGGCCGCGTTCTGGCGCGTGGGCCGCCAGGTGGCCGACGCGCTGGCCAAGCCCGCCAAGCTGCTGACACCGGCGCTCTATCCCGAGCTGGCCCGCCTGCGCGCGGAGGATCGGCAACACGCCATGTGGCGGCTCGCCCGCAACGTGGGCCTGCTGGCCGGCGGTATGGGCCTCGTCATGCTGGCCGTCAGCGCCTTCGCCGGGCCGCAACTGCTGGCGCTGGTGATGGGCAAGGCGTTCGCGCCGGCCGCCGAGGTGATGACCTGGCAGGTGGGGGCCGCGGTCATCGGCATCTTCGCGATCCCGCTGGAGCCGATGCTGGTTTCGCTGGGCAAGCCGGGGGCCGCCGTGCGCGTCCGGCTGGCGGTCGGCGCCATCTTCCTGGCCACCCTGCCCTTCCTCGTTGAGCAGTTCGGCCTTATAGGCGCGGGCGCCGGGCTGGCTGCGGCCGCAGGCGCCCTTGCCCTGGGCATGCTGTGGTTCATCCTCAGAGAGAACGGGACTCGGCACGCGGCGGCGACGCCCGCGCCGGATCTCGAGGAACGACTGAAAGGCGACGATTGACCGTTACCCCTACTGCACCGGACAGGCCGTTCCGCCAGGGCGGCTTTGCGACCCTCATCGAGGCGCTCGACTTCGCCGCCCAGGGTCCGACCGGCCTCAACCTCTACGGATTGCGCGGCGAACTCGTTGAAGCCCTCCCCTACGCGATGTTGCGCGAACGCGCCCGGGCCATGGCCTCGCGCCTGCTGGCGGCCGGCCTGAAGGCGGGCGACCGCGTGGGCCTCGTGGCCGAGACCGACGCCGACTTCGTCACCGCCTTCTTCGCCTGCCAGTACGCCCGGATCACGCCCGCGCCCCTGCCGCTGCCGGCCCCGCTGGGCGGCCGCGACGCCTATGTCGAGCAGATCGGCCGCATGTTGGCCTCGGCCGCCGCCGCCGCGGTGTTCGGGCCCGAGACCCTGCAGCCCTGGCTGAAGGACGCCGCCGAGAGCGCCGGCGTGAAGCTGGCGATGACCGTGGCCGAGCTGCCCGACGCGCCGGCCGCCGACCTGCCCGCCCCGGAGGCGGACGATCCCTGCTACGTGCAGTTCTCCTCGGGCAGCACCCGAAACCCGACGGGCGTGCTCTGCACCCATCGGGCGCTGATGGCCAATGCGCTGGCGTCCACCCGCGACGGCCTCCAGGTGACGGCCGCGGACCGGGCCATCTCCTGGCTGCCGCTCTACCACGACATGGGCCTGGTCGGGTTCCTGCTCATGCCGCTGTCGGTGCAGATGTCGATCGACCTGATGCCGACCAGCGCCTTCGTGCGCCGCCCGCTGCTGTGGCTCGACCTGATGTCGAAGAACCGCGGGACGATCAGCTACAGCCCCTCCTTCGGCTACGAGCTCTGCGCCAAGCGCGGCGACGGCACGCGCGAAGGCCTCGACCTTTCGGCGTGGCGCGTCGCCGGCTGCGGCGGCGACATGGTGCGGCCCGGCCCGCTGCTGGCGTTCGCCGAGCGCTACGCCGCCGCGGGGTTTGCCTCCACGACCTTTGTCCCGAGCTACGGTATGGCCGAGGCGACGCTGGGCCTGACGATGGGCCCCCTCGGCAAGGGCCTCATCTTCGACACCATTGACGTCGACCGGATGGAGAAGGACGGCGTGGTCAAGGCCGGCGCGAGCGCGCGTTCACGGGCCTTCGTGCGGTGCGGCGCGATCTTCCCGGACCACGAGCTCGAGGTGCGCGACGAAGACGGGCGGGTCCTGCCCGAGCTCCGCGTGGGCCGCATCTTCGTGCGCGGGCCGAGCCTGATGCGCGAGTACTTCGGCGACCCCCAAGCAACCGCCGCGGCGCTGTCGGCCGACGGATGGCTGGACACCGGCGACCTGGGCTACCTCGCCGACGGCCAGATCACGCCCACCGGGCGCGCCAAGGACCTGATCCTGCTGAACGGCCGCAACGTCTGGCCGCAAGATCTTGAATGGACGGCTGAATCCGAGATCGAGCGGCTGCGCAGCGGCGACGTCGCGGCCTTCTCGATCGACGCCGACGCGGCCGAACAGCTGGTGGTGCTGGTGCAGACCCGCTCCAGCGATCCGGAAGTGCGGCGCGCGCTCACCGACGACGTGGCCGCCCTGCTCCGCGCGCGGCACGGTGTCGAGCCCCGGGTCGAGCTGGTGGGCCACAACACCCTGCCGCAGACCTCGTCCGGGAAGCTCTCGCGTTCCAAGGCCCGCGCCCTCTTCCTGGCCGGCGCCTTCAGGCAGGAGGAGCCGGCCTGAGCCGCCAAGTCGCGAGCGGGCCGCTCGCGGCGGTCACGGGAGCCACGGGCTTCCTCGGCCGCCAGATCGTCCGCGCGCTGGGCGAGATGGGCTTCGGCGTCCGCATCCTGTCGCGCCGCGATCCGGTGGAGCCGCTCTGGCGCGACCTGACGCCCGAGGTGGTCGCCGGCGATCTCGATGACGATGCCGCGCTCGCCCGCCTCTGCGCGGGGGCCGACGTGGTGATCCATGCGGCCGGCCTCGTGAAGGCCCGCAGCCGCGCCGCGTTCGACGCCGTGAACGTCGGGGGCGCGCGCCGCGTGGCGCAGGCGGCCGCTGCGGCGCCGCATGTCGTCTTCGTCTCCAGCCTGACCGCGCGGGAGCCCGGTCTTTCGCACTACAGCGCCAGCAAGCACGCCGGCGAGGTCGCCATGGCCGACATCCTGGGCGAGCGCCTCACGGTCGTGCGGCCCTGCGCGATCTACGGACCGGGCGACCGCGAACTGCTGCCGGTCTTCCAGGCGGCCGCCGTGAGCCCGCTCCTGCCGCTGCTGAGCGGGACCGCCCGGGTGTCGATGATCCACGTCGGCGACGCGGCGGCGCAGACCGTGGCCCTTGCTGCAACGCGGCCGTCGGGCCGCATTTTCGCCCTCACCGACGACCGTCCGGAGGGCTACGGCTGGCGTGAGCTGATGGCCGAGGCGGCGCGGGCCTGCGGCCGTACGCCGCGCTTCGCGCCGGCTCCGAAGGCGCTAATCCACGCCATCGGAATCACAAATGATTTCACTGCCGTTGCAGGCGTGACCCCCATGCTCACCTCGGCCAAGGTCCGAGAGCTGCTGCATCCAAACTGGGCGGTCGCGCCGGAGGAGCGTGCAGTTGGCATTGGGCCCGCAAAGTACGACCTAAGGGCTGGATTTTCCGACACAGTGTCGTGGTACCGCACTGCGGCATGGATGAAACATTAGCTGCGGATTTGTGACCGACCCTTGATCGCACGGTAGAAAAACGGGTCGGACATGGTTAGGTACGCGGCTGGCGTAAGCAGTGAAGAGCCGATGGGGGGCTCACGTATGGTGGAACTGGCGACGGACCTGACCGTCCGTGAAGTCGCGCGGGCCGCCGAAACGGTCCTCGGCCGTAGCGTGCAGGTGACCCCGGAAACCGACATCGCCCGCGACCTGGCGGTGGACTCGCTTGCGCTGATGAACATCGTCATGGAGCTTGAGGATCGGTTTGACCTATCGATTCCTCTGGATCGCCTGGCCACTGTGCAGACGGTGGGCGACCTCTCTGACCTGATCAACAAGCTGCGGATAAAGGCTTAAGGATGGGGCTGCTCGACAAGCACCTGGGCTATCGCGCCCCGTTGGACGGTATCCGCGCTGCGGGCGCCGATCCCTCCGCCGTTCGATTCGATGCGGTCCTGTCGCCGACCGAAGGCATGCTGGACGGCAAGC
>NZ_DASWTE010000152.1:0-21954 GCF_036402295.1 Phenylobacterium sp.
GCTGGGCGCTCGTCGCCTGCCCGAGCCCCCGGCCGCGGCCCGGCCGGACGAGGTTGTGGTCACGGGCTCCTTCCGACGCGCCGAGACGGTGGACGCGCCGGTGGTCCGGACGCTTCCGCCGCCGGAACAGATCGCCCGGCCGGCGCCGCCGCCGCCGCCGTCGTCCCAGCCGTTCGGTCGGCTCGCCGCGCCGCCCGCGGCCCCCCCGCGGGCCTCCGAGGCCGCGAAGTCGCAGGCCACCATCGAGGAGCTCGTGGTGACCGAGTCGCGGCGCCCCTCGGCCAAGGAGCGGCGTGAGCGGGCTCTGGACTCGCTGGCCGAACGGCTGCGAGCGGCGGCCGCCGCCGGCCGGATCGCCGAAATGGCGCGGCTGCTGGACCAGGGTGTGCCGGTTGACGCGCCGGACGACGACGGGGAGACCGCGCTGATGCTGAGCATCCGGGCCGACCGCCCCGCGGCGGCCGCCCTCCTCGTTCGGCGCGGCGCCAGCCTGGACCACCGGAACGACGCCGGCGAATCCGCGCGCGACCTGGCGACGGAGACGGGCGACGCCGAGCTCAAGCGGGCGCTGCGCCTCGAGCGATGAAGGCCGAGGGCTTGGAGACCTGGCCTAGCATCGGTTCTATGGTGCGAGGCGAACGGCAGGTCGGCGGGGGCAGGTGGATCGGCTCGAGGCGATGCGGGTCATTCTTGCGGTGGTCGACGCCGGCAGCCTGTCGGCCGGCGCCCGCTTGCTGAAGGCGCCGCTGCCTAGCGTCAGCCGCAAGGTCGCCGAGCTGGAGAAGCACCTGGGCGCGAGCCTGCTGGTCCGCACCAGCCGCAACATCCAGCTGACGGACGCCGGCCGCGACTACGTCGAGGCCGCGCGGCGGATCATCGCCGACCTGGACGAGGCTGAGCGGCGCGCGGCGGGCGAGTACAAGACCCCGCGGGGCGAACTGACGGTCACGATGTCGGTCGAGTTCGGCACGCGCCACGTCCTGCCGGTGGTGCTGGGCTTCATGGCGGAATATCCCGAGGTGACCGTGAAGCTCGTCACCGCCGATCGGGCGGTGAACCTGGTCGATGAACACGTGGACGTCGCGGTCCGCCTCGGACACCTTGCCGACAGCGGGCTCTACGCCGTCAAGACCGGTGAGTTTCGCCTGCTCACCTGCGCCAGTCCGGGGTATCTGGAACGCCGCGGAACGCCCGGCCACCCCAGCGAGCTGCCGGACCACGACGGGGTCCTGTTCGGCGACCCGGGCACGTTCTGGGCCTACCGCGTCGACGGCGCGGACGTGATCGCCACGCCGCGGACACGGATCTCGGTCACGACGGCGGCCAGCAACCTCGCGGCGGCGATCGGCGGGGCCGGGATCGCGCGCCTGTTCGACTACCAACTGGCGGACGAAATCCAGACCGGCGCGCTCGTGCGGCTCCTGGCCGAGTACGACGACGCGCCGCGGCCGATCCACCTGGTCTACGCGCGGCAGGGGCCGCTGCCGCTCAAGGTCCGCGCCTTCCTCGACTGGGCGACGCCGCGCCTGCGCGCCGCCTGCGCGGGCTTCGACGCCGCCTGACCCTCGCATCTCTGAGAGGCTGGCTCTCACATTCGCCGCCTACCGACGGGCGGAGGGCGGGCGCAGATGTTGCGCGTCGCCGGACAGCTTCAACCGACCGCTCCGGCGACCCCAGGAGCCACGAAATGTCCGACCTTTCCGTCAACATGCTGGCCGCCGCGCTGCTGCTCGCGGCCACCGCCGCGCCGGCGTACGCCGCCTCCGAGCCCAAGGTCGAGATCGGATACATCGCCGCCGATGCCGACCTCACACTGCGGCGCATGGTCGTCCGCAACCCGGACGCCAAGGGCGTGGTCCTCCTTCTCCACGGCTTCCCCGAGACGCTGCAGACGTGGAACGACGTGTCGCTGGCGCTGGGCGAGGACTTCGAAGTCCACGCCTTCGACTGGCCGGGCTTCGGGCTGTCGTCGCGGCCTGCCGCGGACCGCTTCGCCTATGCGCCCAAGGACTACGCCCGTGTCCTGAAGGCCTACATCGACAAGGCCGGCATCGACCGGTCGAAGCTCACGATCTACGCGACCGACATCGGCGCCCTGCCGGCCCTGTTGCTGGCCCTGGACGAGCCCGATATCGCCCGTTCGATCATCGTGGGCGACTTCGCGCCATTCGACCGGCCCGGCCTCATGCACGAAAGGCTGCAGCGCCTGAAGACGGGCGTGGTGTCCGAAGAGGTCCGCGTCCAGTTGAACCGCGAGCGTGACGATATCCTGGAGAACGCGTTCCGGCGCGGGCTGCCGGCAGAGGCGCAGTTCGAGGTGTCGACGGCGTTCAAGGCCGACATGGCCGCCGGCTGGAACCACGGCGCGATCACCTCGGCCGACGCCTTCTATCACTACTACGCCCACTTCACGCGAGATCAGGACCACCTCGAGGCCAACCTCTCGAAGCTGCGGACGCCCGTGAAGGTCGTCTGGGGCGGCGACGACCTCTACATCGGCAAGGCGATGGGCGCCGAGTTCGCCGCCAGGCTGGGCGCCGAGCTCACCGTGCTGCCCGGCGTCGGCCACTACCCCCACCTCCAGGCTCCGACCCAGACGATCGCGGAGATCCGCGCCTCGGTCCGCTGAACGCTTTCTTCACAAGGAAACTGACAATGACCTCCCCCGACCCCAAGGGCGTCGCCCTGATCACCGGCGCGTCGTCCGGCATCGGCGCCATCTATGCCGACCGCCTGGCCCGCCGCGGCTACGACCTGATCCTGGTCGCCCGCAACCGGGACCGGCTGCAGCAGCTTGCCGGCCGGCTGGCCCACGAGACCGGACGCTCGGTCGAGACCCTGGCCGCCGACCTCGAGGACGCCGCCGACCTGGCGCGCGTGGAAGATCGCCTGCGGACGGACCCCGCCATCACGCTCCTGGTCAACAACGCCGGCGTCGGCGCCGTCGCGCCGCTGCTGGAGTCCGACGTCGACCAGATGACCCGGATGATCTCGCTGAACGCCGTGGCGCTGACGCGGCTGACCTACGCCGCCGTACCGGGCTTCGTAGCGCGGGGCCGGGGCGGCCTGATCAACATCGCCTCGATCGTCGCCCTCTCGCCCGAGACCCTCAACGGCGTGTACGGGGCGAGCAAGGCCTTCGTGCTGGCTTTCAGCCAGTCGCTGCAGCACGAGCTGGCCGACAAGGGCGTCCGCGTGCAGGCCGTGCTGCCCGGCGCCACCTCGACCGCGTTCTGGGACGCGGCCGGCCTGCCGGTCGAGCACCTGCCCAGTGAGTGGGTGATGGACGCCGATGCCATGGTCGATGCGGCGCTCGCGGGGTTCGACCTCGGCGAGGTCGTGACCATCCCGCCGCTGGCGGACGGCGGTGAATGGGACGCCTACGAGGCTGCGCGGCGCGCCATGTCGGACCACCTGTCGGCCTCGGTTCCCGCCGAACGCTACCGGTCGCCGCGGCCTCAGGCCGCCGCGCGGCCGGCCTCCGACCAGGCGAGGATCTTGGCGGGCAGCTCGGCCATGTCGATGGGCTTGGCGACGCAGTCGTCCATGCCGGCGTCGGCGTAGGTCTCGAGCTGGGAGGCCAGCGTGTTGGCGGTCACTGCCAGGATCGGAGCCGCGCCGGCGGGCCCGGGAGGGCGCGGCCGCAACAGTACGGCGCGTCGGTCCGGATCGGATGCGGGTCGCCGTCAGGCCGCGTTGGCGAGGTAGGCGACGGGGTCGCGCATGAAGTCGCGGCCGTCGGCCAGGCAGCCCTGCCAGGCGAAGAGGTGGGTCGAGGCGTCGTCGCGGCTCATCGTCTTGAAGAGGATCGCCGAGTAGAGGATGTGCGGGGCGCCGGCGTTGTCCTGGTAGAGCCGGCACATCACCGACGTCTGGTTGAAGGCGTTGACCTGGGCCGACGTCGCGGGACCCCGCTCCAGGGCTCCGTCCAGCAGCACGGCGCGGCAGGCGCGACCCTGCGGATTGCAGCCGGCGAACTGCATCGAGAACGACGCGGCCGGCGAGCTCACGGCGACGAACACCGCGTCCGCCTCGCGCCGATTGGTCTGCACCTTGGCGCCGGCCTGACCTAGTAGATCCATCAGCGCCTGCGGGTTGGTGGCGTCGAACGGGCCGGTCAGCGGCGCCGCCTTCGCCGGCGGGGCCTTGGCGGGCGGAGCCTTCGCCGCCGGCGCCTTGGTCGCAGGCGCCTTCTGGGCGGGCGCGGCGGCGAGGCAGGCGAGGGCGGCAGGCAGGATCAGGAGGGCGCGGAGCGACATGTCGGACCGCTAACAGACCCGCGATTTCGGCGCGAGCGTGGCCATCCGGTTTCCGTGGCGGCGGACGCGAGGCCTCGCTAAGCTCGCGCCCAGGTTTGGGAGGGCTAACATGGGCATGATCGTCGCCGGCGTCTTTCTGGTGCTGGCTCTGATCGTGGCGTTCGGGGCGATCAAGATCGTGCCGCAGGGCCGCGAGTTCACCGTCGAGCGGTTCGGGCGCTACACGCGCACCCTGAAGCCGGGGATCAGCTTCCTGACGCCGTTCGTCGAGGGCGTGGGCCGCCGGGTGAACATGATGGAGCAGGTCCTGGACGTGCCGCGCCAGGAGGTGATCACCCGCGACAACGTCGGCGTGCAGGTGGACGCGATCGTGTTCATCCAGGTGATGGACGCCGCGGCCGCGGCCTACCGGGTCGACAACCTGAACTACGCCATCCAGCAGCTGGCGATGACCAACCTGCGCACCGTGGTGGGCTCGCTGGAGCTGGACGAGGTGCTGTCGCAGCGCGACGCCATCAACACCCGGCTCCTGAACGTCATCGACGAGGCCACTGGTCCATGGGGCGTGAAGGCCGCCCGCATCGAGATCAAGGACCTGACGCCGCCGCCGGACATCACCAACGCCATGGCCCGGCAGATGAAGGCCGAGCGCGAGCGGCGCGCGGTGATCACCGAGGCCGATGGCGAGAAGTCCGCCGCGATCGCGCGCGCGGAAGGCGCGAAGCAGGCGGCGATCCTGGAAGCCGAAGGCCGCCGCGAGGCCGCGTTCCGCGACGCCGAGGCCCGCGAGCGCGAGGCCGAGGCCGAAGCCAAGGCGACCGAGATGGTGTCGAACGCCATCGCCGCCGGCGACGTCAACGCCATCAACTACTTCGTGGCCCAGAAATACGTGGAGGCGTTCGCCGAGCTGGCCCGCAGCCCGCAGCAGAAGACAGTCATCGTGCCGGCCGAGATGGGCGCCCTGGTGGGCACCGTGGGCGGCATCGGCGAGCTGGTGAAGGCCATCAACGCCGACGGGCCATCGCGCCCGCCCGCCGCAGCCCGTGGCCGAACGGGAGCCTGACATGGACTCGATACTCGGAATCGTCGCCGACCAGCCGTTCTGGGCCTGGGCGGCGCTGGCGGCGGCGCTGCTCGCCGTCGAGGTGGCCACCGGCTCGGGCTGGCTGCTCTGGGCCGCGGCGTCGGCGGCCGTGACCGGGGTGATCGTCGCCCTGCTGGAGCCCACGACCGCCACGGCGATCCTGGCGTTCGCGGCGCTGACCATCGCCTCGACCTTGCTCGCGCGGCGCTACCTTCCGCGGCAGGTCGCGGCGGCGGGCGGCGACATCAACGACAACGTCGCCCGGCTCGTCGGCCACCACGGCGCGGCGGCGCAGGCGTTCATCGGCCGCAACGGCCGCGTCTTCATCGACGGCAAGGAATGGGCCGCCGAGCTCGACGACGGCGAGGCGCTGGAAGCCGGGGCCAGGGTCGAGGTGGTGGGCGTCCAAGGCGCGCGGCTGAAGGTGCGCCGGACCTGACGGAGGCCGCTACGGCGACGCCTGTTGGGGCGGGCCTAAGTCCTTGGAAAGGCGTCACACTTCGGCCCGTTTCGTGAGCCAGCTTGACCCCGCACAGTTCATATCGCTTATAGCGCCAAAACCATGACCCGAGGGTCTTGGCCTGAGGGAAGCAAAAGTCCAGGAGATGACAACGGTGAAGACGCCCAAAGCAATCGGGCTTGTGATGGTGCTGCTGGCGGCGACGCTGACGCCGGCGGCCGCCGTCTCGCAGAAGAAGGGAGCCGCCCCCGCGGTGACCGACGCCGCACGCAAGGCGGGGATGGCCGAGGCGCCTGCTGTCATCACGGCGGCCAGCGTGCCGTGCCAGCTGTCCGACGCCCGCAAGATCGGCGAGGACAAGAAAACCAAGACCAACTACTACGAGGTCGCCTGCGCGCCGGGCGCGATGGGATATGTGCTGCAGGCCCCGGCCGAAGGCGCCCCCACCATCTACAGCTGCATCGAGGCCAACACGCCGCCGGCCCCGGGCCAGCCGCCGTCCGCGCCGTGCCTGCTGCCGGGCAACTCGGACCCGAAGGCCGCGCTGGCGACGATGGTCAAGACCGCCGGCTTCGAGTGCCTGCCCGAGCAAGCGCGCGGCATCGGCCAGACCAAGTCCAACACCTACGTCGAAGTCGCCTGCCAGGGCGGCACGGGCTACATCGTCGTGGCCAGCGTGCCGTTCGACGCCGCGAAGCCCGCCCAGGTGCAGAGCTGCCTGATGTACGACGAGGCCGAGACCAACATTAAGTGCGCGTTCGGCGACAAGGCCGCCCGCATCGCGGTGGTCGACAAGTACGCCGCCCAGGCCAACAACGGCTGCACCGTGAAGGACAAGCGCTTCGTCGGCGTGTCGAAGGACAACTCGACCTTCTTCGAAGCCTCGTGCCAGGACGGCAAGGGCTACATCTACAAGGTCGCCTCCACGGGCGCGCTGACCGAGACCTACGAGTGCGCCAAGGCCACCGCGATCCTGGGCGGCTGCACGCTCACCGACGCGCGCCAGGCCCAGAGCGATCAAGCCGCGCTCTACACCCGCCTCGCCGCGAACGCGGGCGGCAAGTGCGACGTCGAAAAGTACGCGCTGTTCCCGACAAGGAACCCGCGTGAGGAGGTGGTCGAGATGGTCTGCAAGGGCGGCCCCGGCGCCATCGGCATCTTCCCGGCCGGCGCCAAGGGCCAGGTCGTCGACTGCGGCCGCGCCCCGGTGGCGGGCTACAAGTGTTCGCTGGGCACGGACAACACCGGCTACGGCTCGCTGACGGCCGACCTCAAGAAGTTCAACTACAACTCCTGCGAGGTCTCCAACAGCCGCGTGGTCGGCAAGACTGAGAAGGGCACGACCTACGTGGAAGTGGCCTGCGCCGACAAGCTGAAGGGCTATATGATCGAGTACCAGTCCACCCCGACCGTCTCGGCGGTCCAGGCGGTGGGCTGCGCCTTCGCCGGCAACTGCAAGCTGCCCGGCAACACCTAAGGTTCGCCACAGTCTGACGACGAAGGCCCGCGGAGCGATCCACGGGCCTTTTTCGTGGCGGCTCTTGGCAGACGTGGCGGAAGCCTGGAGGTTCTCCCGCGACCCACCCCTTTGGAGCGCCGCGATGCCCGCCTACGTCATCTTCATCAAGAACAGCACCAAGGATGCCGAGGCGCTGAAGGTCTACAGCCAGAAGGCCGGCGCCGCCCGCGGCGACCACAAGATCACCCCGCTCGCCTACTACGGCCCGCTGGAGGTGCTGGAGGGCGACCCGGCCGAGGGCGTGGTGCTGCTGCAGTTCCCCGACACCGCCGCCGCCAAGGCCTGGTACGACAGCCCGGCCTATCAGGAGGCCAAGGAGCATCGGCTGAAGGGCGCGGACTACCGCGTGATCCTGGCGGAAGGGCTGGGGTAGATCTTCCTTTCCAACGACCTACGCCGGCAGGCCAGGAAGCGGACCCGCTGACCGCCCGCGAGGGGTGGGGAGCAGACGTGTGGTGTGCTGTGATTTATTCAGCTGCTGTCGGCGATGCCTAGGCGGTCCTGTTGTTTGGTGGCCCGCCCGCATCGACGCGGGCCTCACGAGAGGCCACCTCTCTCAGGCCCATCCGCGGAGTTGCCGGAAGCACCGTGCACACCAGCAGTGCCAACATGATCGCTAGAGCGATGATGAAGGCGGCCAATTCGCTCGGGGTAGCTACGGCGCGGGTCAGGGAGTCGATCAGGTCCAGGCGCACCAGCATGGCTTTGCTGACCTCGCCGAGGAGGTACGACGCGGCGGCGAACAGATAAGGCCAATTGTTGCGTCGATCCTTAGCGAAGAGGAGCAGCACGATGAGCAGGATAATACCCAGCCCAGTCCTGACCGCCGTTTCGAAGCGGTAGAAAGTCTCCGGACCCTCAATGCGGAAAGGCGGGGCAAATGCGATCAACGTGAAGAATAGGGCCGGGCCGAGGAAAAGAATGAGCGTGCTGGAGAGCAAAGCGCCATGCAGTTTTCTCCGCTTCTTGAGCGCGAAAGCCATGAACAGGATCAGCGCTAGCCAGAGGGTGCCGAGAACATTCTGGACGATGAGAAAGTCTTCCTCGCCCGAGGCGAGGGCAGAACGGGCGCTGTGCACCGTGAGCAGGGCCGCCGATGCCGCCAGCAGTGGCCCGGCAAACAAGACGGCAAGGCCAAGTCGGCGGTGGCTCGCCCATTCGCCGCGCACCAGAAGCGAGATCTGGGCAAGCAGCAGCCCCATCCAGCCGAAGATGGTGCCCACGTGTAGGTAATGGTGCGGCTGCGGATCCGCCCTGGGCCCTGCATAGATGTCCCAAAAGCCCAGCACGCCCACGACCGTGGTGAACAGGACGAGCAGCAACTCCGCTGCATATGGTTTGTAACGTCCCATTCCTTTGCCCCCGGAATGGCTGTTCCGTTCTCGACGGCAACGATCGCAGGGTGTCGCACGGGGATGGAACACCCGCAAGCAAACGTCCCGCTTGATCGTGCAGCGGACGCTCCGAACGTCGGCAAGGGGTCGGAAGCCGTCTTCGTGCTCCCGCCCGGCGGACCTTCCCTGACGAGCCTGACGGCGGACGCCGCCGACGTCTGAGAAAGATGGAAAGCGGCCCTCCTGGATGCCAGGGCGCACGCCCCAGACGCCTGGAATTCACGAGGTCTGACAGGCCCGCGTTCACCTCCTTGCTTAACAGACGCTTCGGCACGACGGCCTAGCCTGTCCGCCATGATGCACGTGATGGCGCCCGCGGTGCTCGACGACCGGTTCCTGTCTGTCTTGAGGCGCGATCTGCAGCAATGGCCCCTGCGGATGGCGCTCGCGGCCGGCATGGGCGTGCTGCTGGCGGCACATGCGGACTGGCGCGTGGCGCTGGGCTGGGTGGCGACCGCCATGGCGTTCGAGGAGGTCCTGCGCCGCGTTAGCGAACCGCTCGTGGCCGACGACGCACCGGCAGCCTTGCCGACGATCGGCGTCCTCGTCCTGCAGTTCCTGATCACCGCGACCTGGAGCGCCGCGGGCGTGATCCTCTGGCTGGCCGGAGGGCCGCTCGGCCAGGCCACCGCCATGAGCTTCTTCGCTGCGCTGCTGTTCCATGTGGCGACGCAGCGCATCGGCTCGCGCCTGCTGCTCATCCCCTCGCTTCCGGCGCTGGCCACACCCCTGTTCGCCGTCGTGCTGTGGCCCCAGGCCGACATCCTGCATCAGGGCGTCCTGCTGATCCTCACCGGACTCGCTGCCGGGCAGGCCGGTCGGATGCTGGTCGCTGGCTGCGCCGTCGCGCCCGGACCATTTCCGGCGCCTCGCCCCGCGCCGGCGCCGCGTCGTCCGTCACCGATCACCGCGGCCGACGGCGACTTGAGCTTCGAGGCCCTGGCCGAGGCGAAAGCTGAGGCCGAGGCGGCCAACCATGCCAAGAGCGCCTTCCTTGCGATCATGAGCCACGAGATCCGCACGCCCTTGAACGGCATACTGGGGATGACCCAGGCGCTCGCCGCCGATCCGGCCCTGAGTCCCGCGCAGCTGGGCCGGCTCACCGTCATCCGGGAGTCGGGCCAGTCGCTGCTGGCGATCCTCAACGACATCCTCGACCTGTCCAAGGTCGAAGCCGGCAAGCTGGAACTGGAGAGCATCGAGTTCGACCTGGCCGACCTGGTCCGCGGGGCGCACGACTCGTTCAGCGCCCTGGCCGCCCAGAAGGGGCTGGATTGCAGGCTCCGCATCGACCCGGCCGCCCGCGGGACCTATCTCGGCGACCCTACGCGGCTTCGCCAGATCCTCTACAACCTGATCTCCAACGCCCTGAAGTTCACGGAGGAGGGCGAGGTCCACATCTCGATCGCGACCGTGCCCGGGGGCCTGCGGATGACCGTGGAGGACACCGGCGCGGGCATCGAGCCGGCGCAGTTGGAGCGGCTCTTCCGCAAGTTCGAGCAGGCCGATCCCTCCTCCACCCGCCGTTACGGCGGCACAGGCCTGGGCCTGGCCATTTGCCGGGACCTGTGCGCCTTGATGGGCGGCGCGATCCACGTCGAGAGCGAGCTCGGCCGCGGCTCGCGCTTCCTGGTCACGCTGCCGCTCGTCAAGGTGCGCGCAGCCGCACCTCAGTCCGTCATCCCGGGGGCCGCTGAGCCGCAGGCGCCCGAGGACGCCGGCGCCCTCAGGGTTCTGGCCGCCGAGGACAACCCCACCAACCAGCAGGTGCTGATGGCGTTGCTCGGACCCGCCGGCGTGGAGGCCACCATGGTGGACGACGGCGAACAGGCGGTGGAGGCCTGGGCCAGCGGCGGCTTCGACCTGATCCTCATGGACATCCAGATGCCGCGAATGGACGGCCTGACCGCCACCCGCACCATCCGCGCCCGAGAGGCTGAGCTCGGCCGGCCGCGCACCCCGATCATCGCCCTGACCGCGAACGCCATGTCGCACCAGGTGGAGGAGTACCTGGCCGCCGGCATGGACGGATTTGTGCCCAAGCCGATCGACCTGCGCGCCCTCTACGAGGCCATTCAGGCCGTGCAGGCCGCGCCTTCCAGGGACGCGAGCTTGGCCGCCATCGGCCGCTGAGCGGCAAAGGAGCCGCCCGTCCTGCTTGAGCACGTACCGACTTCGGCGACGGATCGCGAGCAGACCTAGCCTTCCGCCGTTTCGCGGGGGAGGCAAGGATGCGCCAAAACCTTGACTTTGCGCACCCAATGTTCTACATTTGTTCCAATGACGGCGCCTCCGGTCCTGACGGCGGAACGCATCGACGCCATGTTGTCGGTGATGGCCGAGGTGTGCCTGGAGTCCGTCGTCGAGGCGGGCCAGCGGCAGAAGGCGGCTGAGGACTTCGAGGCCTTCGAACGCGCCGGCCGGACTCTCCAGCGCGCCTGCCGCAACCTGCGCCAGACCATCGCCATGAAGCAGCGGTTCGACCGCGAGGAGGCGCGCAAGGCCGACGACGCCCGCAAGCGCGCCGAGGGCGTCCGCGCCGAGGCCGAGCGCACCAAGCGTGACGCCGTTGGCGTCAAGCGCGGCCGCGTCCTGCGTCATTTCGAGCGCGTCCTCTGGGACGAATACGAGGATGGCGAGGCCCACGACTGGTTCGACGACGTCGAGGGCCGCCTCACCGACCTCTCCGAAGACCCCGACTTCCTCGAGACCCCCATCGACACCCTCATCCAGCGCCTGGCCGACGACATCGGCCTGGGCGACCGCGACGACGAGCCCGAGCCAGAGCCCTCTCCCCCTTGCGGGGAGAGGGTTGGGAGTGGGGGTGTCGACGCTGAGCCCACGGTCGCGCACCCCCACCCCCGGCCCCTCCCCGCAAGGGGGAGGGGAGACGACGCCCCGATCGCCGAGGCGCCGCCACCGGAACCGCTGGCGGAACCGCCGCCCGATCCGTCGCCCGAGCCCCCACCGGAACCCTACATCCCGCCCTGGGAACGCCTGGCCCCCGGCCAGCGCATGCCCGGCGGCACAGGGTATTGAACTCAAAGCTTGTCATCCCGTCTTCGCCTTGGCGAAACCGGGATGACAGCCGTTGGGGATTTCGCAGAGAGCGCGCCGTCGCCTCGCGTTCCGCGCTAGATCTTCGCCTCGATGAACATCGGGCCCTTCTGGGCCATGGCTCCGGCGAAGGCCTTGTCGAAGTCCTCGGCGGTCGAGCAGCTCACGGCCGGGAGGCCCAGGCCCTTGGCGACGGCGACGAAGTCGATGTCGGGGCCGCCCAGGTCGAGCAGCTTCTTGGCCGAGGGGCCCGCCTTGCCGGCGCCGGTCCGTTCCATCTCCACGTTCAGGATCCGGTAGGTGTAGTTCGCGAACACCACGACGGTGATGTCGAGGTTCTCGCGGGCCATCGTCCACAGGGCCTGGATCGTGTACATCGCCGCGCCGTCGCCGTTCAGGCTCAGCACCTTGCGGTCGGGGGCGGCCACCGCAGCGCCGACCGCGAGCGGCAGGCCGATGCCGATGGCGCCGCCGGTCAGGGCCAGCACCTCGTGCGGACGCGCCGCGGCCGTGCCGGCCGCCACGCCAGCGCCGGAGGTCACCGCGTCGTCGCAGATGATCGCGCCTTGCGGCATGTGCCGGCCGATCGCGGCGCCGACGCCATAGGCGGTGAGCTTGCCGGCCGGCGCGGCGTCGGGCAGCGCCAGCGCCTGGGTCGGGCCCTGCTTCGGCGCGCCCAGGGCGTCGGCCAGGGCGGCGAGGCCGGCGACCGAGTCCTCGCCGCGCTCGGAGAGGGTCAAGGTCGCGCAACCCTCGGGGACCAGAACGCTGGGCCGGTTGGGGTAGGCGAAGAAGGCGACCGGCAGGGTCGTGCCGGCGAACACCATGAGGTCGACGCCCTCCAGTTCCTTCAGCGCCATCTCGCCGAAGTACTGCATCTTCTTCGGCATGAAGCCGCCGGCGCCGCGCGGCTGACGGGCGACGAAGGTGTCGGTGTAGACGGTGACGCCGGCGGCCTGGAGGCGGGCGGCTTCCTTCAGCGCTTCGGCGCGGCAGGCCTGGCCGCCCAGCAGGACGACCGGGTTCTTCGCCGCCTTGATGGCGCGGGCGGCGGCGTCGATCGCGTCGCCGGCGGGCGCGGGGCGCACGGGCTTCTGGGCGATCACCACCTCGCCCTCAGCCGGGAGCCAGGCGCTGTCCGCCGGCAGGATCAGACTGACCGGGCCGCCGGGCGGGCCGTAGCTGGCGGCCACGGCCTCGGCGGTGATGCTGGCGACGCTCTCGGGGCTGTCAGCGGACTTCGTCCAGATGGAGTTCGGCTTCACCAGGGTGGCGATGTCGGAGTTCAGCGGCGCGTCGTACTGGCGGTGGTAGGTCGCGTGGTCGCCGATGACGTTGACGATCGGCGTGTAGGCGCGGCGCGCGTTGTGCAGGTTGGCGACGCCGTTGCCGTAGCCCGGGCCCAGGTGCAGCAGGGTGCAGGCCGGCTTGTCGGCGATGCGGCCGTAGCCGTCGGCGGCGCCGGTGGCCACGCCTTCGAACTGGCAGAGCACCGGACGCATGGCCGGCACGCCGTCGAGCGCCGCCACGAACTGCATCTCGGACGTGCCGGGATTGGCGAAGCAGGCGGTGACCTCGTTGGCCACCAGGGTCGTGATCAGGGCGTCGGCGCCGTTCATGCGAACTCCAGGACGTCGGAGGGAGTGGGATCGGCGAAGAGCCGCTCGGTGGCTTCGGCCCGCAGGGTGCGGGCGATGCTCTGGGCGATGTAGCCCTTGTCGGTGATCTCGCCCGCGTTGGCGTCGGGCGCGTCGGGCAGGACGAGGGCGCGGGCCACGCGGCCGCCGGCGCTCTTGGCGCGGGCGTTGAAGGCGGTGACCCCGGCGCGCACCGCGTCCGCGATGGCCGCCCGGTCCATCGTGGGGTTCGGATAGAAGAGCAGGCCGATCCGGTCGCGGTTCTCGCCGCAGACCACGGCGTCGGTGACCGCGCCGCCGACGGCGCCCAGGACGCCCAGGCGCAGGTCGCTGACCACGACGAACGTCCCGGTGACCAGCTTGAAGTTCTCGGAGATGCGGCCGTCGAAGACGAGGCCGGCGGAGGGATCGGCGGGGTCTGCGAGGCGGGCGGCGTCGCCCAGCCGGTAGTAGCCCTGGTCGTCGAAGGCCGCCGCCGACAGCTCGGGCTGGCCCAGGTAGCCGGGCGAAACCTGCGGGCCCTTCACCCGAAACTCCAGCTTGCCGTGCTCGGGCAGCAGCCGCACCGACGTGCCCGGCAACGGCAGGCCCATCAGCCCCATGCGCGCGTTCGGCCAGTGGACGTTGGAGGCGGTGGGGCCGGTTTCCGTGGCGCCATAGCCCGAGCCGAACGAGATGCGCTCGCCCACCGTGCGGACCGCGACGGCCTGGATGCGGTCGCCATAGGCCTGGCTGAGCGCCGCCCCGCCGTACTGCAAGAGGCGCACGCGGGAGAAGAAGGCGCGGGCGAGGTCGTCGTCCCGCTCCAACTCCTCGGCGAACAGCATCCAGGCGGCCGGGACCATGTTCTGGTAGGTGGGCGACACCTCGCGCAGGTTGCGCACCGTCTCGCCGAACCGTGCGGCGGTCGGCTGGCCGGCGTCGATGTAGAGCGAGCCGCCGCGGTGCGCCGAGTAGTGCAGGATCGCGTTGGCCCCCAGGCTGTGGCTCCAGGGCGCCGAGTGCACCATGATGGGCGGGTCGGGATCGTCGAAGCAGGCGGTGATCTGGGCGGCGTTGGTGCTCATGCCGCGGTGGGTGTTGATCACCGCCTTGGGCAGGCCGGTCGAACCCGAGGTCAGCAGGTACTTGGCGTGCTGGTCGGGTGTGGCCGTCGGCAGGGCCGGGGCGGCGGCGTAGAGGCGCTCGAGCGTGACGTCGCCCGGCCGGGCGTTGGCGGCGGCGATCACCGGCAGGCCGGCCAGGACCTCGGCGGCCAGGCCATCGGCGAACAGGGCGGCGTCCTCGGTGAACACGGCGGCGGGGTTCAGCGCCTGGCAAGCGTGGGCCAGCCGGGTCAGGTTCGCGCCGGGCAGGCCGTACTGCGGCGAGACCGGCGCCACGGGCATGCCCTGGCCCATGGCGGCATAGGCGATCAGCGCGTGCTCGATGTGGTTGCGCGCCAGGATCAGCAGCGGCCGGTCGCCGACGACGCCCAGCTCGCGCAGGCCGCCGGCCAGGGCCGCGATCCGCTGCCAGGCCTCGCCGAAGGTGACGGCGCGCCAGCCCTCGCCGGACCGCTCGGCCAACCAGATGCGGTCGGGCGCGGCCTGGGCCCAGTGGGCGAGTGCGGCGGTGGTCGTCTCGAACTCGCGCGAGTACGGCGTCGGGTTGGTCAGCACCATCTCGCCGCCGGCGCGGTGCTCGACCTCGAGGCGGCGCGGCGCATAGCGGGGATCGCGGAACGGGGCGTTGGCGACGGAAAGCTCGGCGTCCATGGGCCGACCGTTACGGGCGCGGCCGCCGAAAGGGAAGCCCGCCCGCGCGGAAACGCGGCGCGCGCGGGTTCCGTGAAGCGGCCTAGAAGCCGGCGAGCAGCAGGGGGCCGAGGGTCGGGATCGCCAGGACGATGGCGCCACCGAAGGTCACGAGGGCAAGGGCGACGTTCATGGGGAAACTCCGTTGTCGCCCGTTCAAATAGAGGCTCGATCGCGCCGCGGCACTGCCCATTTTCGCATAGGTGTTCTGCTGTTTCGGCAGAAGTGCGCGGCTGTTGGTTGACGCATCGGCATCGCGCTAGGAGGGCTTCGACGCCTTTCCGAGCATCGCATGACACCGCCGGCCATGACCTACGACGAGGTGGTCCTCGGGCGCCGAAGCATCCGTGGCTTCAAGCAGGAGCCGGTGCCGAAGGCGGTGATCAGGGACGTGATCGCCATGGCGATGCGGGCGCCGTCGTCGCTGAACACCCAGCCCTGGAACCTCTACGTGGTGTCGGGCGAGCCGCTGGACCGGATCCGGGCCGGCAACACCGAGCGCAACCTGGCGGGCGTGCCCGACAGCCGCGAGTTCCGCAGCCACGGCGGCTACGAGGGCGCGCACCGCGAGCGGCAGATCGAGATCGCCAAGCAGCTGTTCGGCGGCATGGGCATCGCCCGCGACGACAAGCCGGCGCGGCAGGACTGGGTGCTGCGCGGCTTCCGCCAGTTCGACGCGCCGGTGTCGGTGGTGGTGACCTACGACCGCGCGATCCACGGCGGAAGCACGCGGAAAGACGCGGACCGAGACGCTGTGCATCCGCGCCTGTCCGCGTGCTTCCGCGGGCAAATCGACTGGGCCTGCGGCGCGCTACTCCGCCGCGCGGACCAGCATCTTGCCGGCGTTCTTGCCCTCGAACAGGCCGACCAGGGCCTCGGGGGCGCGCTCGAAGCCGTCGAGGATGGTCTCCTGGTACTTGATCTGGCCCGATTTCAGCCAGCCGGTCATGTCGGTCTGGAACTGGGCGTTGAGGTGCGGGAAGTCGCTGGCGACGAAGCCCTCCATGCGCACGCGGCTGTAGATCATGCTGGAGAGGTTCTTCACGCCCGCGCGCTCGCCGTTGTACGTGGAAATCATCCCGCAGACCGGGATGCGGCCGCGGACGTTCATGCGGGGGAGGACCGCGTCGAGCTGCTCGCCGCCCACGTTCTCGAAATAGACATCGATGCCGTTCGGCATGGCCTCGCGCAGCGCGCTCGCCAGGGGCTGCTTGTGGTAGTTGATGACGGCGTCGAGGCCGGCCACGTCGCGCAGCCAGGCGGCCTTGTCGTCCGAGCCGGTGGAGCCGGCCACGCGGCAGCCCTTGATCTTGGCGATCTGGGCCACGACCGAGCCCACCGCGCCGCCGGCCGTGGAGACGAACACCTGCTCGCCGTCCTTCAGCGCGCCCACCTCGAGCAGGCCGCCGTAGGCCGTGATCCCGGTGCCGCCGAGGGCATGCATGTAGACGCTGAGCGGCAGGGCCGGGTCGGGGGTGAGTTTCTGCAGGCCGCGGCCGTCGGAGACGAAGCGCTCCTGCATGCCGCTGAAGTGGCGGACGAGGTCGCCTTCCTTGAAGTCGGCGTGGCGGGACTGGACGACGCGGGCGATGCCGCTGCCCAGCATGGGCGCGTCGAGCGGCTGGTCGGCGTCGAGGCGCGGCCGCATGTAGGGATCGACCGACACGAACAGCGCCTGCAGCTGCACCTGGCCCTCGGCGGCGTCGGGGGTCTCGACCGGCACGACGGCGAAGTCGTCGGCGCGGGGCATGCCCTGCGGACGGCGGACGAGATGGATCTGGCGGGACTGGGTCATGCGGCGCTCGCGGATGTGGGGGTTCGCGGGCGGTCGTAGCACGGGCAGCGCAGCCGCGGGGAGGGCCGCTGCATGGACGGCCCTCCGGGGAAGATCGCCTCAGTGGCTGTGGGCTGCGGCCGGCACGTTGAACGTGACCGCCTGGCCGGCGATGACCTTGTGGGCCGGGTCGGCGAGCTCGATCAGCACCTTGTGCGACCCGGGCGGCAGGCCGACCACGACGATGGTGTTGTTGGCGCCGGCGTCGGCCCAGTGCCAGGGCAGGTCGTCGACGGTGACGTGCAGGTGGCCGGCGCGCGGGGAGACGTCGACCGCGTCCGCGCCGAACACCGGCAGGATGCGGAAGTTCTCGGTGCGGTAGGGGATGAGGACGGCGCCGGCCGCGAGGCGCTCGGGAATCGGCGGGTCGACGATCAGCTTCGCCGGGGCCTCGCTGGCGAGCGGCAGGAACGGCGTGCGCGCGACCTCGGCGACGGCGGCCGGGGCCAGGGCGCTGGCCGCCAGGGCGACGGCGAGCGGGGCGAGGGTCTTCAGGAAACGGGTCATGCGGGTTCTCTTCGGGGAAGGGGCGGATGGCGGCCGGCGGGGAGGCCGGCCGCCTTCGCGGGGTCAGATGAGGTTTGTCTCGACGGCGATGTTGCCGCGGACGGCCTTCGAGTACGGGCAGATCTCGTGGGCTGCGTGGATCACGGTTTCGGCCACATCGCGGTCCAGGCCCGGCAGGCCGACGTCGAGGCGGGCCGCCAGGACGTAGGCGCCGCCGTCGAGGTTCAGGTCGATGCGGGCGTCGACGAAGCGGTCTTCGGGGAGCGTGATCTTGCGCTGGGCGGCGACGATCTCGATGGCGCCCTGGTAGCAGGCCGACCAGGCGGCGCCGAAGAGGTTCTCGGCGGCCGGGTGCGGCTGGCTGAGCTTGAGGTCCAGGAAGCCGTCGCTGCTGACGGCGGCGCCGTTCGCGCCGGGGGTGTTGTGGGTCGTTCCGGAGAAGACGGTCTTGGCGGTCATGGGGAGGTCCTTCGATTGTGCATCGTAGCCGAATTAATCGGTAGCGAGCGATATAGCTGGCGCATCCGACCGAATCAAGGCCTTCCGATTTAATCGGATACGATTTATATGTGTGGCGAACGATCACCCCTGCGTGAGAACCGCCGCCATGCCGTCAAAGCCTGATCCCGACGCGACCGCCGCCAAGCTGGGCGACTTCCTCTGCTTTGCGATCTACACCGCCAACCTAGCGTACGGGCGGGCCTACAAGCCCGTGCTCGAGGCGCTGGGGCTGACCTCGTACACCCAGTTCATCGCCGTCGTGGCGCTCTTCGAGGAAGACGATCAGACCGTCCATGGCCTGGGCGAGAAGCTGTTTCTGGAGTCGAACACACTGACCCCGATCCTGAAGAAGCTGGAGGCCCTGGGTCTGGTCAGCCGCCAGCGCGACCTGGCCGACGAGCGCGTGGTGCGGGTCAGTCTTACCGCCCAGGGGCGCAAGCTGCGCGAGCGCGCCTATGACCTCAGCCTGAGGGACGCCTCGGGCTTGGGCGACGATTTCTCCAAGGTGCAGCAGGCCGTGGTGGCGCTGCGCGACAACCTGTTGGGCGCGGTGCGCGAGGGGCGGCTGCCGGGGGGGCAGGGGGCTTAGCCGCCCGAGTTTTGTGCGCCGCACAATCAGGCGGCGCCCACGCGTTGAGCAAAGCGAGGGCGTAGCGGCGGTTTCCGTCGCGCTGCAGCATCAAGTCATTGCCGGCCGGGCGACGCGGGCGGATCGTCCGGTCGAACCCGCGGGGCAATGACGTCCAGCGGGCGGCCGACAGGCCGAACGGGCGCTGCGAGAGCGCCGGCGTTTCACGGACACCGACGTCCGCACGGGGCTCCTCACCCCGCGCGGACGTTTTTCGTTTTCGGGGGATAGACATGCAGAGACTGAAGAGGGCGCTGGCCATGGCCAGCGCCGCAGGGACGGTGCTGGCCTGCGCCGGGGCCGCCGCCGCCCAGGAGGTGACGCCCGACGCGGCGCAAGCCACGGCGCCGCCGGCCAGCGACGACATCGCTGCGGCCGAGGCGCCCGCCGAGCCTGAAACGGTCGCGGAGCCGGCGCCCGCCGCGCCGCCGGAACCCACGCCTGCGCCGACGATCAGCGACGCGATCGCCGGCGGCAAGCTGCTGTTCGAAGTGCGCGCGCGCTACGAGTTCGTCGACCAGAAGCGGACCGCGGTGCTCACCGAGAACGGCGAGGCCTTCACCGCCCGCACCCGCCTGGGCTGGGAGACGGGCGACTGGAACGGCCTGAAGGGCCTGGTCGAGTTCGAGGACGTCCGCCAGATCGGGCCCGAGCACTTCCAGGTGCAGGTTCCCGGCGCGACCACGCCGCCGCTGAACGGCGCGGCCAAGGCGAAGTATCCGATCATCAACGATCCTGACGTCACCGAGCTGAACCGACTGCAGCTCACCTGGACGCCGAACGCCATGGCGCAGGTCACCGTCGGCCGCCAGCGCATCCTGATCGACGACCAGCGCTTCATCGGCAACGTCGGCTGGCGGCAGGACGAACAGACGTTCGACGCGGCGCGGGCCGATCTGGCTTACGGCCGCTTCAAGCTGTTCTACGCCTATGTCAGCCACGTGAACCGCATCCTGGGCGAAGCGCGGGACTGGGACTCGGATACCCACCTGGCCCAGCTCACCTGGTCGCCGGCCGAGCAACTCAGGCTGCAGGGCTTCGTCTACGCGCTGGACTTCGGCAACTCGCCCGCCAACTCGTCGATCACCAAGGGGATCAAGGCCTCGGGCAAGAGGTGGATCGGGCTCTACCAGCTCGCCTACAACGCCACCTACGCCCACCAGTCCGACTACAACGGCAACACGCCCGACTACGACCTCGACTATTGGGCCGTGGACCTCGCCGGGACCTTCGACATCTACACGGCCAAGGTCTCGTTCGAGTCCCTGGAGGGCAATGGGACCCGTGGGTTCACGACCCCACTCGCCACGGTCCACGCCTTCCAGGGATGGTCGGACGCCTTCGTGCAGCCGTTGGGCGGCAACAAGGGCTTCGTCGACGGCATCGAGGACCTGAACTTCACCCTCAACGTGAAGCCCAGGTGGAAATGGACCTACCTGTTCAACCTCGACGTCCTGGTGCGCTACCACGACTTCTGGGCCGAGCGGACGGGCGCGCACCTGGGCCACGAGTGGAACGCCCAGGTCGTCGGGACCATCAACCCAAAGCTCAGCGCGGCGATCAAGTACGCCGACTTCGAACGCGACACCCGCGTCCCCGTGGGCACAGCCGCGCCCCCGCCCAGCCGGACGAAGGTCTGGTTCACCCTCGAATACAAGCTCTGAGGAACGCCGCACATGACTGCGAACTCGAACGCCATGACCCGCCGCGGCGCGCTGACCGCCGCCGCCGCGACCCTCGCCGCCGCCAAGGCCGCCCTGCCGTCCGGCGCCTTCGCCGCCGGGCCGGGGCCCGAGACGGCCAAGGCCCGGTTGGGCTTCATCGCCCTGACCGACGCCTCACCGCTGATCATCGCCAAGGAGCGCGGCCTCTTCGCCAAGTATGGCATGCCCGACGTGGAGGTGCTCAAGCAGGCCTCCTGGGGCGGCACCCGCGACAACCTGGCCCTCGGGTCGGGTGGCGGCGGGATCGACGGGGCGCACATCCTCACGCCCATGCCCTACCAGTTCACTGCGGGCGTCAACATCGGCAAGCCTGTGCCGATGAGCATCCTGGCCCGCCTCAATACCAACGGCCAGGGCATCAGCGTCGGCAACGACCTGAAGGCCGTGAAGGTGGGCCTGAACTCGGCGGGCGCGAAGGCGAAGTTCGCGCAGATGAAGGCCGCCGGGAACATCGCCAAGGTGGCCCAGACGTTCCGGGGCGGCACGCACGACCTTTGGGTCCGCTACTGGCTGGCGGCGGGCGGGATCAATCCCGACGTCGACGTCTCGACCATCGTGATCCCACCGCCGCAGATGGTGGCCAACATGAAGGCCGGTACGCAGGACGCGTTCTGCGTCGGCGAGCCATGGAACGGCCAGTTGGTGAACCAGCGAGTGGGCTACACGGCCTGCCTCACGTCCGAGATCTGGATGAACCACCCGGAGAAGTGCCTCGGTATGCGCGCCGACTGGGTGGCGCGCCACCCGCGCGCGGCCCAGGCCCTGACCATGGCGGTGATGGAAGCCCAGATGTGGTGCGACAAGCAGGCGAACCGGCCGGCGATGTGCTCCGTCGTCTCGGGTCGGCAGTACATCAACGTGCCGATCGGCGACATCCTGCCCCGCCTGCAGGGCACCGTGAACTTCGGCGACGGCCGCACGGTGAAGGGTTCGCCGCACGTGATGAAGTTCTGGGCGGACAACGCCTCGTTCCCCTTCAAGTCGCACGATCTGTGGTTCGTCACCGAGAACGTCCGCTGGGGCGTGCTGCCGCAGTCGACGAACAAGACCGCTCTGGTGAACAAGGTGAACCGCGCCGACATCTGGCGCGCCGCCGCCAAGGCGCTGGGCGTGGCCGCGCCGGCTTCCGACAGCCGCGGCCCCGAGCGGTTCTTCGACGGCAAGGTGTTCGATCCGGCCAACCCGGCTGCATACCTGGCCAGCCAGCCGATCAAGAAGCTCGCCTGAGGAGGGTCCGATGAGCCTGCCCGCCTATTCGGACGACACGCCGCCAGCGTCTGTCGCCAAACCCGCCGCCGAGGTGCTGATCCTGCCGCGCGCCAAGTCCCCCGGGGGCGATCGCGCCATCGCGGGCCTGCGGCGCGTCGCCCACGCGGTGCTGCCGCCGCTGGTGACCCTCGCCGTCATCCTGCTGCTCTGGCAGGGAATGAGCGGGTCGCAGCCTGGCGGCCTGCCGGCCCCGGCCACCATCTGGCTGGAGTCGCGGGAGCTGATCCTCAATCCGTTCTTCGACCGGGGCGGGGTCGACAAGGGCCTGTTCTGGCACGCGCTCAC
>NZ_DASWTE010000153.1:0-4428 GCF_036402295.1 Phenylobacterium sp.
CAGTTGATGAGCTCGTTGTTCCAGGTGGCGTTCTCGGTGCGGTAGCGGGTGAGGCTGCCCTTCAGGTTGAGGCTGAAGTCGTCCGACGGGCGCCAGAGCGCCGTCAGCCGGGCGCTGAGGTCGCGCTCGCCCGGCAGGTCGCGCCTGGGCGCCTGGCCGGCATGGACAGTGGTCGCGCCGGTGGCGACGTTCAGGGTCGTGAGGCTGGCGGCCGGAGCGTCGTTGATGACGTAGCCGTCGGACATGTCGGAGTAGCGCACGGCGAGGCGCAGCCCCAGGGTGTCGGTCACGGGGCCCGAGACCACGCTTTCCAGGTTCGCGACCTGTCCCTTGAACTCGTAACCGACGCGCGCCAGCGCCTCGAAGGACTCGCCGGGGTCGGCCGAGGTGAAGGACAGAACGCCGGCGGTGGCGTTCTTGCCGAAGAACAGCGCCTGAGGTCCGCGCAGGACCTCGACCTGTTTCATGTCGAAGAAGCCTTCGTTGATGATCCGGCCCTGGCCGTAATAGACGCCGTCCAGGATCACCGCGACCGACTGCTCGATGCCGATGCTGGTGAAGGTCGAGCCGATGCCGCGCAGGCTGATGGTGGCGCCCGAGCCGCTCGAGCCGCGGACCACGCTGAGCTGCGGGATCGAGGCGGCGATCGCCTCGATGCTGCGCAGGTCGTACTTGTCGAGCTTCTCCTGCGAGACGGCGGTCACCGCGACCGGAATCTCGCGGATGTTCTCCTGGCGCTTGCGGGCGGTGACGATCACCTCCTCGAGCGCCGAACTCTGGTCGTCGTCAGCCGCATCCGCCGCGATGGCGGGGTGCGCCCACATGAGCGCCGCCGGCGCTGCGCAGAGCAGCAAGAGGCGCGCCGCGCGGCGTCGTCGATCGAGGCTTCCGTTAGGGAATGTCAGGTTCATCGTGGTTTCCTCCCCCGAGGGCATGTCGTTATTTTTGTTGGGGTTCAGCGCGGCTAAGGCCGCGGCGTCATTCGAACTTGGGCGGGAACGGGCGGCCGAGCTGCTCGCCGATGCGCGCGCCGCCGTACTCGCCGGCGGAGATCAGCTTCAGGCGGTCCATGCGCCAGCCGGCGTCCGTGCGGACGAAGCGGTTCTCGTAGCGGCCCCAGCGGTGGCAGTCGGCGGTGACCGGGAAGCCCGTGAACCGCTGCCACGAGTACATGTAGCAGTGCAGGATCACCCGGTCGGGCGTCTCGAAAATGACCTCTTCGTTGGCGATGTGGTGGCTGCCGCTGACGGTCCCGCCCAGGGCCATGTTGAGGAAGTCGTTGAGCGCCCGGCGGCCGCGCAGGATCGTCTCCTCGCCACCGGGCACGAAGTTGGCGATGCAGTCCTCGGTGAAGAGGGCCGACATGGCGTCGCCGTCGAGATTGTCGGCGTGTCGGCAGTAGGCGTGCATCGTCTCGAGCACGTCGACGCGGTCCTTCAGCTGGCGGACCAGCACCTCAAGGGACATCTCGAACCTTACGGCGCTCATGACGTATTCCTTCGCGGCCTGGGACATGCGGCTCACCTGATCTTCAGCCAGACCGTCTTGGTCTGAGTATAGTGGTCGAGAGACGGGGCCCCCAGGTTCCGGCCGTAGCCGGACTGCTTGACACCGCCGTACGGGATCGACGGGTAGACCCGCTGGTAGGTGTTCACCCACACGGTCCCGGCGCGGATCGCCTGGGTCATGCGATGGGCGCGGCCCAGGTCGCGGGTCCAGACGCCGGCGGCCAGGCCGAACTCGCTGTCGTTGGCGATGGCGACCGCCTCCTCCTCGGTGTCGAAGGGGATGACCGCCATGACCGGCCCAAAGATCTCGTCGCGGGCGATGGTCATGTCGTTGTGGACGCCGGTGAAGATCGTCGGCTGGTGGAAGTAGCCGGTCTGGCCATGCCGCTCGCCGCCCAGCACCAGCTCAGCGCCCTCGGCCTTGCCGATCGCGACGTAGCGGCAGACGCGGTCGAGCTGCTCGCGGGAGACCAGCGGGCCCATCTGGGTGTCGGCCTTGAACCCCGAGCCCAGCCGGATGTCGCGCGAGCGGGCGACCACCTCGGCCACCAGCTCGTCGTGGATGCCGCGCTGGACCAGCACCCGCGAGCCCGCCGTGCAGACCTGGCCGGAATGGCCCCAGACGGCGCCGGCGACGGTGGTCGCGGCGGCCTCCAGATCGGCGTCGTCGAAGACGATGTGCGGGCTTTTGCCGCCCAGTTCCATCCCGACCCGCTTCAGCCGGGGCGCGGCGGCGGCCTGGATGCGGCGGCCGGTGTCGCCCGAGCCGGTGAAGCCGATGACGTCGACCATCGGATGCTCGACGAGGCCTGCGCCCGCCACCTCTCCGACGCCCTGCAGCACGTTGACGACGCCGGCCGGGATGCCGGCTTCGAGGCAGAGGCGACCGACGACCAGAGCCGCCAGTGGCGTCTGCTCGGCAGGTTTCAGGACCACGGAGTTGCCGCAGGCGAGGGCGGGGACGATGCCGGCCGGCGCCGCGGACGGGCCGTTCCAAGGGGTGATCACGCCGACCACGCCCACCGGCTCTCGGACCTCCTGGACCACCACGTCGGGCGGGCAGGCGGGCGTTGACCCGTGGAGCTTGGTGGGCCAGCCGGAATAGTAGTCGACGGCGTCCTGGCCGAACTTGACGATGAACTCCGAGTAGGCGCGCACTAGGCCGCCATCGATGACGTCGAGGTCCATCAGGAGGTCGCGGTTGTCCTGGATCAGCCCGCTCAGACGCCGGAGCCGACGCTCTTTCTCAAGCGGCTCCAGGTTGCGCCAGCGGCCGTCGTCGAAGGCCTGACGCGCCGAGCGCACGGCGCGGTCCACGTCCTCGCGGCCGGCGGCGGCGCAGCGGGCGAACTCGCGACCGGTGGCCGGGTCGTAGACGGGGAAGGTCTCACCCGAGACGGAGCCGACCGTTTCGCCGTCGATGAGATGGCCGAAAGCGCCGGCGGCGAGGAACGTCCGGCTCGCCTGGGACAGGGCCCAGTCGTTCGGCGTTTCCAGAAGCGTTTCGGTCGATTGCATGAATCTTGTCCAGGTCTAAGCTTGCGGGCCAACGCTCCGGGCGCAGGCCGTCACTCACTCCAGTCAAGCCGGAGCGGCATTTCAGCGTTGGAATACTTGTCGGGGCGACGGGAAACCTGTCCTCGCGGAGCGGCGACTTGCCCGATCGGCGATTTCAAGCCACTAAGGGTGCGGGCGGCATCCTTGCATATGGGGTTCCTCCTACCTGTAGTTTATTATAATGATCATCATGTGACTGCTGTTATATGACAAGCGTTTTATAAGGGTGTCAATGCCGGTTTTCGTTGATCGCGAGGAGCGCAGGCAGCAGGTCGTGGCGGTAGCGTCGCGGCTGATTGCAGAGGCGGGTCTGGAGGCCGTGACCGTGCGCGACGTGGCCGTGGCCGCCGAGTGCAGCACGGCCATCGTTTCTCACTATTTCCACAACAAGAAGGAACTCCTGTTCCTCACCTACAACTCCAGCATCGACCAGGCGAACGCGCGGTGCGAGACGGCGCTCGCGGCCGCAGAGGGCGACGTGAAGGCGTACGTCGCCGAGCTCATGCCGCTCACCGACGAACAGGTGATCGAGTGGAAGATCTGGGTCGCGTTCTGGGCCCGGGCGATCTCCGATCCCGAGATCGCCGAGGTGCAGCGGAACTGCATCCTGCGAACCCGAGGCAATCTGACGCGGGTGATGCGTGACCTGAACGCCCGCGGCGTGCTGGTTCCGGGCCTCGATCTCGAAGACGAGATGCGTCGGCTCCTGACCTCCCTGATCGGCATGGCCGTGCAGGTGATCTTCGATCCCGCCGACTGGCCGGCCGAGCGGCAGCACGCCCTCATCGATGGGCAGTTGTCCAAGCTCTATCGTCCGGGGCGCCTCCCGACATCGATCACGCCGCCGGCCGAGCTATCCGACCTTCAGCGGCGGGTGCGGTAGTCGCCGAACGCCTCGTCGCGGGCGCTCAGCCCCTTGGTCAGGTCTTCGCGCACCTTCGCGAACGTGGCTTTCGAGCTCTCGGTGGTGAGCGCGAGCGCCTGGATCTCGGTCCCGGCCCGGATCGCGGCGCGCAGGCCCATGATCTCCATGGCGCGGTGGACGGAGCGCTTGTTCATCTGCTGCACGTCGGTGGGGATCTTGGCGATGCGCTCGGCGACCCTCAGCACCTCGGCGTCCAGCTGGTCGGCCGGGAAGGCGCGGTTGGCGAAGCCGACGCGGACCGCCTCCAGGCCATCCATGGCGTCGCCGGTCAGCATCATCTCCATGGCCGGGCGCAGGCCGCACAGCCAGGCGTGGAACTGGTTGTCCGGCGGGCTCATCATCCGCACCGGCGGGTAGCCGATCTGGGCGTCCTCGGCGACGTAGACCAGGTCGCAGGCGGTCGCGAGCTCGGAGCCGCCGGCCAGGCACCAGCCGTGC
>NZ_DASWTE010000154.1:0-3272 GCF_036402295.1 Phenylobacterium sp.
CGCGGGCTATGCGCCGGAGGCCAGCCACCTCAGCGTGGCGGCCCTGCTGCTCTACGCGGGCGGCGTCGCCTGGACCCTCGGCTACGACACCATCTACGCGATCCAGGACCTGGAGGACGACGCGCTGGCCGGCGTGAAATCGTCGGCCCGCCGTCTCGGCGACGCCGCGCCCCGGGCCGTGGGCGCCTTCTACCTGCTGAGCCTGACCGCCGCGCTCTCGGCCAGCGTGTCGGCGCGGCTGGGCCTGGGCTTCGGCCTGCTGTTCATCGCCTACGCGCTGCATCTCGGCCTGCAGGCCATCCGCGTACGGGTCGACGACCCGGGGCTGGCGCTGCGCCTCTTCAAATCCAACACCTGGGCGGGCCTGATCCTGTTCCTGGCGATCACCGCTGGCGCCTGGCGGATCGGTTAGGGGCGGTAGCCCCGAACCAGCGCCGTCAGCGCGCTGCGCCACGCGTCTGCCGGGTCATGCGCAGGCGACAGCGGGAAGCGGCCACGCAACTCCAGCGACGTCATCCCTTCGCACAGGGCATGGAACGCGAGCGCGATCTCGCGGTCCCGGCCGGGAACGAGAAGTCCGGCGGCCGAGGCCCGGGCGATCTTGGCCGTCAGGCGCGCGAACGCCTGCACGCCGGGCTCCGAGGGCCGGTCGCTGGGGATCGGCGGCGGCCTCGCGTCGAATATCGCGCGGAACAGGTGCGGCCGGCGCATCGCCCAGCCGCGGAACCCAACCACCCCGGCCGCCACCACGTCGGCCAGCGGGTCGTCGGTCTCGGGCAATGCGTCGATGTCGGCCGCGAGCGCTATGAACGCTTCACGGAACAGAGCCTGCACCAGGCCCTCCTTGCCGCCGAAGACGCTGTAGATCGCCCGCGCGCTGGTCCCGGCGGCCCCCGCCAGCCGCCGGACCGACAAGTCCGCGACGCCGCCCGCCGCCAGCAGGGACTCGGCCGCCGCCAGCAGTTCGCGCTCCGTTCGCTCGTCGTGGACCCGCGGTCTTCCCATCGCTTGACGCTATATTGAAACAATGTATCGTAACAGTGAAACGAAACGGCGTCCCGAGTGGCGCCCGGGAGGCAGCCCATGAAGGTTCTCCGATTCGCGTTCCTCGGCCTGTGTCTGATCGGCGTCGCCGCCTGCGCCTACGCCTCGGCCCGGCTCATAGGCTGGGTTCCCGCCGGCAAGTTGCCCCTCTACCCCTCCTGGACCGGCCTCCACTTCGCCAGCGCCACGGCGTTCAGCCTGCTGGTCCCGTTCCAGTTCTGGCGGACACTGCGGTCACGCCGTCCGGCGCTGCACCGCGCGATGGGGCGCACAGGCGTCGCCCTGGGCGCGGTCATGGCCGTAAGCGGGATCGCCATGGCCTACACGTCGCCGGACCGGCCGCTGACCGAGGTCATCTTCATGACGGCCTTCTTCCTGGGTTACGCAGCTCTGCTGGGGCTGGGCCTGCGCGCCGCGCTCCGCCGCGACTTCACCGACCACCGTGCCTGGATGGCGCGCATGACGGCCGCGGCCCTTACGCCGGTCACCCAGCGCGTGCTGTTCCCGCCGATGGCGGCGACGATCGGCATCGACAGCCTGGACACCTTCTGGGAGATCTTCGTCTCGGCGGCCTGGCTGGCGTGGGGTCTCAACATGGTGGTCGCCGAGGCCTGGCTGCGCGGGCCGCAGCGGAGGGCGCGCCCCGTCCCGGCGTAGCTCGCGCTTTGACTCGCCGTCTTGTATGGCATACAAACAAGCCATGGCGAACGTGCAGTCCCTGGCGGAAGTGCGCGCCGTGCGCGAGCCCGGCAAGAGGATGCGTTCGCGCCTGCTGGACGCTGCGGTCGAGCTGTTCAAGGCCAAGGGCCTCAGCGCCGTCGCGGTGGCCGAGATCGCCGCCGCCGCAGGGGCCTATCCCAGCCAGGTCACCTACTACTTCCGCACCAAGGAGGCCCTGTTCGTCGAGGCCGCCTGCCGCGAGGTCCTCTACGTCGCCCGCCAGGCCGAGCAGGCCGCCGCGGGGGCCGCCTCGGGCCGGGACTACAACCGCAGCCTGGTCGAGACGGTGATCGGCTCGCCGGGCCTGGCGCTGTTCGTGGAGGCGCTGTCGCTCACCCGCCGCCGCCAGGACCTCGCCCCGCTGGTCGAGCGCACCTTCGAGCGCCTGCACGCCGAGGGCGACCGCGCCTACGGCGAGACCCGCCATCGCCGCGGCTGGTCCGAGGCCGAACCCGCCGCCACCGTCGCCCGCCGCTTCTGGACCCTGGCCCTCGGCGTCGCGCTCCGCGAGGGCGCCACCGAAGCCACCGTCCCCGAGGCCGTCGAGGAGATGGTCGCCCTGCTCCACTTCGATTCCGCCCCGCACGGAGACCGCTGATGGCCGCCGCCGCCCGCGTCGCCCCCAAGGACTACTTCACGCCCGAGGAGTGGGGCCCGCTCGCGAAGAAGTCGGCCTGGAAGGGCCCGGCGATGATCGCCCACGGCTGGATCGTCATCGGCCTGGCCGCCGGCATGGCCATGGCCTTCCCGATCACCATCCCGCTGGCCGTGATGATCATCGGCGCGCGCCAGCTGGGCCTCGCCATCCTGATGCACGACGCCGCGCACGGGGCTCTGCACCCGAACCTGAAGCTCAACGACTGGCTGGGCGAGTACCTGACCCCCGGCGGCCTGGTCCAGTACCGGACCTACCACCTGGGGCACCACAAGTTCGCCCAGCAGGGGGAAGACCCCGACCTGGGCCTCTCGGCGCCCTTCCCGATCACGCGCCTCAGCCTGCGCCGCAAGATCATCCGCGACCTCACCGGCCAGACCCACTTCAAGCAGCGCTGGGCGCCGTTCTTCCGCCGGCTGCGCGAGCGCAAGCCCGGCGAGAGCGCGCTCGGCCTCACCTGGAAGTTCGTGAAGTCGCGGCCGCGGTTCTTCATCGGCGGCGCGGTGACGATCGCCCTGACCGCCCCCTTCGGCTTCTGGTGGGCGTGGTTCGTGCTGTGGTGGCTGCCGTCGGCGACCTGGCTGCCGCTGGTCACGCGCCTGCGCAACATCGCCGAGCACGCATGCATCGCCAAGGACGAGCCCGACCCGCTGCGCCACGCCCGGACCACGAAGGCCAACATCCTCGAGCGGACGTTCCTCGCGCCCTACTACGTGAACTACCACTGCGAGCATCACATGTTCATGCATGTGCCCTGCTACAACCTGCCCCGCACGCACCGCCTGCTGACGGCCAAGGGCGTGATGCCGGGCATGCTGACCGCGCCCAGCTACTTCGACGTGCTGCGCCAGGC
>NZ_DASWTE010000155.1:0-12035 GCF_036402295.1 Phenylobacterium sp.
GCGGCCACGGCCTTCGGCGGCTCGATCTCGACCGCGCTCGGCAACGCCGGGAGCGCGCTCGAGGGCCTGACCTTCACGGTCTCCTAACGAAGCCCGACCGCCCGCTCCCGCGGGCAGTTCCATGTCAAGCGACGCCCTGCCCTCACCGGCAGGGCGTTCTGCTATGAGCCTGGATGTCCCTGCAGTAAGCAGCGAACAGACGATTACCATTGGCCAAGTCGGACTGAAGTTTGGCACGCTCTTCGCAAGTTCTCCGACGAGGCCGAACCTGGTTGTTTCAGTTCAGGACGGTCCCAAATCTTCAAGCCGCGCATCGTGCGCCGGCTTCCTTCTGAGGGGTGCTACCATGACCAAGATCGCTTCTTTCCTGCGCGACGAATCGGGCGCTTCGGCTGCCGAATACGTCCTGATCCTCGCCATCATCGGCGGCGGCATCGTCGCTGCGGCCACCGCCTTCGGCGGCTCGATCTCGACCGCGCTCGGCAACGCCGGGAGCGCGCTCGAGGGCCTGACCTTCACGGTCTCCTAAAGAGACTTCACGGTCGAGCGCAGGCCCATCAAGCGGCCCGCATTCACCAGGATCCTACAGTACAGCGTACGGCGCCGTCCGCCCCAGGTGGACGGCGCCTTTCTTTGTGGCCCCGTCACCTCCCAGCATTGTAATCGCAAGCCATGCGGCTTCCGGTGGTCAGCCATCCCGGGAAGCGGTAGGCTGGCCCGGTGTCCCTTGCGTTCGGCGAACGGCGGCGCGCGCCGCCAGGGAGGGCCGCCGTGAACGTCAACATCCAGTTCCCCGCTTACGACGCGCTGAACCGCGCCTATGTCACCTGGCGGCCGGTGCAGGTGGCGCTGCGGCTGCAGCAGCCGCCCGCAGGGGTCGCCAGCGTTCCGATGACGGTCTCGGCGAAGTCCGTGGCCGGCGGCGGGCGCCTGGCGCTCGCCAACACGCTCACCCACCAGGGGACGAACACCCTCAACGTCACCCTGCCCGCCAGCGGCGCGCCGGTGAACATCTGGGTGGGCGGCGCCTTCGGCTCGCCCAGCGCCCGGTTCGGCGACGTGACGCTCGAGGTGCGCGCCCAGGCCGGCGGCCCGGTGCTCGGCAGCCACGCCACGATGGTGCGCGTCCGCAAGGACGCCAACGCGCTCTCCACCACGGAGCGGAACCGCTTCCTGGCGGCGCTCGCGACGCTGAACGGCCAGGGCGCCGGGCCTTACGCGAACTTCCGGGACATGCACGTGGACGGTCCCCCGGACAACGAAGCCCATGGCGGTCCGGGCTTCCTGCCCTGGCACCGGGCCTATCTGATGGACTTCGAGCGCGAGCTCCAGAGGATCGACCCGGAGGTCACGCTGCCGTACTGGCGTTTCGACCGGCCGGCGCCGAAGGTCTTCACGCGCAACTTCATGGGCGCCGTGGTCGGCAGTCAGGCGCAGTTTTCGGCGGCCAACCCCCTGAAGTCCTGGGCGCCCGTCGCGGGACCGGTCGGCGTCTATCGCGGGTCTGCCGTCGGGCCCCAGACCACCCCCAACGTCGCGACCGAGCCGCAGACCCTGGGCCTGGGTGGACCGGCGACCACGGCGACCTACGCCTTTTTCCGGCGGATGCAGACCAATCCGCACAACCGGGCCCACATGTCCCACCTGGAGGGCCTGATCACCGATCCAGCCACGGCTCCCGGCGACCCGCTGTTCTTCCTGCTCCACTGCAATGTCGACCGGCTGTGGGCGAAGTGGCAGTGGGCCGTCGGCCTGCACGATCCCGCGAGCCCGCGGTCGTTCACCCCGAACGCCGGCGCCAACCCCGGCCACCGCCTGAACGACCCGCTCTGGCCCTGGTGCGGCCCGCTGCCGGCGCCCCGTCCGACCACGGCGCCGGGCGGCGGACTGGCCGCGTCGCCGATGACCGGCGCGCCGGGTGTCTCGCCGCGGGCCCGGGACCTGATCGATTACCTGGGCACGATCGGCCCAACCCACCTCGCGTTTGCCTACGACGACGTTCCGTTCCAGGTTTGAGCGGCAGGAGCGCACATGGACATCGAGGCGCATCGCCAGCAGTACCTCGCCGAGCTGCAGTCCGACGGCGCAGCCCCGCCGCCGGTTTCGGCGGCCGAACTCGCGCAGGCTGCGGCCGGGGGGCGCGACGGCGCACAGCTCGTCGAGATGATCGGGCGACTGACGCTGAGCGGCGACCTCTTCGCCGAGGGCGCCCGGGCGCTGCTCGACATCCTGGCGAACGAGGCCATCGCCCCGCCCGCACGGCTGGCGGCGATGCGCGTGATGGCCGGCTCCCGGTTCCGCCCACACCGCTTCGGGCCGTTCAACGCGGAGTACGTGGACCTGCTGCGCAAGCTCGCCACGCACAAGTCCAGCGAACTGCGCACGGCCGCGCTGGAACGGCTCGCACTCACCAAGGACCGGGTCGCCCAGAAGCTGCTGCGCGAGGGCCTGCAGAAGAAGCGCAAGCCGCTGGTCCCAACCGCGAAGGCGATCCAGCTCCTGGCGCAGGACGACCACGCCGCGTCGCGCGCCCTGTTCCGCGACCTCGCCGCGCGGTCGACCGGCAAGGCGCGGGAAGAGGCGTTGCGGGCGCTCTCGACCGATCCGAAGTCCGCCGCCCTGCTCGAATCCGTGGCGGCAGACAAGTCCGAGAAGACACAGGTGCGGCAGATCGCGGCCGTGGGACTGAAGAACGCCTCGGCGACCCGGTTCGCCAGACTGGCGCGCAAGCTGGTCCTGGACGAGAGCGACGACGACGACGTGCGCGCGGTGGCCCTCTCAGCGATCGCCCACTCGAAGGACGTCGCCGAGAAGGCGCCGGGCGCCAAGTTCGCCAAGGCGCTCGCGGCGACCGGCGCGGCGACGAAGTCGCGCGCGTTGAAGTCGTCGATCCGCCAGTTCGCAAAGTCCCGCGGCGACGGCGGGTAGCGTCGCCGTGCCCGTCGATCCCGAGGCGCTGGTCGAACGCATCCGGGCGACGCCGCGCACGCCGGGCGGCGACCGGCGACTGGTCGCCCTGCTACGGCGCGACGGCGCGGCCTATCGAGGGCTCTCCACGGCCGACGCCGAATGGGTGCGCGGCCACGTGCTGGCGGCGTTCCAGCATCGGCCGGCGACGCCGATGGTGGTGGCCGCGGTGCGCGAGGAGCTCCGCACCAGCCAGAACCCCACCGTCCTCGCCGCCGCCGCCCGCGTGGTCCGCGGCCTCCCCGACGCCGACGCCTGGGCTCCGCTGCTCGACGCGGCGGCAGGCCGGCTCTCGATCGGCGACCAGTACGTGGATTTCGACGACACCGCGGAGCCACGGCGCACGGCCAAGGAAGAGCTCGCCCTCCCGCTGGGCGGCGAGGCGGCGGCCCACTGCTGCCACGCCTCGGCCGCGGTCACCGCCGGCGAGGCGGTGCGGCTGTCGCTTTGCCCCGGCGCGCTCGGTCCGGTGATCGTGGAGGACCAGGCGGGCGCGCGCGCGCCGCTCGTAGACCTGTTGCGGCCGCGGCCCAGCGTGGTGGCGTTCTTCTACACGCGCTGCATGAACCCGGCGAAGTGCTCGCTGACCGTGACCCGGCTGGCCGGCGTCGCGGCCCGCCTGCGCGGTGCGGGCAATGTCCTGGCGCTCAGCTACGACGGCGATTTCGACACGCCGCCGCGGCTTGCGGCCTTCGGCGGCGACCGCGGCTTCCCGTTCGGCGAGACCGCGCGCCTGGCCCGCTGCACGGCCGGATGGGCCGCCCTCAAGCGCCAGTTCGCGCTGGACGTGGGCTATGGCGAAGCGACGGTGAACGCGCATGGGCGCGACGTCTTCCTCGTATCGCCGGACCTCACGGCCGAGGCTGTCGATCCGGAACTGCTGGCCTCACCCGAAGACGTGGCCGAGCGCCTGCGGCCGCTCGAGACCGAGCAAACAAGCTCTACCGGTTAGAGATTGTTTTGGCAAATTAAGCTTCCACCGCAGATGGTGAGTAATTTCCACGTGCGGTTGAAGCAAACGAATTGCCATTTTGGGTTTTTGAGCGTGAGATCGTCTTCCAGTCGGGGGATTGGAAACATTTGGGGTGCTCCAGATGAAACTTCGACTCTTAGCTATGGCGGCCGCTGCGGCGGGCGCCCTGACCCTCGGTCTTGCCGCTACGCCGGCGGCTGGGGCGGCAGGCGACTTCCTGGGCGGCTGCAACCTGACGGACGTCACGCCGAACGCGGGGGCCTGCGACGGCTTCTACGAAGGCAACATGCTCAACCAAAGCCCGCCGGACGTGGTGATCCAGACCGCCGCCCTGGCCGCGCTGGGGCTGACGTGGGACGGAACGCTGGAGGAAGCCCAGCTCGACCTGAACTCGCCGACGATCGACTTCGACACGCTTCTCAGCGGGACGACCTACATCGGCATCCACTGGGGCGCCGGTCAGGGTCCTGTGGATGTGCCGGGCGGCGTCACGGGCTTCTATCGCCTGGACCTCGCGGCGGACGCCGAGCTGGATGTCATCCTCTCGGCCTTCGGCTCGCAGTCCGGCGCGCGCCTCTACTTCACGCAGCCCTGCGTCGGGGAAGACTGCGGCGGCGGCGGCGGGAATGAGATCCCAGAGCCCGGTACCTGGGCGCTGATGATCCTGGGCTTCGGCGCGACCGGCGCAATGCTGCGTCAGCGCCGTCGGCTATTTGCGTAGCGCTTAGCTCGCGTCTACGCGGAGCAAGGGCCTCGGCTTCCGCCGAGGCCCTTCGTCGTTCTGGACCGTCCCGCAGCGCGAGCGGAAAGCCTCAGCGTGGACCGATCAGCGCGTCGGCGAAGGTGTCGAAGCTGTCGAGCACGTGCGGGTCGTCCTGCACGATCTTCACGACCTGCCGCGGGATCAGCTTGAGGTGGTCCTGCATGGCCTCGGGACTGGGTCCTCGTTCGGCGCCGAAAGCGCGGAAGATGGCGAAGGCCTTCTGCTCGTACGCGGCGATGTCGACGCCCTTCGTCCCCTTGCCCAGCGTCTCCACCGAGAGCGTGTAGAAGGCGCGGATGTGACGGTTGTCGACGAAGGCGCGCGGGTCGCCCTGAAGGTCAGCGGTGCGGCCGCCGGAGGCCGCCTGGCCGGCATCGGATCCATGAGGCTGAGTGAAGCCGGCGCCCGCCAGCGCCAGGCCGGCGATCGCCGCCGCCATGCCGATACGAACCTTCATACGCGTCTCCATCGTGCAGGGTCGACGAACTTGGCAAGCTCGGCTGGAATCGGCGTGAACGCCGTTACGCGAGCTCTGGTTCCACGGAATCCGCAGCTTCGCCACTAAATTTGGCTTTGCCACAATCTGCGGAAAAAGGACGAAATTTTGCCGCGGATCGTCGGTGACGCTCGAACGTATCGTCGCAAGTCGGGGGACAAACTGGGACGAAGCCAGCTTCCGCTTCGTCCCTTCGGGAGGACGCATGCGACAGACCTACGACGCCGAGCCGATCGAGCTTTCCACCGCGCCCCTGGGGCTGAGCCACGGACCGCAGGCGCTGGCCTGCGGGTGCCCGGCCTGCGCCAAGGGCGCGTTCTTCACGGCCATGACCACAGGTGCGCTCGGCGGGACCGACGCAACCCTGACCCCAACCGCCCTGCTCACCGACGAGATCGCGGGCGACCGCAGCACTACCGCCAGCCTGACGGTGGATGGCGCGCATGTGTTCTCGACCCTGAACACCCTGGGCGACTTCGACTTCTTCAAGGTCGAGCTGGTGGCCGGCCAGACCTACGAGTTCGGCGTCTACGCGGCCATCGGCGGCCCGGCCGGCGTGCCGCTCGCCGACGCCTTCGTCGAGCTGTACGACGCCAGCGGGACCCTGCTGGGCGTCGCCGACGGCGGGGCGCCCACGGCGCTGAACGGGATCAACTCCGGCTTCGACGCGCTGCTCAGCTTCAAGGCGAGCGTGAGCGGGACCTACTACGTGAACGCCCGCGCGTTCGACCAGGACCCGGTCAACGGGACGACCGGCGATTTCGTGGGTGACTACGAGGTGTTCGCCCGCACGGCCGACCCGCGCACGGCCTACGAGCCGCTCTACACGATCGACAGCCCGCTGCACTCGATCGACTGGGGCAGCCAGTTCCCGCGCACCTCGCGCAATCCCGACGGCGACAACGGCCCGCGCGACAACGGCGCGGAGTTCACGGGCACGGTGTTCAACCCGACCTACGGGGTCACGGGCAAGAACGTGATCACCTACTACTTCGCCCGCACGGGCGACGTGTTCGTGGACGAGAACCCGCTCACACCGGGCAGCACCGACACCATGATCGCGCTGGGGGTCACCGACTGGGAGAAGGCGGCGTTCCGGCAGGCCTTCAACCTGTACGAACAGGTGGCCGACATCGTCTACATCGAGGTCGGCAACCGCGCCGAAGCCGACATCGACATCATCACCTACAAGGGCACCCCGGGCGCCGGCGCCAGCCTCCTGGGCCGCATGAGCCCGCCCGGCGAGGAGAACGCCGGCCAGGCCGAGTTCAACGCCGGCGACGTGCGCTGGACGCAGGAGGGCCTGCAGCAAGGCGGCTTCTACTTCCCCACCCTGCTCCACGAGTTCGGCCATGGCCACGGCCTGGCCCACCCGCATGACAACGGCGGCCGCTCCAGCATCATGCGCGGCACCGACGACGGCAGCGTGATCGGCGGGGCCCTGGGCGACTTCGACCTGAACCAGCAGGTCCACACGATCATGGCCTACAACGACGGATGGCAGACGTCGCCGTACGGCCAGCCGCGCTCGGGCGGGATCACCGGAACCGAGGTCGACCACTTCGGCTGGATGGGCACGCTGGCGCCGCTCGACATCGCGGTGATCCAGGACAAGTACGGCGTCAACGAGGAGTGGGCGCGCGGGAACGACCTCTATGAGCTGAAGGACGTCAACGCGCCGGGGACGTTCTACTCGGCGATCTGGGACGCGGCGGGCACGGACGAGATCCGCTACTCGGGCGCGGCCAACGCCAACATCGACCTGCGCGCGGCCACCCTGCAGTACGAGGAAGGCGGCGGCGGCTGGGTCTCGTATGCGACTGGCGTCCACGGCGGGTTCGTGATCGCCAACGGCGTGACGATCGAGAACGCCACGTCGGGTTCGGGGAACGACACGCTCACCGGCAACGGGGCGGCCAACAAGCTGATCGCCAACGCCGGGAACGACCAGCTGCACGGCGGAGCCGGGGCCGACACGCTGATCGGCGGCTCCGGCAGCGACGCCCTGCGGGGCGGCGTGGGCAATGACCTCCTCCTGGGCGGGGACGACGTGGATGCGTTCCACTTCGACGGCGACTTCGGCAAGGACGTCGTGCAGGACTTCCAGGACATGGTCGACCGGCTCTGGTTCTCCGCCGACACCGGGGTGGACGACTTCTCCGACCTCAGGATCCAGAACCAGGTGCGCAACGGCGAGCAGGGCGCGTTGATCACCTTCGGCGACGGGCTGGACTCGGTCTGGCTGCGGCTGATCAAGCCGGCCCAGCTGGGAGCCAGCGACTTCGTGTTCGGGTGAGCAGGGCGGGACGCTCGCGGCGCTCGCCGCGGGCGTCCCAGGCGGCTCACGCCGGCAGGTCGACGTCCAGCTCGCGCCGCAGATGCGCGCGCACGGCGGCCTCCAGCGCCGCGGGCCAGTCGGCGCCGCTTTCGGCGGTCAGGCGCCGGGCGCGCGGGAGGAAGGCTTCGGCGAGGGCCAGGCTGCCGGCGATCGCGCCCTCCCGCGTGGCCGGCGAGGCGGAGAGCATTTCAAGCGTGCGTACGTCGTCGGGCGGGAGCATGCGCGCCACCGCCAGCGCGCCGGGCGGGGTCACCGGCCGCCGTTCGAGCACCATCAGCGCCTGCAGCTGCTGGCGCAGCAGACCGGCGCCGAAGGCCGCCGCGGCGTAGTCGTTCCGTCCCACCGCCACCGGCAGCAGGCCGAGCACGCGCAGGAACTCCTCGGACGCCTCGTGGACTGCGCGGGCCGACAAAGGCGGCGCCTCCCGGGTGGGCGGCAGGCCCGCATGGGCGCCGACCTTGTCCACGAGCGGCCGCACGCGGTCGGCGCTCTCGGTCACGCGCCCGAGCGTCGTCACCATGATGTCGTAGCGCAGGTAGCCGGTCGTCACGGCGTGGAACAGCGGCAGGCCCGGATAGACCTGTCGCCACAGCACGGGCTCGGCGACCCGGGTGGCCCAGGCCTTCACGCCGGCTACGAACGCCGCATGCGCCGCCTCCGGCGTCACCGCGATCAGGTCGACGTCGCTCCAGGCGTCGCCCTCCCCCCGACCCAGGCTGCCGGACAGGAGAAGCGCATCGACGGCGTCGTGCTCGGCGGCGGCCTTGCTGAAGGCCGCGATCAGGTCGTCCCGCGTCATGGCGGAACTGTCAGCGCGGCCAAGCCGGCGCACAAACGACGATAAAGCCGAGCGCGTGTGAGCCGGGCTCACATGGCCGGCGTCACCACGTCCCCACGTTGGGCATCGAGGCCCAGGGCTCGGCCGGCGGCAGCGCGGGGCCGGCCTGGAGCAGCTCCACCGAGATGTTGTCGGGCGAGCGGACGAACGCCATGCGGCCGTCGCGGGGCGGGCGGTTGATGATCACGCCGGCGTCCTTCAGCCGCTGGCAGACGGCATAGATGTCGTCGACGGCGTAGGCCAGGTGCCCGAAGTTGCGGCCGCCCTGGTAGGTCTCCGGGTCCCAGTTGTACGTGAGCTCGACCGTCGGCGCCTTCTTCTGGCGCGCGGCCTCCTCGTCGCCCGGCGCGCAAAGGAACACGAGCGTGAACCGCCCGGCCTCGTTCTCGGTTCGCGAGACTTCCTTAAGTCCCAGCTTGTCACAGTAGAACGCAAGGGAGGCGTCGAGGTCGGTCACACGGACCATGGTGTGCAGGTATCGCAAGGCGTCTGGGTCCTCTGGCGAACGGTTGGCTTACCGCGTAAGACAGCCGCAGGGACAGGCTCGTCCGGGGGGCGATTCCAGGTCACAGTGCAATCTAGGCTCGCTGCGACGTATTAGAACCGCCTCGTCACGTGACCGCAAATTCATTTGCGCTCGCATAACGGCGGCATCACAAGCAGGGCAAGCCGCAGGGAGACGGCGACCGCGTGCGGTGGGGACCACGCACGCATCTGAGACCGGGGATAGAGCTTTATGCGTTTGAAGTCGCAGTATGTTGTCATCATCGCCATCGTGGGCGTGCTGATCCTGTTCTTCGGGATCAACTCGCTGTTCGGCGACGACAAGACGGCGGCGAACGCCAAGGCTCCGCAGGCCGCCCCTGTCGGGGGCCCGCCCAGCGTGCAGGTCAAGCTGACCCCGCCCACCATGCGCGAGACCCAGGTGGTCATGCGCGGCCGCACCGAGGCGACTCGCAGCGTCATCGTGCGCTCGGAGACCGCCGGCGTGGTCGCTGCGGCGCCAGCCACCGAGGGCAGTTTCGTCCGTCAGGGGCAGGTGCTGTGCCGCCTGGCCGTGGACGCCCGCCAGGCCAGCCTCGACCAGGCCCGCGCAGCGCTCAAGTCGCGCCAGCTGCAGCGCCAGGCCGCCGAACAGTTGCGCGAGAAGGGCTTCCGCTCCGAGACCCAGGTGCTGGAGGCGCAGGCCAACCTCGACGCCGCCATGGCCGGGGTGCGGGCCGCCGAGATCGCGCTGAAGCAGGTGGAGATCCGCGCGCCGTTCTCGGGCGTGTTCGACCGTAGAGACGCCGAGATCGGCACCTACCTGTCGCCGGGCCAGCCCTGCGGCACCATGATCGAGCTCAATCCGCTGCTGGTGGTGGGCGACGTGCCCGAAACCGCGGCGGCCAGCCTGCGGATCGGCGCGCCGGCGACAGCCACCCTGGTGTCGGGCCAGACCTTGAGCGGCCGCGTCCGCTACGTCTCGCGCGAGGCCGATCCCCAGACCCGGACCTACCATGTGGAAGTCGCGGTCCCGAACCCGCAGATGAACGTGCGGTCGGGGCTTTCGGCCGAGCTGAAGATCGCCGCAGGCGCCGGAGCCGCCCACTTGGTGCCAGTGTCGACGCTGGTGCTGGACACCGCAGGCCGCCAGGGCGTGCGGCACGTGTTGCCCGACGGGCGCGTCGCCTTCGCGCCGGTGACCGTGCAGGAGGAGACGCCGCAGGGCATGTGGGTGAGCGGGCTGTCCGGTACGGTGCGCGTGATCACGGTCGGCCAGTCGTTTGTCGCTGACGGCCAGAAGGTTCGGGTCGCCCAGGCGCGCTAGCGTCGGGGTGGCTTGGGAGAGGGAAGCATGATCGGGCCCCTGATCGACGGAGCCATCAAGCGGCGAAAGGTGGTGCTGGGCGTCACCTTGATCGCCGCGTTGTTCGGCCTGCTCGCCTACCTGAACATGCCGCGGGAGTCCGAGCCCGACATCGACCTGCCCTACATCTCGGTGATCATCCCCTACCCGGGCGTGTCGCCCGAAGACGCCGAGCGGCTGCTGGTCAAGCCGCTGGAGCTCGAGCTCCAGACCATGGAGGGCATCGAGTCGATGAACGCCGTGGCCCGCCAGGGCGCGGCGGTCGTGACCCTGGAATTCGAGGCCGACTTCGACAAGGACAAGGCCCTGGAGGACGTCCGGGCCAAGGTCGACCTGGCGCGCGGCAAGTTCCCGCCCGACGCCGAAGAGCCGATCATCCAGGAGCAGAACTTCTCGGGCGATCCCGTCCTCGGCATCGTCATCTCGGGCTCCGCGCCGGAGCGGGAGCTGCATCGCATCGCCACGGCGCTGAAGGAGCGCCTGGAGGGCACCGAGGGCGTGCTCGAGGTCTACATGAGCGGTGGCCGCGAGGAGGTGCTCGAGGTCAGCATCGATCCGCTGCGCATGGAGGCCTACAACGTCACCACCGGCGAGCTCGCCCAGGTGATCGGCCGCAACAACCAGCTGGTGCCCGCGGGCTCGCTGCGCTCGGGCTCGGGCCAGTTCGCCGTGAAGGTGCCGGGCGTCGTCGAGGAGCCGTCCGACATCCTGGCCCTGCCGATCAAGAAGAACGGCGACCGGCTGGTCACGGTGGGCGACATCGGCGAGGTGCGGCGCACCTTCAAGGAAGCCAACTCGATCAGCCGCTTCAACGGCCATCCCGCATTCATCCTCGAGGTCTCCAAGCGCGGCGGTTCCAACATCCTCGAGACCGTGCAGACGATCCGCAAGGTCACCGAGACCGACGCCAAGCAGTGGCCGCAGACCGTCCAGCTCAACTACATCTACGACGAGAGCGACTTCATCGGCCGGACGCTCGTGGTGCTCGAGAGCGGGCTGATCATGGCCAGCCTGCTCGTCATGATGATCATCATCGCCAGCCTCGGCATCCGTCAGGGGCTGATGGTGGGGGCCTCGATCCCGATCTGCTTCATGCTCGCCTTCCTCGCCATGACCGGGATGGGCGTGACGCTGAACATGATGGTCATGTTCGGCCTGGTGCTGGCGGTCGGCATCCTCGTCGACGGCGGCATCGTGGTGGTGGAGTACGCCGACCGGCGCATGGCCGAGGGCCTGACGAAGCAGGAGGCGTTCGCCGCCGCCGGCAAGCGGATGTTCTGGCCGGTGGCCAACGGCACCCTGACCACGCTGTGCGCCTTCGTGCCCTTCATGTTCTGGAACTCGATCGCCGGGAAGTTCATGAGCTTCCTGCCGCTGACCCTGTTCTTCGTGCTGGGCGCCTCGATCTTCGTGGCCCTGATCTTCACGCCGGCGTTCGGCTCGATCTTTGCGCGCAAGGCCGCCATCGACGAGGAACACCTGGCCGAGATCGCCAAGTCCGAACACGGCGACCCGCGCGAGATGAAGGGCTTCATGGGCTGGTACGCCCGCACCCTGACCATGCTGACGGCGCACCCCACGCGGTCGTTCGCAGGGGCCGTCCTCATCATCTTCGCGATCATCTTCTGGTTCGGATCGACCAAGCACAAAACCGAGTTCTTCTTCTCGGACGATCCCGAGTTCGTGGACGTCTACGTCAAGGCGCGCGGCAACCTCTCGCCCGAGGCCCAGGACGCCCTGGTGCGCCAGGTCGAGACCCGCCTCGCCGGCATCAAGGGCGTCGAGTCGTTCTACGTGCGCTCGGGCGGCTT
>NZ_DASWTE010000156.1:0-2804 GCF_036402295.1 Phenylobacterium sp.
CAGGCGCAGGCCGCTCCCCACCAGCGCCGCATAGAACAGCGCGTTGGTCCCGAGGTTGCGCGCGAACATCCGCTCGCCCATCGCCCAGCGGGCCAGGCGCCCGCCGTCGTTGTAGAGCGGCCAGTAGACCACCACGAACACCAGCACGTGCAGCGCCGAGACGACCAGCAGCCCGGCCGCATACACGCCGAGCCGCGCCGGCAACGCCAGCCCGGACGCCTCGACCCGCCGCACCGCCGACAGCACGGGCCACGTCAACGCCGCCCACACCGAGAAGATCGCGAACGAATACCCCAGCGACGGCCACCACGCCTGCGACCGCCCGCTGGTCAGCCACCCCTGCAGCGACAGCAGTAGCGCCACCGCCGACCAGCCCAGCACGATGGCGGCTGCCAGGCGCAAGGGACGCCCGCTCGAGGCGGAGGTATGGGCAGGAGCCGTCATAGCCCTCTAATCTCACGTCATGGCCGACGTTATCTAGCGGCCAGGACCACGGAGGCATGGCGGTGAAGGCGATCGGTCTGGCCGGCGATCTGGAATGGTGGCGCGCCAACCGCGGGTCGCCCGACGCCGACCCCGCGGCCTTGCGCGCCCTCCTCGACCGGCTCCAGGCCTGGAAGGCCGACCACGACCGCGACCGCGCCGGCCAGCCCGGCCCCTTCCTCAAGATGGTCTGGGACGCCGTCTTCGGCGACGAGGACGGCCAGGTCACCGAGGCCATCGCCGAACTGGAAGCCGCGCTCGCGCAGCGTTAGCCGCCCCCTCTCCCTCCCCGTTGTCATCCCGGTTTGGGCGAAAGCCCAAGACCGGGATCCATTGGACTCTGCGTTTGGTGAGGACCCGCTGGGTCGCCGCCCGCACCCTGTCACCGCCGCCGAGCTCAATGGGTCCGGTCTTCGCTTCGCGAACCGGGATGACAAAGAAAGTTGAGATGGAAATGGCGCCTTGCGTCCGTTTCTGACGTAGGGCCGTGTTCCACTGCCCGCATGTCCGGCCCCCCGCCCGAGATCGACGAAGCCGACGTCTTCCTGGCCAAGCTCGCCAGGCTCGACCTGCGCGCCGCGCAGCACGTCCACGACTGCCTCCTGGACACCACCGACCCCGACGAGGTCGCGAGGCTGGCCCAGGCCTACGCCCGCTGCTCGCGCCAGGTGCGCCAGACCCTGGCCTGCCATGCGAAGCTGAAGGCCGACCGCGCGAAGGCCGCCCGGCTGGCCGAGCAGCACGAACGCTGGCGCAAGGCCGGCCTCCCGTTCGAGGACGGTCCCCGGAAGACCCCGGAAGACCACGCCTACGAGGCCCGCGCCGACCACCTCGTCGAAGCCATCGAGCGGGTGATCTCCCACGTGGCCGCCGGCGACCGCGAGCGCCACACCGCGCTTGCCCACCGCTTCGAGCGCGAGCTGGACGACTGGTACGAGAAGCCCGACTTCCTCGACCTCGACCCGCAGGCCCACGTCCGCCACGCCTGCCGCCGCTTAGGGCTGCCCGAGGCCCTCGCCGAGACCTGGCCAGACCTCCCCGAACCCACCTTCTTCCCCGACCCCGAGGTGCGCCGTCGCGACCCGGACGAACCCGAGTTCGACGCCGCCCCGCCGGCCACCGACCCGGTCTCCGCCGACGACCCGCCGATCCCCTGGCCCAACACCGGCTGACGGCGCGCAGCGCCCTTGTTTCAAATCGCGGAAAACGCGGAAAGACCCAGAAGACCTGGGCGGCCCCGCCTCCCGGGACACCTTTCCGCGCCTTCCAGTTTTCCGCGGTTCTCTTTCTTTGACTGCGCCTGCGGCGCGCAGGGCGTCGCCGGGGCAGGCTTTGCCCCGTTTGCAGCAACGCTGCGCCGGAAACGCAAAATTCTGGCCGTTGCCCCCCGGACGCGACGCCGCTATGAGGCTCCGCCCTTCCGCAGCGCAGCAACGGGAACCGACGCCAAGTCCATGTCTCGCCTGGTGATGAAATTCGGCGGCACGTCCGTGGCCGACCTGGAGCGCATCCGGCGCGTCGCGCGGCTGGTGGCGGCAGAGAAAGCCGCGGGCCACGACGTGGCCGTGGTGGTCTCGGCCATGGCGGGCAAGACCAACGAGCTGGTGGCCTGGACCGACGGCGCCGGCGCGGCCGCCCAGGGCATCCCGGCCAGCGACGACGAGTACGACGTGGTGGTGGCGTCTGGGGAGCAGGTGACCGCCGGCCTCCTGGCCATGACCCTGCGCAACATGGGCCTGCGCGCCCGCTCGTGGATGGGCTGGCAGATTCCGATCATCGCCGACGACGCCCACGGCCGCTCCCGCATCGACGACATCCCGCCCGAGAAGCTGGGCGCGGCGATGGACTCCGGCGAGATCGCGGTGATCGCCGGCTTCCAGGGCGTGACCCGCGACGGCCGCATCGCCACCCTGGGCCGTGGCGGCTCCGACACCTCGGCCGTGGCGATCGCCGCGGCGGTCGGCGGCGCGTGTGACATCTACACCGACGTGGACGGGGTCTACACCACCGACCCGCGGATCGAATCCAAGGCGAAGAAGCTGGCCAAGATCTCCTACGAGGAGATGCTGGAGATGGCGTCGCTGGGCGCCAAGGTGCTGCAGACCCGCTCGGTCGAGCTGGCCATGGCCTATCACGTGCCCGTCCGGGTGCTGTCGAGTTTTGTCGAGCCGGGCGAAGCCCCCGGCCAGGGCACCATCGTGTGCGACGAGGAGGAGATCGTGGAGAAGCGGATCGTGAGCGGCGTGGCCTACAGCCGCGACGAGGCGAAGATCAGCCTCTTCGGCCTGCCCGACCATCCGGGCGTGTCGTCCACCATCTTC
>NZ_DASWTE010000157.1:0-5909 GCF_036402295.1 Phenylobacterium sp.
GATCTCGAACTGATCCCGCGGCAGCGTCTGGCGCTCCAGCGAGGCCAGGCACAGGTCCAGGCCCTTCAGGTCCTGGTAGTGGGGAACGATGACGCTGACACGGGGCTCAGCGGAGCCGCTCATGCCACACGCTGCGCCAGCCGCGTCCCGATCAGCGCTGGGCGCAGGTCGGTGCGCACCGAGCGCAGCATCTCTGGAATGAACCGCTCCAGCGTAGCGAACGCCTGCTCGCTCTCACCCACGACCGAACAGCGCACCAGGATGCCGTCGGCCACAAAGCCGTCCATGGCGTTGGCCAGGCGCGCGTCGCGCTGTTCGCCGCCGCCCTGCGGCAGCCGCTCGCCGAGTCGCGTCCAGTAGATGATGTTTTCGACCCGCTCTTCGATCTTGGCGATCACGCGGCGGCCGGGAAGCTTCTGGCCCCCGCCGATGTCGACGGTGGTCGGCTGGCTCAGGGCCAGGCTGTAGCCCACCGCCGGATAGCAGCTCTCGGGCCGGTGCAGCTGGAGGAGGTCGCTCTGGGTGTCGCCGTAGGCGGCCAGGATCAGCACCGTGGAGCCGTCGGCGGTGTTGTCGTACGCCCGGCCCACTGTCTCGCTGTAGAGCGTCTTGGCCAGTCGCCCGGCCTGCTCGGGGCTCACCAGGTCGGCGTTGTTGGAGATCCAGTTGCCAAACTGCGGCGGGATGGCCTCGGCGATCGTGCCGTTCTTCAAGAGCACCAGGCGCTTGCGGGGGCGCAGCACCTCGGCGGTCCCGAGCGCGACGACGCCCAGGCCGGCCAGCACCAGGTCGCGACGACGCAGGCTCATACCACCGTCTCCTTGGCGCCCGGCCAGAAGCGCGAGACGACACTGTCGATCAGGAACATCAGCAGCAGCGAGAGCGCAAACAGGAAGAGGCCGGCCGTGATGTGCAGGAAGCCCTGCCCAACCGCGTCGCCGAAGAAGTAGGTCAGCAGGATCAGGAAGACGATGCGGATCACGTTGGCGATGATCGCCACCGGGATGATCAGCGCCACCAGGAACAGCGAGTAGCGCCAGCCAGCGTTCCGCAGCAGGTAGATATAGAACATCGTGATGGCGATCAGGCCGATCAGCGAGTTCAGGCCCGAGCAGGCGTCCTCGACGAGGAGCTGATACGGCCCGACCGTCATGGTCACGCCTTCCTGCACCAGCGGAATGCCGAACGGTACGACGACACCCGCCGCAAGGGTCGAGACCAGCAGCTTCAGGGGTGCGGTGAACTCGTCCAGCATCCAGCCCGGCACTGGCAGCAGCAGGCCTAGGTAGAAGATCGGGAACCAGTTCTTGAGCATCGTCTGCAGGCCGAAGCGGTCATAGAGCACCGCCAGGCCGAAGCCGTAGAGGCCGCCGGCCTCCAGGCTGAGGAGGTCATAGGCCCGCCCGAAGACGTAGATGGCCAGCGAGGCCGCCGCGATCGCGAAGGTCAGGAAGGCGTTGCCGTTGGTCCCCTCGGCGGACATTGCCGGGAAGCGCCGCCACAGCAGCCAGGCTCCGGTGGCCAGCACGATCGGACCGTGGGCGCCGAATTCCTTGGACCAGACCTGTGTGCCGAGCCGGTACATCGTGGGCGCGACCACCGCCAGGGCCACCAGCCCCAGGACCAGGGCGCCGAGCGACGGCAACGGCCGCCTCGTCTCCTCGCCCCCTACCACCGCCGCCATGCCACCCTCAGAACTCGTTCAGGACCGTGCCCACCACCTGGGCGCCGTCTTCGTGCAATTGTTCGGCCAGGTTCGCGACCTCTGACGTCCGCGTCGCGTGCGCCCGGGCCACGATGAGACTGTAACCTACCACCGTGCTGATCCGCCGGGCGTCGGCGCAGGTGTTGGCGGGCGGCGTGTCGATGATCGTGAACTCGAAGTCGCGCAAGCAGCGCTCGATCAGCGTCTTGAACCCATCGCCCGCCAGGATCTCCTGGGCGTTGTCGGCCACGCCGCCGGCGTAGAGCAGCGACAGGTTCGAGATCACCTCAGGATGGATCAGACCGCCCGCGTCGCCGCCCTCGTCCACGATGCACTGCTTCAGCCCGCTGGGCGGGGTCTGTGGCCGGATCAGGCTGTCCAGCCGCGGCTGGCGGAGGTTGCCGTCGATCAGCAGGGTCGCCACGCCGACTTGCGCCAGCGAGATCGCCAGGTTCGTCGCGATGAAGCTGCAGCCCACGCCCGGCGTGGCGGCGCACACGGCGAGGCCGCGGCGGCCGTCCTTGATGTGGCGCGCGATGATGTGGGTGCGCGCCGTCCGGATGGCCTCGGTCTCCTCCGGCCGATGCTCGGCCAGGGTCACGAGGTCGGGCGAGAACTCGTACTGGAGCGCCGCAGCGCCCACGTCGACGGGGGCGGACCGGGGAGCCGCGCTCAAGCCGACTTTGCTCTGTACGCTCATGCGCTTGCCGCCGAGCGCGGACGGAACGGCTTGATGCGACGCCCGAAGTCAGGCCGCCACCAGCTGGTCTTAGCGGGCCTGCCGTGACGCCGCACCACGGCCAGCACCGGGGCGTCGACCGCGCCTTCCAGGTCGTCGGCGCTACGGATCCGGCGGCCGAAGAGCTCAAGCATCAGGCCGATCACCAGGCCGAGGCCCATGCCGCCGAAGAAGGACGCAGCGATGATGAGCCGCTTCTTTGGGAACTCGGGCTCCTGCGGCGTGATGGCGTTGGCCAGCGGAACCACGCCCGCCTCTGCGACCTCGGCCTCCTGCCGCAGCTGGGCGGCGCGGGCGATGCCCTTGGTGTATTGCTCGCGACGCAGGTCGATCTCATCTTGCATCAGCCGCAGCCGCTCAACCTTATCGCGCTGGGCCATGACCTTGGCCTTCTGCGCCTCGAGCATGCCGCTTGTGGCGCGCGCCGCCGAGACGGCCGCGTTGGCGGCGCTGGCAGCCGTGTTCCGCTCCTGGGCCACCTGCTGCTCGAGCAGGGCCTTGCGGGCTTGCAGCGCCTTCAGCGTCGGGTGGTTCGGGCCGAGGACCCGCGAGGCCTGAGCGAGCTCGGCGTCCGCGAGCGCGAGCTGGCCGGCGGACGGAGCCGGCGCCGCGGGGCCCGAGAAGACGGGAGCCTGTCCCTGCGAAGCCAGCGCGGCCAGGCGGGCGCTGTCGATATCGATCTTGTCATCCTGCAGCAGGATGCCGTTCTCGCGCTCGAAAGTGGCCTTGTCGGTCTCGGCCTTGAACAGGATGGCCTTCGACTTCTCGGCCTGGGCCTCATACCAGTCGGCATTGCGGCGAGCCGCCTCGCGCCGCGATTGCAGCGTCATCTCGATGTAGGCCTTGCGCAGAGCGTCGGCGACCTGCTTGGCGCGCTCGGGCGATGGCGAGCCGAAGCTGATCTCGAGGATGTTCGACCCCTCGATGAGTTTGGCGTTCGCGCCGCCCATGACTTCCTCGGCCGCCCAGCGGGTAAAGTCGAGGTCCATCTGTGCGCTGTCGCGGTTGCGATAGGCCGCCTGGAATCTAGGGTCGTTCTCCCAGCCCAGATCCTCCACGACGCGGCGGGCGACCTGCAGATCCTTCACCAGCTCGATCTGCGTCTTGGTGTAGGCCCGCAGGAACGCGGTCGCCATGACCTGGCCCGTGACCGGGTCGGGCTTGATCACGTCGAGCATCACCCGGGACTGCGCCTCGTAGCGCGGCCGCACCAGCTGCACCGTCACGGCGGCGATCAGCGTGCAGATCACGGTCGAAGCGACGATCAGGAACCGATAGGCCCATATGATGCGAAGGAACTGGATGATGCTCATCGGCTGCGTGCTCCCGGGGCGCTGTGCTAGAACAGCCGCTCGCCGACGACCAACACGTCGCCGGGCTGGAGGAGGTCATCGAGCTTCAGCTTGACCTTCTTGCCGCCGCGGGTGGCGTCGACCTTCTTGTCCGAGCCGGACTCCGTCAGGCCGCCCGCTTTGGCGATCGCCATGCGCACGGTCATGTTGCTGACGATCGCGAAATTGCCCGGCGAATTGACCTGCCCATAGATGTAGAAGGTCTCGGCGCTCGGGCTGTAGATCTTGTCACCGGCCTTGACGAAGGGGTCCTTGTCGCCGCCGGCCGACGCCAGCTCGCGGATCGGCAGCTTGATTTCCGTGCCGTCGGACGAGGTGACCTGGAGGTAGTCGGCCGCGCCCTCACGGACGCCGCCCACGCGGGCCAGGATCTCGGAAACGCGATAGGGGCGATTGATCGGCACGAGGCCGGGACTGCCGACGGCGCCGAGCACCACGACATAGCGGCTGGCATAGCCGACGACCTCGACGGTCACCACGGGATCCGAGAAATAGCCGCCGGTTTGCAGGGCCTTGCGGACGGCTTCCGACAGTTCGGCGGTGGTGCGGTCGGCCGCGGGCACCTTGCCGATGAATGGCAGCTGGACTGTGCCGTCGGCCTGCACCCGCACGCGGCCGCCGGAGTAGCCGCCGCCCAGGAGACCCACCTCGACCACGTCGTCGCGGCCCAGCAGGTAGGCCGACGAAGCGCCCTCGGACACGACAGGGCCTGACGGCGCGGTCGGCGGCGGTTGCGCGGGTTGCGCCCAGGCGAGCGTCGACATGGCGACGGCGGCTAGCGCGACGGCGGCAGCTCTAAGGAACTTTAGCGGCATGGATCCTCGCCCGGTCAGAAGCTGTAGGAGGTAATTAGGCCGACACGCGTGGAAGTATAATTGAAACTCGGCAGATTGGTGTCTCTACGCTCATGTCGCACATCGAGTGTCACCGAACCGTTGCCCACTCGACGTACCTCGAACTGGCCGTAGGTTGCGTTGAGCCGCGAGTTGGTGACCACCAGTCCGGCCTGCAGGGTGTCCACGTTCGAGACGACGTCCTGATAGACGTGCCCAAGGACGACGTTGAACCGGCCGCCCAGGCGGTAGCGGGCGCTGCCTTCGAGGCTTTCGGCCACGTCGAAGAGCTTGCCCGGGCGGTCCGAGGGCCGCACGTTCTTCGCGGCGAGCATATTGAGCTCCAGGCGCGACCCGGCGCGGTACGAAGCGTTCGCCGCGTAGGTCGTCGCGGTGATCTTCTGCTTCGTGCCCGCCGGCGCGAATTCGCGCTTCAGACGCGTCGCCGACACCGACCCGCCGGTCGTCAGGCGGGGGCCGAACCTGCGCTGCAGTTGGAGCCCGACCGTCTCCGTGAAGAAGCCGTCGCCGATCGGCCGCCCCACGATCACGCGGTTCGGGTACTCGTTGTTGGCGTAGCTGTAGAACAGCGACGCGTTCACCAGGTTGGGCGATCCATAGCCAAGCTGGACGAAGAGCGTCTCGGCGGTGTGGTCCTGGACCACCAGCCGGTCGGCCGAGTTCTTGGTGTCGAAGCGCTGCACCGTGGCGCCGCCGTTGAGCCCGACCGGCCGTCCGCACTGGACGCCGGCGGATACGCCCTTGGTCACCTGTTCGTTCTCCACGGTGACAAGGTTCAGGTCGGCCAGGTCGCTCTGGAGCCCGCTGTAGGTCCCATAGAGGATCGGCCGGCAGATGCCGATGACCCCCGTGCCGCCCCCGGTGACCTGGTAGCGGGCGCGGTCCAGCCTATCGTTGCGGTTATGGAAATCGTAGCCAGCCACGCCGTTCAGGAACAAGGCGCTCTGGCCGATGGGCTGGACGATGTCAGCCGCGATCTGCGGCGTGATCCTCACGTCCTCGGGTACGATTCCCCGCGAGCGGGCCACGGCTTTGCCCGTGTGAGCGATGTTCGTTTCGTAGTAGGCCGCCAGACGGGCGTCGACATTCCACTGCCGCTCATGGGCGACATTCGGTACCTGTGGCGCCTGCTGGGCGACCGCCGCGCCCCCGCCGGCGCTCAATACCGCCCCAAGGGCCAGCGTCCTCAGTCGCATCCCCAACTGCTCCAATCCCCGCCATGTCTTGCCTAACGAGGTGCTTACTAGCAGTTAAAGCCG
>NZ_DASWTE010000158.1:0-8258 GCF_036402295.1 Phenylobacterium sp.
AGTCCACCGCTTCCGGCTCGTCCGCCGGGCTTTCGACCACCGGGGCGCCGCGCTCGCGTTCCTCGCCCTCGATCTCGAAGGCCAGCTTCGAGTCCTGGACGACGACCTTGACGTGGCCGCCCTTGATCAGCTTGCCGAACAGGATCTCGTCGGCGAGCGGCTTCTTGATGTGCTCCTGGATGACCCGGGCCAGCGGCCGGGCGCCGTAGAGCTCGTCGAAGCCGTTCTTGGCCAGCCAGTCGGCCGCCTCGTCCGAGGTCTCGATGGTGACGTGCCGGTCCGCCAACTGGGCTTCCAGCTGCATGACGAACTTCTGCACCACCTGGCGGATGATCTCGGGGGTCAGCGACCGGAACTGGACGATGGCGTCCAGGCGGTTGCGGAACTCCGGCGTGAACAGCCGCTTCAGCGCCTCGTCGACCTCGTCGTCCTGCTTGCCGCGGCCGAAGCCGATGGCGTTCTTCTGGGCGTCGGACGCGCCGGCGTTGGTGGTCATGATCAGGACCACGTTGCGGAAGTCGATCTTCTTGCCGTTCGAGTCCGTCAGCTGCCCGTGGTCCATGACCTGGAGCAGGATGTTGAACACGTCCGGGTGCGCCTTCTCGATCTCGTCCAGCAGCACCACCGAGTGCGGATGCTGGTCGACAGCGTCGGTCAGCAGGCCGCCCTGGTCGAAGCCCACGTAGCCCGGAGGCGCGCCGATCAGGCGGCTCACCGTGTGGCGCTCCATGTACTCGGACATGTCGAACCGCAGAAGCTCGATGCCGAGGGTGGAAGCCAGCTGGCGCGCCGTCTCGGTCTTGCCGGTGCCGGTGGGGCCCGAGAACAGGTAGCACCCGATCGGCTTGTTGGCGTCGCGCAGACCCGCTCGCGCCATCTTCATGGCCGCCGAGAGGCTCTCGATCGCGTCGTCCTGGCCGTAGACCGCGCGCTTGAGGTCGGTCTCGAGCTGCTTCAGGGCCTCGGTGTCGGACTTGGACACCGACTTCGGCGGGATGCGGGCGATCTTGGCGACGACGCTTTCGACCTCCTTCAGGCCGATGATCTTCTTCCGCTTGCCCTCGGGCAGCAGCATCTGCGAGGCGCCGGCCTCGTCGATGATGTCGATCGCCTTGTCCGGCAGCTTGCGGTCGTTGATGTACTTGGCCGACAGCTCGACCGCCGCCTTGATGGCGTCGTTCGTGTACCGGAGCTTGTGGAACTCCTCGTAGTAGGTCTTCAGGCCCTTGAGGATCTTGATGGTGTCCTCAATCGTGGGCTCGTTGACGTCGATCTTTTGGAAGCGCCGGACGAGCGCCCGGTCCTTCTCGAAGTGCTGGCGGAACTCCTTGTAGGTGGTCGAGCCCATGCAGCGCAGGGTGCCCGACGCCAGCGCCGGCTTCAGCAGGTTGGAGGCGTCCATGGCCCCGCCGCTGGTCGCGCCGGCGCCGATCACCGTGTGGATCTCGTCGATGAACAGGATCGCGTCGGGGTGGTTCTCCAGCTCCTTGACGACCTGCTTCACGCGCTCTTCGAAGTCGCCGCGGTAGCGGGTGCCGGCCAGCAGCGCGCCCATGTCGAGCGAGAAGATGGTCGACTTCGACAGGACCTCGGGGACCTGCTTGTTGACGATCTTGCGGGCCAGGCCCTCGGCGATGGCCGTCTTGCCGACGCCGGGGTCGCCGACCAGCAGCGGGTTGTTCTTCGTCCGGCGGCAGAGGATCTGGATGCAGCGCTCCACCTCGGCCATCCGCCCGATGAGCGGATCGACTTTCCCCTGCTTGGCCTTCTCGTTGAGGTTGATGCAGTAGGCCTCGAGCGCCTCGCCGCCGGTCTTCACCTGCGGCTTGTCCTCGTCCTCGGCGCCCTTGACCGGTTTCGCCTCAGACGCGCCGGCCTTCTTGGCGATGCCGTGGGCGATGTAGTTGACCGCGTCGTAGCGGGTCATGTCCTGCTCTTGCAGGAAGTAGGCGGCGTGGCTCTCGCGCTCGCTGAAGATGGCGACCAGCACGTTCGCGCCGGTCACTTCCTCGCGACCCGAGGACTGCACGTGGATCACGGCGCGCTGGATCACGCGCTGGAAGCCCGCCGTGGGCTTCGCGTCTTCCCCGTCGTCGACGACAAGGGAGCGCAGTTCGTTGTCCACGTAGTTGGTGAGGGTGGTGCGCAGCGCTCCGAGTTCGACGTCGCACGCCCGCATCACGCCGGCGGCGTCCTCGTCATCGATCAGGCTGAGGAGCAGATGCTCCAGCGTCGCGTACTCATGTTTGCGCTGGTTCGCATAAGCGACCGCGCGGTGCAGGGATTCTTCAAGTTGGCGAGAAAATGAAGGCAAGCGCCTCTAGTCCTTCTCCATGGTGCACTGCAGCGGGTGTTGGTGCCGCCGCGCCGTATCAACAACCTGGGCCACTTTTGTTTCCGCCACTTCGTACGTGTAGACCCCGCAAACGCCCACGCCATGCTGATGGACGTGTAGCATTATGCGAGTCGCATCTTCGCGCGATTTATTGAAGAACTGTTCAAGTACGTAGACGACGAATTCCATTGGCGTGTAGTCGTCGTTGAGCAGAAGAACCCGGTACATGGACGGCTTCTGCGTCTTCGGCTTGGTCTGGGTGATGACCGTCGAGCGAACGCCGGTGTCAGCACCGCCTTCCTTTCGTTCGCTCATGTGCCTCGTCTCCTGCAGTCGCCGTGTTCGTCCGACCTATGGATTAGATATGGAAGATAGCGCCATTTGGAAGGGATGATTCACGTCGACTGTCCTCCACTCTACCCAGGTCCGATTACCGCTCGGCTAAGACAACGCTAACCATGAGGCGCCCGTTTCGTGGGCGCGGTCCCTCACAGGAAGTACGCGGGACAGGCGTTGCGGATGCGGCGCGGTTGGCCGCCGGCGGGCTCGAATCGCGGCGATAAGGCGCAGCCGCAACCGTTCGTCCGGCTGGGGCGGTGAGCCCGTTCCGTGCTGCGTTTCGCCTTCTAGTCGTCGTCGTCCCCCTTTCGCGCGCGCAGGATGCGGCCGGAGGTGACCGCGTCGGCGCCGAATTTCGCCCGGATGACGTCGATCGAGCGCTCGCTGGCCAGGCGCCGGCGCTCGTCGCCAGCGAAGAAGTCGGCGCCGGCCAGCTCGGCGTCGATCAGGTCGGCGATGCCGATGCCGATCAGTCGCCAGGGCCGCCCGCCGGCCTCCTTGGCGAGCAACTCGCGGCCGACCTTGAAGAGGGTGTGCGCTGTTTGCGTGGCGACCGGCAGCGTCCGCCGGCGAGTGACGATCTTGAAGTCGGAGGTGCGCAGCTTCAGCGTCACCACCCGGCCGGCGACCTCGCCCGAACGGGCCTGGCGCGCGACCCGCTCGCAGAGTGGGGCCAGCTTGTCCTCGAGGTCGGAGAGGCGGGTCAGGTCCTCGTTGAAGGTGGTCTCGCAGCTGATCCCCTTGCGCGCCTCGTTCGGGTTCACGGCGCGGGCGTCGCGGCCGTGGCTGAGGTCGTGCAGGCGCAGGCCACCGGCGCCCCAGCGCTCGGCGAGCGCCTTGACGTCCATGCGTGCGATGTCGCCGACGGTGCGCAGGCCGGCCTTCTCCAGCGAGGCGACCATGGCCGGGCCGACGCCGGGCAGGATCCGCACCGGCTTCGGCGCCAGGAACGCCTGCGCCTCGTGGCCGATCACCGAGAAGCCGCGCGGCTTGTCGAGGTCGGAGGCCACCTTGGCCAGGAACTTGTTCACCGCCAGGCCGATGGAGACGGTCAGCCCCGTCTCGGCCTCGATGCGCGCCTGCAGCTTGGCGAGCGTGACGGCGGGCGGCGCGCCGTGCAGGCGTTCGGTGCCCGACAGGTCCATCCACGCTTCGTCCAGGCTGAGGTTCTGCACCAGCGGCGTCAGGTCGGCGACCATGCCCAGGATGCGCTTCGACTCGGCCCGGTACTTGTTGAAGTCGGGCCGGATCACGACGGCCTCGGGGCACGCCTTCAGCGCCTTGAACATCGGCATGGCCGAGCGGACGCCCGAGATGCGGGCGATGTAGCAGCAGGTGGTGACGACGCCGCGTTTCCCGCCCCCGACGATGACGGGCACGTCCCGCAGGTCCGGCCGGTCCCGCTTCTCCACCGAGGCGTAGAAGGCGTCGCAGTCCATGTGTGCGATGGCGAGCTGGCCCAGCTCTGGATGGGCGACGATCCGCGGCGAGGCGCACGACGGGCAGCGGCGGACCGGCTCACCGCTCGTCCAGAAGCAATCGCGGCAGAAGGCCTTCATTCGAGCGGCCATAGCCAGGCGGCCCCGCGGACGCCCGAGGAGTCGCCGTGCAGCGCCTTGCGGACGGGCGTCTCGAAGACGTCGGAGAACACGTGCGGGGCGATCGCGGCCGGGAGCCGCTCGTAGAGGACGTCGAGGTTCGACATGCCGCCGCCCAGGACAATGACGTCGGGGTCGAGGACGTCGGCGATGACCGCCAGGCTGCGCCCGAGCCGGTCGATGTAGCGCTCGAGCGCGGGGTCGCCCGGGTCGGCCGCCTCGGCGGGCTTGCCGGCGTCACGGGCGAAGCCGGTTCCGCTCAGCCACAGCTCCAGGCAGTTCTTGCGACCGCACCAGCAGTCGAGCCCGGGCAGCTCCTCCGGCCGCGGCCAGGGCAGGGGTGTGTGGCCCCACTCGCCGGCGACGAGGTTGCGGCCCGCCACCAGTCGGCCATCCACCGCGATCCCGCCGCCGCAGCCGGTGCCGATGATCACGGCGAACACTACGCCCTCGCCGGCCGCCGCGCCGTCGCGGGCTTCCGACAGCGCCAGGCAGTTGGCGTCGTTGGCGTAGCGGACGTCGCGACCCAGCACGCGTTCGAGGTCGGTGGGAAATGGCCGATCGTTGAGGATCGTGGAGTTGGAGTTGCGCATCAGCCCCGTGGCTGGCGAGGGCGAGCCGGGCCCGCCCACGCCCACGCGCGTGACCGCGACGCCCGCCTGGCGCTCGGCCTCGCCCACGACCTCGCGGGTCGCCTCCAGCCGCTCTTCATAGGCCGGCGGGGTGGGGCGGCGCACGCGGGCCTGGAAGCGGCCTTCCGGATCGAGCGCCGCCGCCTCGATCTTGGTGCCGCCGAAGTCCACGCCGATGCGGATCATCCGGAGTACATACCTGATTTGTTCCAGGCCGCCGATGGCGTAACACGCGATGCTTGCGTGTGACCTTGTTGGAATTTACATCGTACACTAACGTTGGGGAAACCGCTGGCGAGACCGGCGCCAGGGAGCCCGACGCCATGACCGCCTCCGCCCCCACCGAGACCGCGGCCACCGCCAACAAGCCGGCCGCAGGCGCCAAGCTCGGCCTCTCGACCAAGCTGTTCTATGGCTTCGGCACGGTGGCGTTCGGAGTGAAGGACCAGGGGTTCTCGTCGCTCCTGCTGATCTTCTACAACCAGGTGGTCGGCCTCCCAGCAGCGACGGTCGGCGCAGCGATCATGGTCGCCCTGATCGTGGATTCCATCCTGGACCCGATCCTGGGCCAGGTGTCGGACAACTGGCGCTCGCGCTGGGGCCGGCGGCACCCGTTCATGTACGCCGCGGCGATCCCGGCGGCGCTGTCGTACATCCTGCTCTGGAACCCACCGCAGGGGCCGCCCGGCCTGCAGTTCGCGTATCTGGTGGTGGTGGCCGTGGTGATCCGCAGCTTCATCACGATGTACGAGATCCCGTCGTCGGCCTTGGCCCCGGAGCTCACGCAGGACTACCACGAGCGCACCCGCGTCTTCGCCTTCCGCCAGTTCTTCGGCTGGTTCGGTGGGGTGGGGATGACGATCCTGGCGCTGCAGGTCTTCCTGCGGCCGTCGGCGGAGTATCCGACAGGTCAGCTCAATCCGGCCGGCTACCACGGCTATGCGCTTTGCGCGGCGGCGGTGATGCTGACGGCGATCCTCGTCTCGGCGATCGGCACCCACCGCCACATCCCCAAGCTGCGTGTGCCGCCCAAGCGCAAGGTCAGCCTGCCGCAGGTCTTCCGCGAAATGGCGGCGACCCTGGCCCACCCCTCGTTCCTGATGCTGATCGTGGCCGGTCTGTTCAATGCCATGGCCCAGGGGCTGGTGCTGTCGCTGACCCTCTATCTCGGCACCTATTTCTGGCAGCTCTCTTCGGGGCAGATCGCGGCCCTGGCCGCCTCGAACTTCCTCTCGGCGATCTTGGCCCTGATGTTCGCGCCGCCCGCCTCGAAGACGCTCGGCAAGCGCAACGCCGCGCGGCTGATGAAGGCGCTGTCCATCGCCTTCGCCGTCACGCCGATCTCGCTGCGGCTGTTCGGCGTGTTCCCGGGAAACGGCGACCCGCTGCTTGTGCCGCTGCTGTTCGTGGCCGGCGCACTCTCGACGGCGACCACCATCATCACGTCCATCATGATCTCCTCGATGATGGCGGACGTGGTGGAGAGCTCCGAGCTGCGCACGGGTCGCCGGTCGGAAGGCCTGTTCTTCTCGGTCAGCGCCTTCGTCGCCAAGGTGGTGTCGGGTGTCGGGATCTTCATCTCCAGCGCGATCCTGGCGCTGGTCGCCTTCCCGCGCGGGGCCAGGCCCGGGCAGGTCGCGCGCGAGGTGGTCGACAACCTGGGCCTCGCCTATGTGATTATGGTGGCCGCGCTCTACGGCGGCGCGATCGTGGCCATCTCGTTCTACCGGATCACCAAGGCCGAGCACGAGGCGGCAGTGAGCGAGCTGGCCGAGCGCGCTAAGGCCTGACCGCCGCCTCGATCGCGTCGCCGAGCTCGGCCCAGTCGTCGATGCGCGGGTGGCGCTCGGAGCGGGGCGCATAGGGGCGCAGGCGCAAGTCGGCCACGTGCTGGAACGTCGCCGTCCGGGGCGAGTGGTCGGCCACCGAGTCGAGGTTGGGCAGGAGGTCGTCGACGAAGGCCGTGCGGTGCCGCGTCTGCGCCACCAGCCCCGCGGCGATCGGCCCCTTCGGCCCGGAGTTGAGGATCAGCGGGTGCGGCAGGCCATGCTGGCGCAGCCACGCGGTGCGCAGGCGTTCGGCTTCGGCCGGGGCGTTGGAGAGGATCAGGATCTCGGCCGACTTCGCCAGCCGGTTCAGGGCGTCGATCGCCCCTGGCGCCGGCTCGATCTCGTGGCAGTGGCCGCCGAAGAAGGCTTCGTACAGCTTGCGGCCTGCCTCGATCTCCAGGTGCTCGGTCGCGCCCGGCCGATAGATGTTCTGGAAGAGGGCGAACCGATCGATTCGCATTTCCAGCCCTTCGCCGGCCAGGAAGTCCCCAAAACCCTGCATGAACAGACCCAACACCTCGTCCACGTCGACGAGCACGAGCGGCCGGGCGGTCGAAAGACCGAGGGTTTCAAGGCGGGGAACGATGAGTTCGGGACGATCGGCCACGGTTGATCCAAGACGGGATAACGAAGTTTAAGGATGTTGGGGCCGATAAGCACGCCAGGGTGGGGCGAGCCGATTTCGGCCGCGTTCCAAGCAGCGCCGGGTCCTGAATGGCCAAGAAAGTCCTCATCGTCGAGGATAACGAGCTGAACATGAAGCTCTTTCATGATCTGCTCGAAGCCCAGGGGTACGAGACCCTCGAGACCCGTGAAGGGCTCGCGGCGCTGTCGCTTGCGCGCGAGCATCGGCCCGACCTGATCCTGATGGACATCCAGCTGCCGGAGATCTCGGGCCTCGAGGTCACCAAGTGGCTGAAGGAAGACGACGATCTGGCCCACATCCCCGTGGTCGCCGTGACCGCCTTCGCGATGAAGGGCGACGAGGAGCGGATCCGTGAGGGCGGCTGCGAGGCCTACATCTCCAAGCCGATCTCGGTCACCCACTTCCTCGAAACCATCCGGCGGCTGCTGAACTAGCCATGTCCGCGCGTATCCTCGTAGTCGACGACATCGAATCGAACGTGCGGCTCCTCGAGGCCAAGCTCACGGCCGAGTACTACGAGGTGCTGACCGCGAACGACGGCCCGACTGCGTTGGCCATGGCCGCCGCGGAGCGTCCCGACATCGTGCTGCTCGACGTGATGATGCCTGGCATGGACGGCTTCTCCGTCTGCCGCCGGTTGAAGGACGATCCGCTGACCCGGCATATACCGGTGGTGCTGGTGACCGCGCTGGACGGCCGCGCCGACCGCGTCGCGGGCCTGGAGGCAGGCGCCGACGACTTCCTGACCAAGCCCATCGACGACGTCATGCTGTTCGCCCGCGTGCGCAGCCTGACGCGCCTGAAGGCGGTGATCGACGAACTGCGCGACCGCGAGGCTTCCGGCCGCCGCATGGGCGTGATCGCCGGCGCGGCGTCGCG
>NZ_DASWTE010000159.1:0-18654 GCF_036402295.1 Phenylobacterium sp.
CTCCAACGCCCAGTTGGTGAAGCCCGGCCCCACAGAGCGCAGCCAGCCCGGCCGGAAGGTCTTGTTGGCGAGATCGTTGCCGATTGCCCGCACCCGGTGCGCGCCCACGTTGTACCAGTGGTTCGCCCCGTTGATCGCGAAGGGGTCGAAGGCCACGCCGTTGGCGCCCTTGGGCATGAAGAACGGCGCCATCGCTTCGGTGGGCCAGCCGGCGCAGCAGTGGTGCTCCATCGCCGTCACCCGGCCGCCCTCGCCGAACGCCATGCGCAGGGTCTGCACCGACGGCGAGCGCGGGCAGTCGAAGCGAGTATCCTCGGCCCGCGCCAGGACCATCTTCACCGGCTTGCCGCCGATGGCCTTGGACGCCAGCGCAGCGCCCACCGCGTAGTCCCCGTCCAGCCGCCGCCCGAAGCCGCCGCCCAGCAAATGGGTGCGCAGGACGATCGTTTCCTCCTTGCGCCCCAGAGCCTTGGCCAGCCACGGCAGCACCAAGGACTGCCACTGGTTGCCGGTGTGGATCTCGAAGACCCCGTCCTTCTCGAACGCCAGCGCGTTCACCGGCTCGAGCTGGAAGTGCAGGGCCGTGGCGGTGGTGTAGGTGCGTTCCAGCTTCGACTTGGCCGCGGCGAAGGCGGCGTCGACGCCGGGGTCCTCGACCGCGAGGCTGCCCTTGCTCTTGTCGGCGATCAGCGCGCGGGCCCGGGCCTGCAGGTCGGCCTCCGAGACCTTGGCCTCGGGCGGCGTGGTCCAGGTCACCTTCAGCGCCTCGGCGGCGCGGTTGGCCGCCACCCAGCTCTCGCCGTAGACCATGACCCAGCCGGTCACGTTGTCGGACGGGTCCTCGAGCGCGACGGTCCGCAGGTAGCCCGGCACCTTCTTCGACCCGGTCTCGTCAAGCGTCGCCACCTTGCAGCCGTAGCGGGTCGGCGGCAGCACGGGCCGGGCGTAGACCATGCCCGGGACCTTGGCGTCGATGCCGTAGATGCCGCTGCCGTCGGTCTTGGTGGGGATGTCCTGCGCCGGCGCGGGCTTGCCGATCAGCCGCCGGTCGGCGGCCTTCTTGAGCGGGAGCTTGGCCAGCTCGTCGGCCGAGAAGCCTCCGCGCAGCTCGCCCCGGGCCACGATGTCGCCGTACGAGACGGACTTGCCACCCGCGACCACCGCACCGTTGCGCGCCACACAGCTCGCCGCCGGAACGCCCAGCAGCTTCGCGCCCGCGTCCAACAGCGCCAGGCGCCCCGCCGCGGCGGCCTGGCTGTAGAGCGGGTAGCTCTGCCAGATCGACCAGCTGCCGCCGGTCACCATCAGGCCCCACTTGGGGTCGGTGTCGACGTGCAGGAACTTCACCTTCGACCAGTCGGCCTCGAGCTCGTCGGCCACGATGCGGGCGATGGCGGTGCCCACGTGCTGGCCCATCTCGGCGCGGATGATGTTCACGACCACCTGGCCGTCGCGGCCGATCGTGTACCAGATGGTCGGCGCGTAGCTCTCGGCGGCCTGCGCCGGGACGGCCATGGCGAAGCTGGCGCCCGCGGCCGTGAGGCTGATCAGGAGCCCGCGGCGGGAGAGGTCGGTGATCGCGTTCATGCCTTCACTCCCCGGCTGGCGGCGAGCTTGATGGCGCGCTTGATGCGGATGTAGGCCATGCAGCGGCAGAGGTTGCGCTCCATGGCGGCCTCGATCTGCGCGTCGGTGGGGTTGGGCGTCTGCTGCAGTAGGGCGGCGGCCTGCATGATCTGGCCAGACTGGCAGTAGCCGCACTGAGGCGCCTGGGTCTCGATCCAGGCCTTCTGGACCGGGTGCTGCCCCTTCGGGTCCAGCCCTTCGATGGTGGTGACCGCGAGTCCCGCGACCGCGCTCACCGGCGTCACGCACGAGGGCATCGCCTGGCCGTCGACGTGGACCGTGCAGGCGCCGCACGCCCCGATCCCGCAGCCGAACTTCGTGCCCGTCAGCCCGATCTCGTCGCGGAGCGCCCACAGCAGGGGAGAGTCGTCTGGCGCGGCCACCGTGACCTCGCGGCCGTTCAAGCGGAACTTCGTCATGCCGCCTCCCCAAGCTGAAATCGACGGCGTCAGCGGACGCCCAAATCAGACCGTCCGCAAGGGTCTATGGCGTCTCTTCCGTCGTGCGCCGGGCGGCGCTGATCGCCAGCACGATCATCCCCGCGATGGCGGACGCCACCGACCCGATGACGACCCCCGCGCGAACCTCGGCCTCCCGGGCCACGTCGACCTCCGGGAACGCCAGCGCGCCGATGAACAGGCTCATGGTGAAGCCCACGCCGCACAGCGCAGACACGCCATAGAGCTCCAGCCATTTCGCACCCGTCGGTCGCCGCGCCCACTTGAGCCCGATGGCCAGCGCCGCGGCGCCGAACACGCCGATCTGCTTGCCGAAGAACAGGCCCGCCGCCACGCCCAGGCTGACCGGCCCCAGGATGTCGCCGCCGCCCGCGCCGCCCAGCGCGAAGCCGGCCGCCATGAAGGCGAACACCGGCAGGATGAAGAAGGCGACGTAGGGGTGCAGGGCCTCCATCGTCTCGATGAGCACGCCCTGACCGCCCGTCCGCTTGGGTTCGAGCGGGATGCAGAAGGCCGCTGCGATGCCCGCCAGCGAGGTGTTCACCCCCGACTTCAGCGTGAAGCCCCAGAGCAGGAGCCCGCCGATGGCCCAGAAGGAGTAGGGCGCCGTCCGCCAGCGCGACATGGCCGCCAGCACCGCCACCGTCACCGCCGCGCCCGCCAGCATCGGGAAGCGCAGGTCGGCGGTGAACAGCACCGCGATCAGCAGCACCGCCACCAGGTCGTCGGCGATGGCCAGGGTCAGCAGGAAGATCCGCAGGGTCGGCGGCAGTTTCGGCCCCGCCACGGCCAGCGCCGCCAGGGCGAACGCGATGTCGGTGGCGGTGGGGATCGGCCAGCCCTGCGGGCTGCCGCCGGCGCCGCGGTTGAACAGGAGGTAGATCAGCGCGGGGACCACCACGCCGCCGGCCGCCGCCAGCACCGGAAGCGCCAGGCGTCGCGGATTGGAGAGCTCGCCGCGCAGGATCTCGTGTTTGATCTCCAGGCCGACAACGAAGAAGAAGATCGGCATCAGCGCCGTCTTCACCCAGCCGGCCAGGCTCATCTCCTCGGCGAACGGCCCCACCTGCACCGCGACCTTCTGGTAGGTCAGCGCATGGTAGGCGCCGGCCCACGGCGAGTTCGCCCAGATGATCGCGATCAGCGCGGCGGCCGCCAGCAGGACGCCGGAGCCGGTCTCAGTCTTGAGGAACGCTAACGTGGGCCGGCTCGCCATGCGGCCCTGCCTAGCAAAGACGCCGGTTCGCGCTCTAGCGAAATCGGCCCGCGGCTCTAAGGTGCCGTCGACAAAATTCGAGGGAACGCCATGAGACTTTCCAGCCCGCGCATCGCGCCGCTGAGCGATGCCGAGATGGGGCCCGAGCAGAAGGAGGCGCTCAAGGACTTCGGCGATGGCCCGCTGCTCAACATCTTCCGCACCCTGGCGCGGGCCCCGAAGGCGCTCACCCGCTTCAACGCGTGGGGCGGCTACGTGCTGTCGCGGCGCAACGACCTGCCGGCCCGCGAGCGGGAGATCGTCATCCTGCGCGTCGGCTATCTCTGCAAGTCGGGCTACGAGTTCACCCAGCACACCCGCATCGGCCTGAACTCGGGCCTGACCGACGCCGAGATTGAGAAGGTCAAGCGCGGCGCGGACGCCGGCTGGAGCGCGGCCGACGCGGCGCTGATCAAGGCCGCCGACGAGCTGGTCGCCGACCACTTCATCACCGACGCCACCTGGACCGAGCTGGGCAGGCACTTCAGCGACAAGCAGCGCATGGATGTGGTCTTCACCGTCGGCCAGTACACCCAGGTTTCGATGATGCTGAACACGTTCGGGGTGCAGCTCGACGCGGGCCAGACGCTGGATCCCGAGCTGAAGGGCTACTGACATGACCGGCCGGCTGGAGAACAAGACCGCGGTGGTCGTGGGCGCCGGCCAGACGCCGGGCGAGACCATCGGCAATGGCCGCGCCATGGCGCTGCTGTTCGCCCGCGAGGGCGCGCAGGTGCTGTGTGTCGACCGGCTGGCCGAGCGGGCGGAAGAGACCGCCGCCATGATCCTGGAGGAGGGCGGCGTGGCTGCGGCCATCGGCGCCGACATCGTCAAGGCCGCCGACAACGCCCGGATCGTCGAGGAAGCCGTGGCCCGCTACGGCCGACTGGATGTCCTGGTCAACAACGTGGGCATCGGCGGCGGCGACGGTCCGGCCCACCGGCTGGAGGAGACGGCCTTCGACCGTATCCTGTCGGTCAACCTCAAGGGCATGTGGCTGACCATCAAGGCGGCGCTGCCGGCGATGCGCGACCAGGGCGGGGGTTCGATCGTCAACATCTCGTCGCTGGCGGCCCGCGGCGGCGGCATCCAGTTGGCCTACGAGGTCTCGAAGGCCGGGGTGAACCGCCTGACCACCAGCGTGGCCCAGTCCAACGCCCGCTACGGCGTGCGCTGCAACGCCATCATGATGGGCTACATGGACACGCCGATGGCCGTGACCGGCATCGCCCAGGCCAGCGGCCGGCCCACCGCCGAAGTCCGGGCCGAGCGCGACGCCCGCGTGCCGCTGGGCGGCAAGATGGGCACCGGCTGGGACACGGCCTACGCCGCCCTGTTCCTGGCCTCGGACGAGTCGAAGTTCATCTCCGGCGCCATCTTGCCCGTCGACGGCGCCATGGGCGTCCGCATCGGCTGAGGGGAACAGGCAGCGATCTCCCCGCGTTAGTCGCCCCAGTCGGAGGGGCTGCAGACCGGAGAGCTTGCTGATGAACGGCATCATCTATCTCGTCGGCCTTGTGGTCGTCGTCCTGGCGGTCCTGGGCTTCCTGGGCATCCGCTAGTTGCCTCACACGGGTGAGGGCGGCTAGCTGCCGCCGATGCCCGTTTCCCCCGCCTACCGCGCCGATCCGCAGTTCCCCGCCCTCGGGGGCGAGTTCGCCGATCCCGTGGCGGCGGCCGAGTTTCCACAGACGATCCTGCGCTACCGCAACGACCGGGCGGCCGCGACCGTCGGGCTGGACACCCTGACGGACGAGGAGTGGGTCGCCCACTTCGGCCGTTTCGCGCCGCTGCCGGGGGCGATCGACCCGCCGCTGGCCCAGCGCTACCACGGCCACCAGTTCCGCGCTTACAACCCCGACCTCGGCGACGGCCGCGGCTTCACTTTCGCGCAGCTGCGCGAGGCCGGAACCGACCGCCTGCTCGAGCTCGGGACCAAGGGCTCGGGCCAGACGCCCTGGTCGCGCGGCGGCGACGGGCGACTGACGTTGAAGGGCGGCGTGCGCGAGGTGTTGGCCACGGCGATGCTGGAGGCGCTGGGCGTGCCGACGTCTCGCTCGTTCTCCCTGGTGGAGACCGGCGAGGCGCTCACCCGCGGCGACGAGCCCAGCCCGACGCGCTCGTCGGTGCTGGTGCGCCTGTCGCATAGCCACATCCGCTTCGGCTCGTTCCAGCGCCACGCGTTCTTCCAGGCCGGCGATCGGATCACGGCGCTCGTGGACCATGTGATCGCCCACTACTACCCGGAGCTCGCGGGCGCGAACGACCGGCCGGCCGCCCTGCTGGCCGCCGTCTGCGACCGCGCCGCGCGGCTGACCGCCTGCTGGATGGCGGCGGGCTTCGTGCACGGCGTGCTCAACACCGACAACATGAACATCACCGGCGAAAGCTTCGACTACGGCCCCTACAGGTTCCTGCCGCACTCCGACCCCAACTTCACGGCCGCCTACTTCGACCATGCCGGCCTCTACAGCTTCGGCCGCCAGCCGGAGGCGGTGTTCTGGAACCTGCAGCAGCTCGCCGGTTGCCTCAGCCTGGTGACCGGCAGCGACCCGCTGGTCGAGGCGCTGAACGCCTTCGGTCCGGCCTACCGGCGCGAACTGATGGCCGCGATGCTGGCCCGCCTGGGCGTGCAGCCCCGCGGCGACGAGGAGGACGCAGGCCTCGTGCAGGCCAGCTTCCGCGCCATGGCCGAGGGCGGGCCGCGGTTGCGCTGGGAGCCGTTCTTCTTCGACTGGTTCTGCGGCCGCGAGGAGCGCGCGCTCGCAGGTCCCCGCGCCGAGCTCTACGCCGAGGGCGAGTTTGCGGAGTTCCGCGAACGGATCGCCGGCTACGAGGCTCTGCGGCCGGAGCGGCTCGCGCACCCGTACTTCGCCCGGCCCGAGCCCGAGGAGCTGCTCTACGACCAGATCGAGGCGCTGTGGGCCTTCATCGCCGACGCTGACGACTGGAGCGTCTTCCACGCCAAGCTGGCGCAGATCGAGGTCGCGCGGCAGGCCTGGGGCCTCACGCCGGCCTAGCGCGCGACGCCCATTGCGCCAGGACGACACCGCCCAGGGTGACGGCCGCGCCCAGCCCCTGGAGCGGGCCGATGTGCTCGGCGAAGAGCAGGTAACCCAGCGCGGCGGCGACCACGGGCTGGACCAGCACCACGACCGAGGCGGTGGGTGTCGGCAGCCGGCCCATGGCCCAGGCGATGGAGCCCTGGCCGGTCACGTGCATCAGGCCCAGCCCGAGACACGCCAACCACCCCGCCGTGGTGACGGGTACCAGCTGCTCGCCCATCACGGCGCCGGCCGCCAGCAGCAGCGGCGCGCCGGCGAGGCCGGCCCAGAACATGATCCGGCTGGCGCCCTCGCCCTTCCGGCCTTCCGTGATCGCCAGGAAGTAGAGCGCGTACCAGAAGGCGGTGAAGAGGGAGAGGGCGTCGCCCAGCGGCTGGTTGCGTGGCGTCCCACCGGTCTTTCCGATCGCCATCATCGAGGCGCCCACGACCGCCGCGGCGACGGCGACAAGGAAGAGCGCGCGCGGGCGCTGCCTCAGGAAGATCCAGGCGAAGGCCGTCACCACCACGGGCGTCAGATTGGGCAGCACCGTGGCGTTGGCGACAGAGGTGTACTGGATTCCGTAGTGCCAGAAGCCCAGGTCGAGCGCGAAGAAGACGCCCGCCAGCAGCGCCCACTTCGACGGCGCGCCCCGCAGGCCGCCCGCGCGCTGCGCCATGAGCGCGAGCAGCGGCGTGGCGAAGACGAGACGCCAGAACCCGGTGGCCACGGGGCCGGCGTCGCTCAGGCGCACCAGGATCGCAGCGAGACCGATGATGCACGCGCCCATGACCAGTACGGCCAGGGCCTGCCAGCGGTGCGCCGCATGCGTGTCGGCGACGGCGTCAGCCAAAGCCCAGCTCCTTGCGAAGGTCAGCGGCGCTCATACCCCGTTCGCGCAGGGACCGCAGCGTCTCGGCGCGGTCGCGCTTGGCGAAGCGCTTGCCGTCGGGGCCGACCAGCAGGGCGTGGTGCCGGTAGGTCGGCGTCGGCAGCTCCAGCAGCGCCTGCAGCAGCCGCTGCACGTGGGTGGCCTCGAAGAGGTCGCGGCCGCGGATCACGTGGGTGATCCCCTGCAGCGCGTCGTCCACGACCACCGCCAGATGGTAGGCGACGCCTACGTCCCTGCGCGCCAGCACCACGTCGCCACCCACCTGCGGCCGTGCGACGACGGCGCCCTCGCCCTCCTCGACGAACGTCAGGTCACCGAAGCCGCCCAGCCTGCGCCCCGCGGCGTCCAGCGACAGGCGCCACGCGAAGGCCTCGCCGGCGGCCAGCCGCGCGGCTTCCTCGTCGGGCGGCAGCGGCCCGCCGCGGAATACCTCCATCGGCCCGTGCGGGGCCGACGCCATGGCCTCGGCGATCTCCTTGCGGGTGCGGAAGCAGCGGTAGAGGAGGCCGTCGGCCTCCAGGCGCGACAGGGCCGCGTGATAGTCGTCCAGGTGCTCGGACTGGCGCCGCACCGGCGTCTCCCAGGCCAGGCCCAGCCACGCGAGGTCTTCGTAGATCGCCGCCTCGAACTCGGGGCGGCAGCGAGTGGCGTCGATGTCCTCGATCCGCAGCACGAAGCGGCCGCCCACGGCCTGCGCGGCCGCGAACGCGGTCAGCGCCGAAAACGCGTGGCCTTTGTGCAGGTAGCCGGTGGGCGAAGGGGCGAAGCGGGTGGCGAACACCCGCCAGCGCTTAGCAGTGGTGCTGCGGGTTGGGGAACAGGCCCATGTGGTTCAGCACCGCCTCAAGGAACTGGCGCTCGCCGCCCAGGGCCTCCTTCAGGTGGTCGAACTGCTTGAAGCCGGCCATCTCGGCCAGGCCGTGGGCCCCGCACCAGGCTGCGGCGCTGGCCAGCTCCAGATGGATGTCGTCGGTGGGGTCCGCGCCGTGCTCGATCATGGTGTCGCGCACCATGCAGTAGGCGCTGTCCTTGTTGTCCTGCACTTCCGCCGGCAGCATCTCCTTGTCGCGCGCCGCGTCGTACATCACGCGATAGAGCGCCGGGTTGTCGCGGGCGAAGCAGACGTAGGCGATGCCGAGGGCGGTGAGCTGGTGCAGGCCTTCTGCGCCGCGCTTGGCGTCGCACATCAGCCCGCTGAGGATATCCCACCCTTCCTGGGCCACGGCGTCGAGCAGCTCGGCCTTGTCCTTGAAGTGATGGTACGGGGCCGCCGGACTCACGCCGGCCTCGCGGGCCACGGCCCGGAGGGATAGGGCGCTGGGTCCCTCCGCCTCGAGGAGCCGTCGGGCGGCGTCGACGAGCGCGCGCCTGAGATCGCCATGGTGATACGGGCGGGATTCGGCGCTTTTAGCTTCGCTCATGGCATTACCATAATTTCATATCTAAGCGCTGTACAGATGGCATTGACGGTTCAGCTCGCCGCACCTATCTGAGCGCTGTTCAAATAAGAAACGCCCCACTCCCCTGGGGTTTCCAACTGAAAGGTGTGTGTCATGTCTCTCGCAAAGTTCGAACGGTTTTTCGACCGTCTCGCCCCGTCGTTCCTGCTCTTCCTCGGCCTCACTGCGGCCCTGGCCACGGCGGGACTGGGCATCTGAGGCCTCCCCGCCTCATCACGACAGTCGAACCGACGGAGGGGCCCCCAGCGGGCCCCTTTTTCGTGGGCCCTTGGGCCTGTGCAGAACTGCATAGCCATCAGGCGAAATCGCTGATCTATGCAGTGTTCAGATAGTGCTATCTAACACTTGTCCAGACGGACAGCCCCGCTCCCCCGGGGGTCCAGAATCGAACCGAAAGGTGTGTGTCATGTCTCTCGCGAAGAACTTCGACCGGATCGCTCCCCTGTACCTGCTGGCGCTCGGCGTGTTCGCCGCGTTCTCGACGGCGGGCCTAGGCATCTGAACCTAACTCCCACCCACGACAGAATCGGACAGGGGCCCCGTTGCGGGCCCCTTTTCGTTGGGCCGCGCATCCGGGCTTGGCCGTGGCGCCGGACTTGCACCGAACGGCTTGAAGCGGGGGGCGCTCCCCTGCGCTGAGGAGCAACTCCGATGACCCGTTGTGGGACAACGCCGACGAGACAAACCGTCGCGCGACGGGCTGGCTCAAGGACATCTGGGCGGAATTGGGGCAGCTACGCCATGAGTGTTCGTGCCGATCGTTCGGCCGATGGGAGGGTCCCATGACCGCTGAAGCGATCGAGCCCCGCGCCATGAAGCGCGGCCTATTCGCCTCCGCCATCGCGTGGGTGTGGCCGCAGCCGCGGACCGACCAAAAGCGCGCCGGCGATGTCTGGGGCGGCGCCCTGATCGCGTGGCTTTGGCCGTCGCGCCTCGGCCCCGAGCACCTCGGGGGCGGGCGCGGCCCGATGGGCCGGCTGTTCAGCGCTCAGGGTGGTTCGAGCGGTGCGGCCGATACCTCTTGGTTCGCCCGGCGGCGCCGCGCGAACGCGATGATGCTCGTGATCGCGGGCCTGGCAATCCCAACCTTCATGGGAGGCAACGGCCTCCTCGACGGCGGCCGGCTGAACCTGTTCCGCAACGGCGGGCTGCCCGCCCTCGAAGGCGGCGTGCCCGCCGGCGATGCGGCGACCAACCCCGACCCCGGCGGCGGCTTCGGCGGCGGCGCGGGCGAGGGCGTCAGTGGCGTCGAAGGCAAGGGCGGCGCCGGCGGTGGCGCGGGCCCGACCAACGTACCGGCCGGCGACCTTGCGCCGCCGACGACGGACGACGGCGCCGGCGACGGACTCGTGGGCGGCGACGGCTCCGGCGGCCCCGGCGGCGAGCCGGGCGACGGCGGCCCGACGATCCTCAACCCGCCCGCCGGCGGCGGTGACGACCTTTCGCCCGAGCCTGGCCTGATCCCCGGCGGCACTGGCGGTGGCGGCGGCGGCGGCGGCACTGGTGGCGGCGGTGGCGGTGGCGGTGGCGGCGGGGGCCAGCCGGGCGACCCGACGGACCCGACCGACGGCGACGATCCGACCGACGGCGACGACCCGTTCACGCCGCCTGGCACGACGCCTGGCGAACCTCCAGGCCCGCTTGGGCCTCCGAACCCGCCCGGCGGCGGCCCGACCGTTCCGCCCAACCCGTTCGACCCCGATCCGCAAGGTCCTGGGGATCCGGGCGGCCCTGGCGATCCAGGCGGTCCTGGCGATCCAGGCGGTCCGCTCGGTCCGAGTGGTCCAGGTGGCGCCGGGCCGAGCGACCCGACCACGTCGGTCCCGGAGCCTTCGACCTGGGCGATGCTGATCCTGGGCTTTGGCGCGGCCGGCTACGCGATCCGCCGCCGGCGGCTCGCGGCCGGCGTCGGCTAGTAGCGCTCGTCGTAGGGATACGGATACCGCGGTCGCGGCGGCCAGACCGGCCGTTGCGGCAGCGGCGTCCACCGCTCGTCCTCTTCCTCGACCGGATACTCGTAGACGCGGCGACGCTGGGCCTGCTCGTAGGCGCGCCGGCGGTCGTCCTCGTACTCCCGCTGCCGCGCCTCGGCGTAGGCGCGGTCCTGGGCTGCGGCTTCGGCGCGGCGCTGCCGCTCTGCGGTTTCCTCGACCTGACGGCGCTGGGCCTCGGCCGCGGCGGTCTGGGCCTTCACGGCGGCGAGCTGGGCCTCGCTGAGCTCACGGGCGCGAGCCTCGGCCTCTGAGCGATCACGGGCGGCCAGCTCGGCGGCCGTGCGCTCGCGATGGCGCGCCGCCGTCTGCGCGCCGCAGGTCTTCAGGTCCTGTAGCCCGCGCTCGGATCCTGCGAGGGACGCGGTCAGCGGCTCTTCCGACAGCCACGCCAGGCCCAGCGTACCGCCCTTCTTCATGGCCGCCTCGGTCTCCTGCGACAGCACCAACTCGCCGGCGCCATCCGTCCCGCGCAGCATCAGGTTCGAGAACCGCTGCCGGTCGATGCGGATCGGCAGGAAGGCGCGCGCCGGCAGGTCGTCCTTGAAGAACCGCAGGCTCACGATCTGTCCGTCGGAGATCAGGCTGACGGGCGTGACGCCGCCCGATCGCCCGGTGAGCTCCAGGTCGACGCGGCAACCGGTATCGGTGGGATTGACCAGCCAGGCGAGGGCGGACGCGTTGGCCGCGGCGGCCTGGGCCGGGCCTGAGAGAAGCGCAGCAGCCACTGCGCCCCCGATGATCCTACTGATCACGACGACTCCTGACTGACACGCGCTGGAAGGATACGGCCGTTCCTTCGGCCCCGCTAGAGGCTGGGACGTCGCGGGTGCTAGGGTCGCGCTCACAAATCCGAGGGAGGATGGACATGACCCGCAATTGGATGCTCGCCGCCGCAGCAGCCCTGGCGCTGGGGGCGAGCGCCGCCGCCGCCGCCGTGCCGGCGCACATCACCGCCGCGCTCGCCGACAAGGGTCGTCCGGCCGAGGATCCCGCCAAGGACGAAGCGCGCAAGGCCGGCGAGACCGTGGCGCTGCTCGACCTGAAGCCCGGCGCCAAGGTGGCCGACCTGGTCATCGGCGGCGGCTATTTCACCCACATCCTGGCGGGGGCCGTGGGCCCGAACGGCCAAGTGGTCGCCTACCAGCCAGCCGAGTTCATCCAGTTCCAGGCGAGCTACGGCGAGAACCTGAAGAAGGTGGCGGCGGCCCGTCCCAACGTCATGCCGCTGAGCTCCACCTTCGGCGCGCTCGACCTGCCCGACGGGCTGGACGCGGTCCTGACCGTGCAGAACTACCACGACCTGCACCTGACCCCGTTCCCCAAGGACACGGCGGCCAAGGTCAACGCCGAGGTGTTCAAGTCGCTGAAGCCCGGCGGCGTCTACCTGGTGGTCGACCACGTCGGCGCGCCGGGCTCGGGCCTGGAGGCGGCGATGAAGGTCCACCGCATCGAGCCGTCGATCGTGAAGCAGGAGGTCGAGGCCGCGGGCTTCAAGCTGGAGAGCGAGAGCGCGATCCTCAAGAACGCCACCGACCCCCACACCGCCAGCGTCTTCGACCCGTCCGTCCGCGGGAAGACTGACCAGTTCGTGATGAAGTTCCGCAAGCCGAAGTAGCGGATTTCGCAGCACCATTCGTGAGTTGTGCGACAGTTTGTCAATAAGCTTGCGACGCTGTGTTTACTGTCTGGCAGGCGCCCCACCGATCATGGTCAGGCGATGTCGGACGCGCCCGCAGAGATCAGGCTGACCGAGGGTCAGGCGGCCGTGCGCCGCCTGATCGCGCTCGGCGCTGCGCTCCTGGCCATGATTATCGCCGGGTCGGCTGCGCTGCTGACTGCCGGCTCGCAGGCGCTGGACGCCCTGCAGTCCCGCGAGGACCGTACCCTGGTGGGCAGCGTGCTCGACCGACGACTCCAACGGATGGTGACCGACATCACCACCGCCACCGTCTGGAACCAAGCCTACCGCGAGCTCCGGCCCGGCGGGAATCCGCAGTGGCTGGACGAGGAGATCGGCAGCTACCTCGCCGGCAACCGCGGCCATGACCTGTCGATGGCGATCGGCCGCGACGGCCGCCCGTTCTATGCCTGGAAGGGCGAGGCCCGCATCGACCCGAATACCCAGTCCCAGTTCCTCGCCGACGTGGCGCCGGTCATCCGGCGGGCGCGGGCGATCGAGACTGCGCGCGGGGCCAAGGCGCCGGAAGCGCCGCCCACCGCGGCGGTGCTCAGCGAGACGGCGTCGGGCTTCGTGCTCTCGGGCGGCGTCATCTACCTGGTGGCCGCCTCGACGGTGACGCCCGAGAACGCCGAGATCGCCCGCGACCCCGGACCGTCCACCCTGGTGGTCTCGGCCCAGCGGCTCGACCACGAGGGGATCGTCGACGGCGTGGGGATCGACGGCTTCAAGAGCGACTTGAGCACGGTCGAGACGCCGGCCGCCCTCGTGCTGCGCGACGCCGACGGCCGGCCGATCGGGCGGGTCAACTGGACCCAGCGGCATCCCGGCCTGCAGGCCCTGAAGGCCGCGGCGCCCGTGCTGGCGCTGTGCTTCATTGTCGTGTTGGGCGTGATCGCCGCCCTGGCCTGGCAGATCGCGCGGGTCGCGCGGCGGCTGGTCATCCACGAGCGCGGCCACGCCGAAGCGCTGCACGAACTGCAGGCCGCCCGCGACCGGGCCGAGACCGCCAACATCGCCAAGTCGCAGTTCCTGGCGAACATGAGCCACGAGATCCGCACGCCGCTGAACGGCGTGCTGGGGATGGCCCAGGTGCTGGCCAAGAGCGACCTCTCGCCGGCCGACCAGGACAAGGTCCGTCTGATCCGCGCCTCGGGCGAGACCCTGCTGAGCCTGCTCAACGACCTCCTGGACCTCTCGAAGATCGAGGCCGGCCGGATGGACATCGACATCCACGAGTTCGACCTCGAGGCTGAGATCGACACCGCGACCCGCAGCTTCGCCACCCTGGCGGCCCAGAAAGACGTCCGCTTCCTGGTCGAGGTGCAGCCCGAGGCGCGCGGGACCTGGCGCGGCGACGCCGGCCGCATTCGCCAGGTGCTGGCCAACTTCGCGTCCAATGCGGTCAAGTTCACCGACACCGGCGAGGTCCGGGTGGCCGTGCGCCGCGCGGGCGACGGCATCGCCTGCACGGTCTCGGACAGCGGCGTCGGCATTGCCCGCGACCGGGTGGACCAGCTGTTCGAGCGCTTCTCGCAGGTCGATCCCAGCGCCACGCGGCGCTTCGGCGGCACCGGCCTGGGCCTGGCCATCTGCCGCGAGTTGGTCGAGCTGATGGGCGGACGCGTGTGGGTGACCAGCGTCGAGGGCCGCGGCTCGGCGTTCACCTTCGAACTCCCCCTGGCCTGGGTGGGCCCGCGCCGCGCCGGCGAACAGGCCGTCGAGGACGAAGCCGAGCTGCCGCCGATCCGCATCCTGGCGGCGGAGGACAACAAGACCAACCAGCTCCTGCTCACCGCCATGCTGGACCCGCTGGGCGTCGAGATGCGTCTGACCGGCGACGGGCAAGAGGCCGTCGAGGCGTTCCAGGCCGAGCGGTTCGACCTGATCCTGATGGACGTCCAGATGCCGGTGATGAACGGCGTCGACGCCACCCTGGCCATCCGCGCCCACGAAGCCGAGCGTGGCCTTGCGCCGATCCCGATCCTGGCCCTGTCGGCGAACGTGATGCGCCACCAGATCGACGAGTACCTGGCGGCCGGCATGAACGGCTTCGTGGCCAAGCCGATCGAGATGGCGGCGCTGATTGCGGCCATCGAGCGCGCGCTGGCCGAGCGCGAACCCCAGCGCAGCGCCGCGGCCTGAGCCGCACCGCCCGTTGCCCGTCGCGGCGCTAGCGCGGCCGCGCGCGCCTGCGCATCTGTGGCGCAGGAACGGGGAAGGCGCATGAAGCACGCCTGGATCGCGATCATGGCGGGGTTGGCGGCGAGCGCCGCCGCGCCACTGGAGGAGGTTCCCTGGCCGGAGGGCTACCGGGCCTGGACCCACGTGAAGAGCGCCTACCTCGGACCCGGCCACCCGGCGGCGCCTAAGTACGAGGGCCTGCACAGCATCTACGCCAACGCGCCGGCCATGCAGGGCTACCGGACCGGCCGCTTCCCTGTGGGCGCGGTGATCGCCTACGACCAGCTCGACGCGACGGTGGCGGCGACGGGCATCGAGCCCGCGGCGCGCAAGTTCGTGGACGTTATGCGCAAGGGGCCCGACGGCTGGGTGTTCGGGGAGTATTCGGCGGATGGGAAGACGCGGCTGGTGACCGCGGCCCAGGGCGTGAAGCAGTGCGCCGGGTGCCATGCCCGGCCGGGGACCCAGGACGGGGTGTTCAGCCGGTACGGCGAGTAGCGCCGGAGCGGAAGGTGGAAGCTTGGCCGTTATGTCGGTCGGCTGCTTGCCGCGAACGTCAAGGCATGGCGAACTTGGGGCATGTTCGACTGGAACGATGTGAAGGCGCTGCTCGCAGTCGGGCGGAGCGGTTCGACCGCCGGAGCGGCCCGCGAGCTGGGGGTGAACCAGACCACGGTGGCGCGCAGACTGGAGGCCCTGGAGCGGGACCTGGGCGTGCGGCTGGTGGAGCGGTCGCAGACCGGCGCCAGCCTGACCGAGGCGGGCCTGAGCCTCGTGGCCGACAGTGAGGCCATGGAACGCGCGGCAATCGCGCTGCGCCGGAAGGTCGACGCGCACCGACGCGGCGTGAGCGGGACCCTGCGCGTGACCCTGAGCGAGATGCTCGCCGCCAGCGTGATCACCCCGCTGCTTCTGGAGTTCCGCCAGCTCTATCCGGACGTGACGCTGGAGATGGTGATCACCGATCAGATGCTCGACCTGGAGGCGGGCGAGGCCGACATCGCGTTCCGCGGCGCCCGGGCGCTGCCGAACTCCAACCTGGTGGCGCGCAAGGTCAACACCACGGAATGGGCGCTGTACTGCAGCCGCGACTACGCCAACCGCATGGGCCGGCCCGCGAGCCCCGCCGACCTGAAGAACCACATGGTGGTTGGCGGCACCGACGAGCCGCAGACCATCCCGGGCCTGCAGCCGATCCTGGACCAGGCGCCCGGCGTGACGGCCACCCTGCGGTCGACGAGCATGACCAACCTCTTCGCCTCGGTGCGGGCGGGCCTGGGCATCGGCCCGATGCCCTGCCTGCTCGCGGACTCCGAACCAGACCTCGTGCAGGTGTTTCCGCCGGATCCGGGGAGCGTCGCCTACACCTGGATCGTCACGCGGCCCGAGTTGAAGGACGCGCCGCGGGTGCGCGCCTTCATCGACTTCTTCACCAAGCGCATCGCCGCCGTGGTGAAGGACTACGAGGACCGCGCCGCGCAAGCGCAGGCCGACCAACGCTGAGGCCGGGCGCTCACTCGAACTCGATGTGATCGCGATGCTTCTCGCGCAACGCCCGCAGGTCCTCGGCCGTCATCGGCTCCGCGGCTTCTCCCTTCCGCACGGTGAGATCGGCGTAGTAGGCGGCCACCTTCTCAGGGTGCGGGAAGATGAAGACGACCTGCAGCGGCGACTTGCCGGTGTTGCGGAGGCCGACGCGGGTCGCCGCCGGAATGTAGATCGTCGCCCCTTCGGCGACCGGGGCGGCGCGCTCGCCGAGGCTTGCCAGCCCTTCGCCGCGATGCACGAAGAGGATCTCGTCGTAGCTTCGATGCCGATGCGCGGGGATCTCGCCGCCGGGCGCTATCTCCTCGTAGGCCATGAAGAAGTTCGGCGAACCTCCAAGCTCCGGCGAGACCTTGACGATGAGCGAAGACGCGGACGCCGGTTGAACGCCGGCCGCCCGAGGCCGCCGGAGCCGCCAGTCGCCTTCGTCCTTCCTGAGCACGAGCGCGCGTCCGCCCGCGGGTTCGGCGTAGGCTGCGGCGGGCAGGGCGAACCCGAAGGCGACGAGCGAGGCGAGGGCCAAGCCAAGGGTCATTGTGCGGTTCATGAGCTGCCTCCGTCCGGACAGTGGCGCCCACCTCAAGCACGGCTGTCAATCGCGCGCCGCCGACGACCTGACGCCGGTTCCGCTTGCGGGTGTGGCGGGCATGGCGCACATGGCGGCGGGTCAACGGTGGCGTATGGGCGGGGATGTTCGACTGGGACGATGTGAAGGCGCTGCTCGCCGTGGCGCGAAGCGGTTCGACCGCGGGCGCGGCCCGTGAGCTGAAGGTCAACCAGACCACGGTGGCGCGCCGGCTCGAGGCCCTGGAGCGGGACTTCGGGGTCAAGCTCGTGGAGCGCACCCAGACCGGCGCGATCCTCACGGACGCCGGCCTCTGCCTGGTGGCCGACGGCGAGATCATGGAGCGCGCTGCGTTCGAAATGGGCCAGAAGATCGCCGCCCACCGGCGGGGCGTGAGCGGGGCGCTGCGCGTGACCCTGAGCGAGATGCTGGCCGCCTCGGTTGTCACCCCGCTGCTGCCCGAGTTCCGTGAGGCCTACCCGGACGTGACCCTGGAGATGGTGATCTCGGACCAGCGACTGGATCTCGAGGCGGGCGCGGCCGACATCGCGTTCCGCATCTCCCGCGGCCCGTTGCCGGACTCCAACCTGGTCGCGCGCAAGGTCAACACGACGCAATGGGCGCTCTACTGCAGCCGCGACTATGCGGGCCGGATGGGCCGGCCGGCCAAGCCCGTCGACCTGAAGAGTCACCTGATCGTCGGCGGCACCCATGAGCCGCAAACCATCCCGGGCCTCCAACGGATCCTGGACCAGGCGCCGGAGGTCACGGCCACCCTGCGCTCGACGAGCCTGGGCAACCAGTTCGACTCCGTGCGGGCGGGGCTGGGCATCGGCGCGATGCCCTGCGTGCGCGCGGATGCCGAGCCGGACCTCGTGCAGGTCTTCCCGCCGGATCCGGAGAGCGTCACCCACACCTGGATCGTCACACGGCCCGAGCTGAAGGACGCTCCGCGCGTGCGCGCGTTCATCGACTTCTTCGCCAAGCGGGTGACTCGATGGTGGTGACGGCCACGAGGACCGGGGTGAGCTCTAACGCCCCTCATCCTTGAGCTTGCGGTCGAAGAACTCCAGCGTCGTCATCGCCCGGTGCATGCGGTTGGTCGGCGTCCAGCCGCCGCGGTGGCGCAGGCCCGGGTAGGCCATCATCTCGAACGGCGTGCCCCGCGCCTGCAGCGCGAACAGCACCCGCGTCGAGTGGTCGAAGGTGACGTTGTCGTCGGCCATGCCGTGCATCAGGAGCAGCGAGCCGGCCTTCAGCCGCGGCAGGCGGCTGACGATCTCGGTGGCGGCGTAGCCGGCCGCGTTGTCCGCGGGCGTGCCCATGAACCGCTCGGTGTAATGCGTGTCGTAGAGCTTCCAGTCGGTCACCGGCGCCCCGGCGACACCGGCCTTGAACGGGCTGTCCGGCGCGGTGAGCATCAAGAGCGTCATGAAGCCGCCGTACGACCAGCCGGTGACGCCCAGGCGGTTCGCGTCCACGTAGGGCAGGGTCTTGAGATATGCGGCGCCGGCGAGCTGGTCGTCGACCTCGAGCTGGCCGAGCTTGCGGTCGATGGCGGTCTTGAAGGCCACCGATCGGAAGCCGACGCCGCGGTTGTCGAGCCGGAAGAGGATGTAGCCGGCGTCCAGCAGGATCTGGTCCTCCGGCGTGTGCCAGTTCTTGGCGACCCGCGGGCCGGAGGGGCCGCCGTAGACTTGGACGATCACCGGGTACTTCTTGGACGGGTCGAAGTTCGGTGGCATCCGCATGGACCACCACAGGTCGCTGCCGTCGGCGGCCTTGATGGCTCCAAAGTCAGGCTCGACCAGCCGGTCCGCGTAGGGCCAGAACGGATGGCCGGCCTTCAGCGCGTTCTCCTCGATCCAGCGCACGCGGGTTCCGTCGGCGCGGTAGAGGGCGGTCTGCGGCGGGGTCCTGGGGTCTTCGTAGGTCCCGGCGAAGGCGCCGCCC
>NZ_DASWTE010000160.1:0-2937 GCF_036402295.1 Phenylobacterium sp.
GCGCCGGCGACCTTGCCGTCCGCGCCGATCTTGTTCTCGGCCCTGAGCGATCCGCCGTGCGCCTGGGCGATCTGGCGGGCGATCGAGAGGCCTAGGCCCGAGTTGCCGCCGAACGCCGCGCCTTTGGGCCGCGAGGTGTAGAAGCGCTCGAACACCGTCTCCAGGTTCTCGGGCGGGATGCCGGGGCCGTTGTCCGTCACGCTGACGAACGCCTCGCCCTTCGCCCGCTGCAGGCCCACCGTCACCACGTCGCCCGGCGGGCTGAACGAGCGGGCGTTGTCGACGAGGTTGCGCACGATCTGGCCCAGGGGCCCCTCGCGGCCGAGGACCTTGACCGACTCCATCCCCTGGTGGGGCATGAACACCACCTGGACGTCTCCCGGCTTCGCGGTCGCTTGGTAGAGGCTGACGATGTCGCCGATCAGCCGGCCGAGGTCGACGATCTTGGGCTGGTCGCGCGAGAGCTCGGCGTCGAGGCGCGAGGCGTTGGAGATGTCGGTGACCAGGCGGTCCAGGCGCTGGACGTCGTTCTTGAGCACGTTCAGCAGCCGCTCGCGCGCCACGGGATCGCTCACGATATCCAATGTCTCGACCGCCGAGCGCAGCGATGTCAGCGGGTTGCGGATCTCGTGCGCCACGTCGGCGGCGAACGCCTCGATGGCGTCCATCCGCTCGCTGAGCGCATGGGTCATGTCCTCGAGGCTGCGGGTCAAGTCGCCCACCTCGTCGTCGCGCTTGGCGAGGTCGGGCAGCGAGATCGCCCGCGCGCGGGCCTGGCGCACGCGGTCGGCAGCGCGCGCCAGCCGCAGCACCGGCTGGGCCACCAGGCTGTTCAGCAGCAGCGACGAGGCCACGGTCACCAGGACGGCGATCAGGATGAACGGGATCAGGGCGGCGCGCTCGCGGGCGATGATGGCGTCGACGTCGCTGGCCTCCAGCGTCACCACGCCCAGCACCGCGCGGACGTGCTGGATGGGGATGGAGACCGAGACCACCCGCTTGCCGCGGTCACCCTGCCGCATGCCGGCCCAGTAGCGGCCCTGCAGCGCCACGCGCACCTCGCGGGCCAGGTCGGCCTGTATTTCCTTGCTGGTGGGCTGGGCGGGGTGCGGCATCAGGCTGAAGGTAACGCCCCGCTCGTCGCGCCCCTTGGCAGGGGGCAGCGCGCGCTGCTCGACCTCGTCGGCCATCCACTCGCTATCGGCCACCAGCTGGCCGCTGCTGTCGAACAGCCGGGCCCGCTGGGCGCGCGGGTTGGACAGCGTCTGCAGGAGGTCGGTGGCCAGCGCCGCGTCCATCTGGGGCGTGGGCTCGCCCACGGTCGCGGCCTGGTTCAGGATCGACGCGATAAGCTCGCCCTGGGTGGTCAGGCTGTCGATGCGCGCGTTGACCAGGCCCCGGCGCAGCTCGTTCAGCACGAGCGCGCCCGAGACCAGGATCGCCAGGCCCAGCAGGTTCAGGGCCAGGATCAGCCGGCCGAGGCGCGACCCCGGCAGCCCGCGGCGGCGTCGGCGGGCGGCCCGCTTCTCGACCTCGGCCCGCGCGGCGACCGCCCGGTCGGGAATCCCGGTATCAGGACTCCCGGTATCGGTAACCGACGCCATAGAGGGTCTCGATCGCGTCGAACTCAGGGTCCACCTCGCGGAACTTCTTCCGCATGCGCTTGATGTGGCTGTCGATGGTGCGGTCATCGACATAGACCTGATCGTCGTAGGCCGCGTCCATCAGGTTGTCGCGGCTCTTCACGAACCCCGGGCGTTGGGCGAGCGACTGCAGCAGCAGGAACTCTGTGACGGTGAGCTTCACCGGCTTGCCGTCCCACAGGCTCTCGTGGCGGGCCGGGTCCAACGTGAGCTTGCCCCGCTTCAGGGCGCGTGCGTTGACGTCCGCCGGGGCGGTGGACGGTCCGGCCACGTCGTCGGTCTCGCCGCGGCCCGAGCGGCGCAGCACCGCCTTCACCCGCTCGATCAGCAGGCGTTGGCTGAACGGCTTGTGCATGTAGTCGTCGGCGCCGAGGTTGAAGCCCAGGATCTCGTCGATCTCCTCGTCCTTCGACGTGAGGATGATCACCGGGATGTCCGAGGTGCGGCGCAGGCGGCGCAGCACTTCCATGCCGTCCATGCGCGGCATCTTCACGTCCAGGATGGCCACGTCCGGCGGATCGTTCTCCAGCGCGGCCAGGCCCGAGGCGCCGTCGTAGTAGGCCTTGACGGTGTGGCCGTGGCTCTCGAGGGCCAGGCTGACCGACGTGACGATGTTCTCGTCGTCATCGACGAGGGTGATCTTGGCCATCTGAAGTCGAGTTCTCCTTAACCTGAACGTGGGAGGCTATTGGGCCTTCACCGTGGCCTCAATGGGGCCGCGGCGAAAACCCAACAAAGTCAACGCGGCCTTAAACTTATTCAGAGAACGTGATTCCCTACTGGGGGGATGCGTTCCGATGGACGGCTATAGGGTGCACTTCGAGGTCTATATACGAAAGATCCCAGGGGGACCCTGGGTGCTCGACCTCGCGACCGAGAATCGCGCGAACGCGATTCGCCACGCCGAAGAGCTGATGAAGGAAGGCCGGGTGACCGGCGTGCGCGTCACCAAGGAGACCTTCGACGAGGAAACGCGCGAGTTCGCGACCGTCGACATCCTCAAGCTGGGCCAGGCCGAGAAGATCGCCAAGGCCAAGCCCAAGGAAGAGCCGCAGCCCCTCTGCGTCACCCCGCAGGACCTCTACACCCTGCACGCCCGCGAGCGCATCGGCCGACTCCTGGAAGGCTGGCTCGAGCGCAACAACGCCACGCCATTCGAGCTGCTCCACCGGCCCGACCTCGTCGAGAAGCTCGAGGCCTCGGGCATCGACCTGCAGCACGCCATCCAGAAGATCGCCGTCCCCGAGGCCCATGCCCGCGACATGTCGGTGCACGAGCTGATCCGGATCTTCCA
>NZ_DASWTE010000161.1:0-12060 GCF_036402295.1 Phenylobacterium sp.
AGACCCAGGCCGTGGCCGCCGCGGCCGCCGCGGACAAGACCCGCGCCAGCCTCGCCGTCAGCCGCAGCCAGGCCAACGTCACCTCCAGCCGCCGCGGCGAGCTGATCGCCGCCATCGCCCAGGCCCGGGCCCAGCGCGCCAAGGCCGCCGCCGCCCTGGATCTCGCCCGGCAGGACGCGGACCATGCGGTGATCCGCGCGCCGATCGACGGCGTGGTGGGCGACCGCCAAGCCAACGTCGGCGACTACGTCCAGCCCGGCTCGCGCCTCCTGGTCGTCAACCCGCTGGACCGGCTCTACGTGACCGCCAACTTCAAGGAGACCCAGACCGCCCGCATGCTGGACGGCCAGCGGGCGCAGGTGAAGGTGGACGCCCTGCCGGGCGTGACCTTGAAGGCGCGGATCGAGAGCTTCGCGCCGGGGACGGGGTCGCAGTTCGCCCTGCTGCCGTTCGAGCCGGGCGTGGGCAACTTCACCAAGATCGTCCAGCGGGTGCCTGTGAAGCTGCGCTTCGACCCCGGGCAGCCCGAGGTGGCGAAGCTGCGGCCCGGCCTGTCGGCGAAGGTGACGGTGGAGTTGGACGGCGACTAGCCGCCGCCGACTGGCGCCTGAGCAAATCTGCAAGACCATCCCGGGAAACTTTATATCCTATCAAAGAGATAGGATTAGAGTGCGGCCATGCCGGAAGCCCGCATCGAGATTGAACTGGACGAAGGCGCCCTCGACGCCTTCGTCGCCTGTCCTGACGCGCCCGGCCGCCGACCCCCGATTCTCCTGCTCCCGGACCGCCTCGGTGTGACATTGCAGGCGGAATCCAGGGCGCGGCGGCTATCCGCCCACAATTATTTCGTCCTGGCGCCCGACCTGTCCGGCGTGTCCGCCGACGACTGTCACGAGGCCGTTTCGGCCTGCCTCGACCACCTCGCGGATGCGCCAGGGGCGGACGATAAGCGGGTCGGGATCCTGGGCTTCGGGGCGGGCGCCGACCTCGCCCTGAGCCTGGCGGCGTTCCGCTCGGAGCGCATCGCGGCCGTCGCCGCCTATGCCGGGCGGGGGTTCACCCTCCGGACGACCTTGGAAATTGCAAGTCGAATCAACGGTGTAGTGCGGATCGGCTACGCTTTCGGCGCCGTGTCGCCTCGCGTGGGCCGGCTGGAGACGGCGCTCAGCGCCGCGGGCGTCGACTTCGATGTCGAGGTCGGAGACGGCGAGCCGGACTGGTCGGGCCTGCTGGACTTCTTCGCCCGTGCGCTGGAGCCGGCGGGAGCTGCCTTGCCGAACGAGGTGGCGCGGCAACCGGCGGCCCTCAACCCTTAGGAGACTGACGCCACGCATCTCCTGTAGCGCAGGACGTGCGCCGCGCTAGGATACGCCAAGCGACTCAGGTCCCGGCGACCCCCGCCAGGACGTCGCGCCAACATCACTAGCTGGGGGAGCCCATGGCCACTGGTAAGAACACGAACGCCCTGCAAAAGCCGCTGACGCCCTCCGCCGAACTGGCTGCTGTGGTCGGCGCGGGTCAGCTTTCGCGCGGCGAAACCGTGTCGAAGATCTGGGACTACATCAAGAAGAACAACCTGCAGAATCCCGCCAACAAGCGCGAGATCCTGGCCGACGCCAAGCTGAAGCCGATCTTCGGCGGCAAGGACAAGGTCAGCATGTTCGAAATGAACAAGCACCTGGCGGCGCACCTGAAGTAGGACGTGGCCCAGGGCGTCCTTGGCGCCCAGCTCTTCTTGGATCCGGCGCCGCAGGCGCCCGGTTCTTCACGACCAGGGAAGACCTCGCGGGCCGCTCGCCCTGCGGGGTCTTTTCGTATTCCGTCACCGTTCGTGACCGGCGGACATCTTCACTTTTGGGCCGGAGCCATACATAAGGGCCGGCCCTCGCGACGGGCCCCTGACCGCTTCCACGGACGCTTTCGTGACCTCTCCCACCCGAGCCATCATCCTCGCCGCGGGCCAGGGCAAGCGCCTCTTGCCGCTGACCGAGGCGCGGCCGAAGTGCCTGATCGAGCTTTCGGGCCGCACGCTGCTGGCCTGGCAGCTGCTGCGCCTGCAGGCCGCGGGCGTCGCGGAGGCGGTGATCGTGACGGGCTTCCGCGCCGACGCCGTGGAGGCCGAGATCGCCACGCTGGGGCTCTCCATGCCCGTCCGCCTGGCCTTCAACCCGTTCTACACGGTGTCGGACAACACGGCCTCGTGCTGGATCGTGCGCCACGAGTTCGACCGCCAGGTGCTGGTGCTGAACGGCGACACCCTGTTCGGCCCCGGCGTGGCCGAGCAGCTGCTGGCCGCCCCGCCGGCGGAGATCACCGTCACCATCGACCGCAAGCCCGCGTACGACGCCGACGACATGAAGGTGCTGACCGAGCACGGCCGCCTGGTCGCCATCGGCAAGACCATCGAGGCCTACGACGCCGAGAGCATCGGCTTCCTGCGCTTCTCGGCCGAGGGCGCGGCGAAGTTCCGCGACGGCGTCGAGCGCGTGCTGCAGAGCCCCGAGGGCCTGCGCCGCTGGTACCTCTCGGTGATCGACGAGCTGGCCCGCTCCGGCGTCGACGTGAAGGTCACCTCGATCGAGGGCCTCGAGTGGGGCGAGATGGACTTCCCGCAGGATGTGGAGAACCTCACGCGGCTGTCGAGCGGCTGGGGCCAGCCCTAGGCGCGGTCCACGATGTCGCGGACCAGGTCCAGGTCGGCAGGCTTGTCCACGTCCACTGACGCGAGCCCGTAGGGCGTCTCCACGATCGCGGCGCGGACGCCCGCCAGCGCGCCTAGCCGCTGGGCCGCGCCGTGCAGCGAGAGGCGGCGGGTCACGAAGCGCAGCAGCATCCGTGGGCCGAGGATCCAGGCCATCTTCCAGGGCCGCTTGCGCTCGGCCTCCACGCGCCGCCAGAGGTCGATCACAGCCAGGGCGCGGTCGTTGGCCAGCCAGAACAGGTTGCAGCCCGACCAGTGGCCGTCGGCCAGCTTCAGCCACGTGCGCTTCGTGCCCGGCGCCGCGGCCTCGACCGTGGCGCGCGCCGCCACCAGGACGGCCACGTCGGCGTCGGTCGGCGCATCGGCCAGGAAGCGCTGCACCCATTCGGGCCGCAGCAGGGCGTGGTCGGCGGTGGTGACCACCAGCGGGGTTCCCAGCTGCTCGGCGCCGGCGCGGACGCTCAGGCTGGGTCCGGCGGCCTCGTCGAGGGCCTCGGCGCCCAGCCGCGCGATCTCCGCGCGGACGCCGGGATGGCTGGAGACGACCGCGATCCGGCCGGCGCCGGCCGCTCGCAGCGCGCCGACGACGCGCGCCAGCAGGGTCTCGCCCTCGAGCCGGATCAGCGCCTTGTGGGCCACGCCGGCGTAGTCGGCGACCGGGTCGGCGCCGCCGCGCGAGCCGGCTAGCACCAGCGCGCTGAAGCCGCTCAAGCCAGCGCCTTCTCGTAGACGCGGTAGGTCTTGTAGACCCGGGCCCCGCCGGCGTCGCAGATGCGCCGCATGGCGACGTTGTCCTCCAGGACCCACGACAGCTCGTAGCGCTCGTAGCCCAGTTTCCGGGCGGCCTGCGCGACCGCGTCGATCAGCTGGAACGGCAGCAGCTGGCCGCGCATCGTGCTCGCGAACTTGCGCTTCACGCCCATCAGCGGCACGCGGCCTGTCTTGGGGCCCTTCACTTTCAGCCGCCAGAGCAGCTTGGCCCAGCCGAACGGCAGGAGCTTGCCCCTCAGGTCGGCGATCGCCTCGTTGATGTTGGGCAGCAGGATCATGAAGCCCGCCGGCTCGCCGTCGATCTCGGCGAACCAGGCCAGCCGCGGGTCGAGCAGGAGCTTCAGATTCGTGGCCAGCGCCTGGGTCTCGGCCTCGGTGGTCGGCGTGAAGCCCCAGTTCCCGGACCAGGCGTCGTTGAGGATGCCGGTGAGCGTCTGCACCTCCTGATCCAGGCGCTTCATGTCGAGGGTGCGGAGCACGACGCCTTCGGCCGGCGGTTTGCGCACGCGGCGCAGGATGGGCGCGGGCAGGTCGTCGGCGACGCTGCAGACGTAGGCGTAGATATCCTTGGCCTTGCCGTAGCCCTGGCCCTCTATGCGGCCCGGCGTGTGCGGCGCGTCGTGGCCCATCATGAACATCGGCGGGCTGTCGTGGCCCTCGACGAGCAGGCCGACCTCCTCGTTGGTCGACAGGTTCACCGGCCCCTGGGCGATCCGGCAGCCGCGGGCTTTCAACCAGGCCTCGGCGGCGTCGAAGAGCGCGGCGAAGACGGCGGGATCATCCTCGGCCGCGATCATCCCGAAGTGGCCGACGCCGTCCTTGGTCAGCGGATTCAGGTGGTCGATCTGGGCGCTGATGCGGCCAACGTCGCGCCCGTCGCGCACCGCCAGCCAGAACTGCACGTCGGCGTGCTGGAAGAAGGGGTTGCCCTTGGCGGTCAGCGCCTCGCCGCGTTCGAACAGCAGCGGGGCGATGTAGTTGGGATCGCGCGCGCCGAGCCGCATGGGCACGCGGATGAAGCGGTCCAGCTCGGCCTTGCTCTGGACCGGTACGACGGTGACGCCCCCCGGCATCGTCAGCCTTCCAGGTAGAGAAGTACGGTTACGGCCAGCGCCGAGAAGATCGCCGGCGCGGCCCAGGCCGCCAGGATCGGCGGCGCCGCGCCGTTCTCGCCCAGGGCGGTGAAGGCGCCGTCGAAGACCAGGAACAGCAGGCCCGCCGCGAGGCACTGGATAATCAGGGTCGCGCCCCCGCCGCGGAAGTTGGCCAGGGCCGCGGGCGCGGCCAGCAGCATCATCACCATGCAGGCGATCGGCGCGGCCCAGGCGCGCTGGACCTGGGTGTCGTAGAAGGTGCGCGGGCGAACCGACAGGCCGCCGGCCAGCGCCCGGCTGGCCTCGGCCGGCGTCACTGAGGTCTCGCCCATCGCCAGCGTGCGGATGTCGCCCGGGGTCAGGTTCTCGGTCCAGGTCTGCGAGCGGGCCCCGCTCTCCGAGATGTTGGTCGCGCCCAGGGTCTCGAAGCGTGGCTCGATCAGCCGCCACTGGCCGTTCTCGTAGATCGCCGCCTGCGCCGTCGTGCGTTGGACCAGGCGGCCGGCCTGGTCGCGCCGGTAGATGGTGACCTTCTCGAGGCCGCTGCCGTCCGGATCGCGGGGCACCGCGACCACGATCTCGTCGCCGACGCGGAAGGTGACGGGGTCGACGATCTTCGCCGGGTCCTTGGGCGTCGAAGCCTGCCACCACACGCCCAGCCGCGCGTCGGTGTTGGGGGCGATGACCATGCCGATGGCGAGCTGGGCGAGCGCGATGGCCAGCGCCGCCGGAATGGCCATCAGTGTCACGCGGTAGGCCGAGATCCCGGTCGAGCGCATGGCGGTGACCGCGCTGTCGCTCGCGAGCTTGCCGAAGGCGAAGAGCGACCCGGCGAGGACCGCAAGCGGCGCGGCCTGCTCGATCAGTCGCGGCAGGCGAAGGAGCGCATAATACCCGACACCCGCCGCCCCGAGATCCCGGTCGAGGATGTCGGTCGTCACGTCCAGCAGGTCGAGGATCTGCAGGATGCCGACCAGCACCAGGAGCGCGGTCAGAATCCGCGTCGCCATCAGCTTCAGGAGGTAGGTCGAGAGCGTCATGCCGCGGCCTGCGCTTCGGCCTTGCGCAGGCGCATGCGTGCGATCGCGTTGGAGATGTGCTCCATCAGCCGGCCGATCGGCGTCTCGCCCGGCCGCTTGCGGCTGGTCCAGAAGACGATGATGCAGATGGCCGCGAAGCCGAAGAAGGGCGCGCCGACCGCCAGGCCCGCCGAGACCCGACCCGTCTCGGCAAGGCCCTGGCCCAGCTGGATCAGGTGGTGGAAGGCGAGCAGCAGCAGGCCGCCGACGATGGCGCCCGGCGCGCGGCCGCTGCGCTTGGCGGAGAGGCCCAGGGGCACGGCCAGCAGCGGCAGCAAGAGCAGACCGAAGGCGCGCGCGAGGCGGCCGTAGAGCTCGCCTCTCAGCGTCTCCTTGGGCAGGCTGGAGCGGCCCGAGTTGGCCTGGTTCCAGAGCTCGAGCAGGGTCAGCTCGCGCTCGTCGCCGCCGCGGGCGCGCAGCAGCTTGGCGGGCCCGGTCATCGGCAGCTGCATGGTGAAGGCGTCGAAGCGCAGCACCTCGGGCCGGCCCTGGTCGTTGAAGCGCAGTTGCTGGCCGTTGCGCAGCTCAAGGCGCACGTTGCGGCCGTCGGTGGTGCGGCGGATCTCGGCCATGCCCGCCGTGGTGATCTCCTCCCGGCCCTGCGCGGTGATCCGGCGGATGAACACGCGTTCCAGGCGCTGGCCCGCCGGGTCGGCCTCGTCCGTGGTCATGGTGAGGTCCTTGGACGGGATCAGGATCGTCTCGGCCGGGACCAGGCCGTTCCAGCCCGCATTCTGGGCCGTGTGCAGCACCGCCCGGTAGGCGTAGCGGCTGTAGGGCTGCAGAAAGCCGAAGACGAGCAGGCTGACCGCCGCCAGCGCCGCGGCCAAGCACAGGTAGGGCGCGGCCAGACGCGTCAGCGAGACGCCCGCCGCGAGCAGGGCGTCGACCTCGGACGACTGGTTCATCCGGTTCACGACGACCACCAGCGCCAGGAAGAAGGCGGCGGGCAGGGTGAGGCCCACGTAGTGCGGCACCAGGTTCACCGCGAGCTGGGCCACGAAGCCGAAACGGTCGGACGAGGCGGCCAGCATGTCGAGCAGCCGCAGGGTGCGCTCCAGCAACAGCGCGATCAGGGTCACCCCGGTCGCGCCCACCATCGGCCAGAAGGCCAGGCGGAGCAGGTAGCGGTCGATGAGACTCAAGAGGTCCCCCTAAGGACGCCCCTCATGCGTGAGGCGGTCACGCCCGCCAACGGGCGGCGAAGTCGGCGGCCAAGGCCTTGGCCTCCTCCTCGCTCAGCGCGACGTGCGAAGCAAGCTGCGGCTGGCCCGGCCAGCCCGCATCGGTGAAGGTGTGGCCGCCGTGCCGCCGTTCTCCGGGATACCGCGGCAGGACATGGAAGTGGACGTCGGGGTCGACCATCATCAGCATCAGGTAATTGATGCGCTCGTAGGCCACAGTGTGGCGAAGCAGCGCCTCGATGCCGTCGACGGCGGTTTTCAGGTCGGAGAACGCGCCCGGCGACAGGCCGGAGAAGGCCGTCGCGTCCTCCTTGCAGACCAGGACCAGCGCCCCAAAGGTCGGCTGCTGCGGCCGCACCAGCACGAGCCAGTGCGCCGTCTCGGCGACGAGGGTGTCGGGAAAGCCGAATTTGCGGGCGGTCGGGTTGGTCACGATGGGTCCATGCGGAATCCGCGGCCGCGCCGCGCGGGGATCATAGGGAGACGGCAGCGGGGGTGAAAGGGGGCGAGGAGGGGTCGGCGGGCTGAGCCAGCAAGCGTGCGGGCGGCCTCCGGCGGCATGGGGCAAATATGGAACATTAACGTGCCGCAGGGCCTCGCGCTGGCGCGGTTCCCCTCGGAGAGCCCAACGCGGGACGTGATCGCCGACCCCGGCATTAGCCTGTGAGGCGAAGCGACTCGCTTGCGCGCTCCCACCCCTGCTAAGCTTTCCGTTCGCGGCCGCTCGTGGGCTTGCGGATCTACGCGTTGGGTTCACTACCGCTGCGCCCTGCGGCCGCGAGCCGCCGGGCTTTGCCTCAGACGCTGAAAGGAAACCAAGATGCGTATCAACACCAAGGCGCTGGTGCTGGCCGGAGCGCTCCTCGCCGTCGGCGCGGGCGGCGCCCACGCTCAGACCTTCGCAACCCTGGGTAAGGCTCCGGCGAAGCCGATGACGGCCGAGCAGCAGAAAGCCGTGCAGGCGAAGGTGCATATCTTCCGCTTGGTCGAATTCCGGGGGGTCGACCTGCCAGCCCGGGCCGAAGCTGCGACGCGAGCCGCGGCGCCGACGCCGAACGGTGGCGACTTCACCCGCTCGCCCAGCCGTGAAGCCACCGCCTTCGACTTCCTCAATCCCCCGACCTGAAGGCAGACGGCTGACAGCCGGATCCAGGGGCCCCCGTGAGATTCCTCCCCCTGTGGCTTGCCATCGTTTGCGTTTCGGCGTCGGTCGATGCGAGGGCCGCCGACGCCCGAACTCCTGCGCCTGCCTATGCGCTGAAGTCCTTGAAGGAGTTCCGCGACGAGAACTTGATCAGGCAGCGCTACGACTATTCCTGCGGCGCGGCCGCTATGGCCACCCTGCTGCGGTACGGGCTGGACCGCCAAGTTGGCGAGAGGGACATCGTGGAGGACCTGTTCCACGGGCTCTCGGCCGAGGAGGCCGCGGTCCGCGAGAAGGAAGGCTTCTCGCTCCTCGACCTGCAGCAAGTCGCCGAGCGCCGCGGCTTCCGCGCCCAGGGTTTCAAGCTCGAGCCGGAGCATCTTTCCCTGTTGCAGGGGCCGGTGATCGTCTTCCTCGAGACGCTCGGTTACCGACACTACGCCGTGCTCAAGGGCGTTCGTGGCGACCGGGTCTATCTGGCCGATCCTTCGCGGGGGAACATTCGGATGCCCGCCTATCGGTTCCTGCAGGCGTGGCTGCGCGACGGGGCCGGCGTCATCTTCGTCGTCGAGCCGGCCGAAGCGGGCTTCACCTGGGCCTCGCGCCTCGCGCCCCCCGGCAGCGGCCCGATACAGCCGGAATTGCTGGCGGCGCGCGAGTTGCTGGCGATCGGCGGCCCCTATAGGCGCACCGTCATGGGTGTGGGCCGATGAGACGCCGCACCGTCGTTCCCACGGCGCTAGCCGCTGCGCTCCACCTGGCCTGGGCGAGCGGCGCAGCAGCGGCCCCATCTTCACCCGCCGCGCCGCTGCCGGAAGTGCTGACCCTGTCCGAGGCCGCGGAGCTCCTGAGGGTTGATGCGGCCGTGGTGCGCAAGCTCGCTGAAGCCGGAGGCCTGCCGGGCCGGCAGGTTGGCGACGAGTGGCGATTCAGCCGCTCCCTCCTGTTCGACTGGTTGGCCGGCGGCGCCGACCGTCCCCCCAAGGATTCCGATACGCCACTAGCGGCCCGGCGGCCAGCGACGCCCAGCAGTGGCCACGCCAGCCTGTCTCCCACGGAGATGGCGGCGGTGGTCGGGCGCGGCGTGGCGCCAGCCGCCGACGCCCAGGACCGGCCTGCCGAGCCGATCGGCGAGGCGCCGACGGAGAAGAGCGCCAGCGAGGTCTTCCTGCGCGACCAACTCATTCTGCTCGGGCCCAAAGAGCTCACGCTCGACATCGGCGCGTTCTATGCCCGCAATGACGATCTGGTTCTCACGGACTCCGGCCCGGCAACCGCGCTGGCCACAGTCGAGTCCGACGCCTTCGGGTCGCTGGCGGTGGCGCGTTACAGCCTCGACCGCCACCTCGAATTGTTCGCCACGGCCTCTTACCGGGACCAGAAGGTTTCAATCTTCCAGGGCGGGCGACGCATCAGCACGGCGTCGCGGAGCGATTTCGGCGACATCGGCCTGGGCCTGCGCCGGACCTTGCAGGACGAGGGCCCGGGCCGCCCCGACCTCATCCTCACGCTCGAAGGCGCTATCCCCACGGGATCGAGCTCATACGCCCTGGGCGGCGGCCTCACCTTCGTGAAGAGCTTCGATCCGGCAGTCCTCTACGGGTCCGTCGACTACCGCCACGCCTTCAGCCGCAACTTCACCGATGCAACATGGCTGCAGCCCAAGGACCGCTTTGACGCCACGATTGGCTATGCGCTCGCGCTGAACGACACGCTGACCCTCAACACCTCGCTCACTGGCACCTTCACGGGCCGCAGCACGTTCGATGCCGCCGTTCTGCGGCAGACCGAAACGTTCAACCTCCTGTTCGGACTCACGACGCGGGTTTCGCGCGCCCTCTACCTGCAGCCCTCGGTAAGCTTCCGCCTGAACGGTCCCGGCAACGGTGTCGTCTTCGGGCTCAACATTCCCTACGCATTCGGGCGCTAACGGCGCGCCAGCGAAGCGACATGCGGCGGACGAGCGGCGAAGGATCAGACCAGCGCGAAGCTTCCCAGGTGCTCAACCGTGAGGGCAGGCGTAATGCCCCGCGCCGTAACCTTCGTGCGGAAGCCCGCGCCCTCGCGGACGATCTCGATCTCGTTCCAGCGGGCGGGCTGGCCGCGGCCGCCGGCGGGCGTCGAGGCGGCCGGCACGGCCAGGACGGGAATGGCGTCGGCGGGACCCGGGACGGTGGTCAGGAGCGCCTTGTGGGCGTGCCCGTGCAGCACGAGCTCGGCCCCGGCCTCGGCCAGCATGGCGCGCAGCGCATCGGCGTCGACCAGCTCCTTGCGGCCGGCTACCACGTCGGGCGCGATGGGATGGTGGAGCAGCACCACCCGGTAGAGGCCGCGCTCGGCCGCCTGGCGAAGCAGGGCTCGGGCGGCCTCGATCTGGGCTGCGCCCAGTTCGCCCTGCGCAAGGTGCAGCGCCGTCGGCACCGCCGAGGACAGGTTGATCAGCGCCACGGGCCCGCGAACCCGGAGGTAGGGAAAATCGGCGCCCTCGTCGCCCAGCCACGGCCGCCAGGGCCCGAACGCCTCGGGCGCGCCGTGCGAGGACAGCGCATCGTGATTGCCGGGGCTGACCGTAACCCCGCGGGGGTCGCCGAGGTTGGCCAGCCAGGTGCGGGCGGCGGCGAACTCCTCGGGCGTGGAGAAGTTGATGACGTCGCCCGTGATCACCACATGGTCGGGCCGGCGGGCGGCGATATCGGCGGCGATGGCGTCGAGGACGGCCTGGTCGTGCCGATGCTGCTTGCGCCGCCACGCAAACCGGCTCAGCAGGCGCTTGGACGCCACGTCGCGCCAGCGGAAGGGCAGGGGCGGCGGCGGAAGCTGCAGGTCCGACAGATGGGCGAGGCGGAAGGCGGTCACGAGCTTTCCTAACGGAACAGCCCCCGGTATCAGGTTCCACCGATTTGCGTGAGAGGCGCAGGTTAGCTTTTGCAGACGACGGTTGACGCGGCGGCGACGCCCGCAGGCATGATCCTGGGCGCAGGCGATGTCCGCCTGTGGGGGATGACGGCGCGCGAGCGGCTGCGTCGCACCTTCGCGCGCGCCAAGCTCGCCGTGGTCGACGCCGCACCGGCCTCCGGCGGCGTGGTGCTGGCCCTGGGCGGCTGGGTCTACGACGAGAGCCTGCTGGCGACGCTGGCCAAGCGGCCGGGCTCGGTGCTGGTCACGGACGACGGCGAGGCGGTGGCCGCCCATGTCCCGGCCGAGCGCGTGGCCGAGGCCGGCGCGGCGCTGGAGCGGGGCGCCGATCCCGGCGGGCTGCAGCGGCTGTCGCTGGCCGAGCTCGCCTACAACGAGGCGCTGCGCAAGCGCGAACCGCCGGTGCTTGTGCGGCTGACCCCCGAGAACGTCCGCGCCGTCGAGGCGCGCACCTTCGCCGGGTCGTACAAGGGCGTCACCGACCTCGTGACGAAATACTGGTGGCCCGTGCCGGCGCGCATCGTCACCCGGTGGTGCGCCGTCGCAGGTCTCAGGCCCAACCATGTGACATTCCTGGGCTTTCTGCTGACACTGGCGGCCTTCTGGCTGTTCTGGGAGAGCCAATTCGGCTGGGGCCTGGTCTGCGCCTGGATCATGACCTTCCTCGACACCGTCGACGGCAAGTTGGCGCGCGTCACGCTGACGTCCTCCGCCATCGGCAACGTCTTCGACCACGGCATCGACCTGATCCATCCGCCGTTCTGGTGGTGGGCCTGGTACGTCGGCTGCTTCGGCGTGGCGACCATCACGCCCGATCTGGCCGGGATGGGCTTGAGCGTGATCCTAGTGGGCTACGTGGTGCAGCGGGTCATCGAGGGGATCTTCATGCGCCGCTACGGCTTCCACGTGCATTCGTGGCGTCCGTTCGACAGCTTCTTCCGCCTTATCACGGCGCGACGGAACCCCAACCTGCTGCTCCTGACGCCGGCGTGGCTGCTGGGCTTCCCGCAGGTGGGCTTCCACCTCGTGGCGATCTGGACGGCGCTGTCGCTGCTGGTCCACCTCGCCCAGCTGCTCCAGGCGCTGGCCACCCCGCGCGAGCGGGTGGTCTCCTGGCTGTCGCGTTGATCCGCGCCGGCCTCATCTGGAACCAGCACAGCCACCGCAACCG
>NZ_DASWTE010000162.1:0-29794 GCF_036402295.1 Phenylobacterium sp.
GTGCTGTTCGTGGCCAACGGCATCCATGGCGGCGAGACGGTGGGCCCGGACGGGCTGAACGAGGTTGTGGTGAATGATCTCCTGCGGCAAGAGGGCCTACAGGCGAACTGGGTTATCGCTGATATTGAATGGTAGGCGCGAGTCGCTCGCCGGGTGCACGGACCGGCGGGGGACAAAGGGGCGCGCGACGGAAGCGGAGGGGGGTCTTTCCGTGCAGGGATTCTATTTTGACGAACTGACCGTCGGTCAGTCCGCGGAGATGAGCCGTGTCGTCGGCATAGCCGACATCGAGGCGTTCGCGGAGGTGTCCGGAGACAACAATCCGGTTCACCTGGACGACGTCTACGCCAAGACCACGACCTTCGGGGAGCGGATCGCCCACGGCATGCTGTCGGGCGCCTACATCTCGGCGATCCTGGGCACCAAGCTGCCGGGGCCGGGGGCCATCTACCTCTCGCAGTCGCTGCGCTTCCGCCGGCCGGTGAAGGTGGGCGACCTGGTCGTGGCCCGCGCCACCGTGAAGGCGCTGGACGCCGCCCGCGGCCACGTCACGCTCGACACGACCTGCGCGGTGAACGGCAAGACGGTGGTCGACGGCGAAGCTCTGGTGATTGCGCCCCGCCGCGGGGCGTGACAATCGGGGGCGCATGAAGCGCATCCGGGTCATCCGCGGCTGGAAGGACCTGTCCGAGGGCGATCGCGGGGCAGCCGTGGCCATGGGCAGTTTCGACGGCGTCCATCTGGGCCACCAGCAGGTGATCGAGCTCGCCCACCAGGCCGCCGAGCGCCTCGGCGCGCCGCTGGGCGTGATCACCTTCGACCCGCACCCGCGCGTCTACTTCCGCCCGGACGAGCCGGCCTTCCGCCTGATGAAGACCGACCAGCAGGCGCGCGCGCTCGAGAAGCTGAACGTCGACATCCTCTACGTCCTGCCGCTCGAGGCCGAGCTGGCGGGCATGACCGACCGCGAGTTCGCGACGGAGGTCCTGCACAGGGGGCTGGGCGCGCGCCACGTGGCGGTGGGCTTCGACAACTCGTTCGGCAAGGGCCGTACCGGTACGCCCGTCACGATGCGCCAGTACGGCGAGGAACTGGGCTTCGGGGTCTCGGTGGCCGAGCCCGTGGGTGACGGCGGCGGCGAGAAGTTCTCCTCGACCGCCGTGCGCGAGGCCCTGCGCGACGGCCATCCCGAGATCGCCGCGGAGATCCTGGGCCGCCCCTTCGCCATCGAGGGCCCGGTGCAGCGCGGCCGCCAGCTGGGTCGCAAGCTGGGCTTTCCCACCGCCAACGTCGACCTCGGCGACTACGTCAGCCCGAAGTACGGGGTCTACGCCGTGCGCACCCGCCTGTCCGACGGCCGCCAGTTCGAGGGGGTCGCCAACATCGGCGTCAACCCGACCGTCCACGGCATCGACCACCCCCTGCTCGAGGTCTGGCTCTTCGACTTCGACGAGGACATCTACGACCGCATCATCGAGACCGACCTCGTGGCCTTCCTGCGTCCCGAGGAGAAGTTCCCGGACCTGGAGACGATGACCGCCCAGGTGATGCAGGACGCCGAGAACGCCCGGCGGGCGCTGGGCCCGTAGAGCCATGTCCGACCCCGTCCTGATCATCCCGTTCGCCTTCCCGGTCTTCTTCATCGGGATGTGGCTGCTGGTGGTGACGATCCTGAGCGCCGTGTCGGGGTGGAAGGGGATCGAGACCCGGTTCCCGGATCGCGACGACGAGGTCCTCGCGACCGTCCGCATGGCCTCGGGCTTCATGCGCGGCGTGCGGATGAACAACATCCTGACGCTGACCGCCTGCCGCACCGGGCTGCGCGTCGGCATGTGGAAGCTGTTCGCGCCCTTCGACCGGCCGTTCTTCGTGCCGTGGGATCAGCTGGGCGTGGAGCGCCGCGAAGCGTGGTTCCAGAAGCGCGCCGTCCTCGCGTTTGGCGCGCCGCCCGTGGGCAAGCTCGACATCTCGGCCGACCTCGCCGACCGCCTGGCCGCGGCGGCGCAGATCCGTTGGCCGGAACGCACGGCCTTCCGGTCCTCGCCGATCGTCAGCTAGCTGAGCGCGCCGTCAGCGGCGCTTCCCCAGCTCGGCGGCGATGTCCTTGGTCATCTTGCCGACCTTGCGGTGGGCGGCGGTGAGCTGGTCCTTCGTCACACCCCACTTCTTCATCCAGTACTCGACCGCCTTGCGCTCGGAGAGGTCGAGGCGGTCCTTGTCGATGAAGAAGCCACCCTTGTCCTTCAGGCCGGCCATTGCGGAGCCCTCGCATCGTTGCCGCCGGCGAGCATGGGCTGCGCCCCGCCCGCCGCACAAGGCCCTCAGCGGCTGACGGTGATGTCCTTGATCAGCGCCTGCACCGAGGACTTCCCGCCGACGCTCCAGACGAGCTTCAGGTGCGCCAGGGTGCGGGCCGCCGCCTCGTCGTACTTCCAGTCGCAGCCGACAAAGCTGCAGCCGCGGAACTGGGGCGGCTCGCCGCCGGCGTAGACCAGCCGGCAGTCGCGGAATTCGCAGTCCGAGAAGGTCTCGCCGTCCAGCTGGACGGTCTCGTGATTGTAGATGTCGCCGCTTGGCATGCTCAGCTTTCGTCGGGGGCCGGATCGGCCGCCTCGGGATTGGATTCCGCGCGCTCGCGTTCGCGCTGCTCGCGCTTGGCGGCCGCCTTCTCGGCGGTCTTGATCGCCTTCTGGCGGTCGCGCTCCATGCGCTCGAACTGGTAGTTGGGCTTCCGCGCCATGTGCGCTCCTCGTCTTAGGCGCGGGCCTTGCGGGCCGCGTAGCGCGCATCGCGCTTGGCTTTCTGCTCGGCCTTGGTGAGCGCCTTGCGTTCCTTGCGCTCGCCACGCTTGGCGTCCAGCGCCGCGGCGGCCTGGGCCTCGTCGCTCAGGCGTGCGGACTCGATAGCGTCGGCGGCGGCCTGCTTGCGGGCGGCCTTGGCCTCGGCGCGGTCCTCGCGGACGCGCACGAGTTCGGCCGCACGGGCCTCGGCGCGTGAGGACAGCTCGGCGGCCGGGACCGACGGTTTCGGCTTGAAGGCGGCCAGCAGGGCCTTCTTGGCCTCGGCCGACGCCTTCAGGCGGTCTTGGAATCCGGTTCGCAGTATCTCGTTCATGGGGCTCCTTCTCGGGTGGTCGCGGCCGCATAGGTCGCCGCACAGATCGCCTCCAGGTGACCCCGGATGGAGCGCGGCGCCAGCAACGCGTCGACCGCGCGGCAGCCGTCCGCCTTGAGACGTCGCTTCAGGCTGGCGAAGTCGGGGGCGCACCCCGCGCGGGCCAACTCATAGGCGCGTTCAATCGTTGATTGGGTCATAGCCGCGTAGCCGCCGGCGGCGCAGGGACGCGCCCCGCGCCGCCGGCGATAGTCCTTACGCGGACTGCAGCTGACCGGCCGACATCTTGCCGCTGCGCTGGTCGCGCTCGAGCTCGAAGCTGACCTTCTGACCTTCGTTCAGCGAGCCGAGGCCCGCGCGCTCGACGGCCGAAATGTGGACGAAGACGTCAGCGCCGCCGTCGTCAGGTTGGATGAAGCCGAAGCCCTTGGTGGGGTTGAACCACTTCACGGTGCCGATAGCCATGTTTTCTGTCTTTCTTGTGCAAGTTCTGACACGTCCCGGACGGGAAGTGACATCAAATCGTCGGAGAGGATCTTGCGAAGTCCGGGCTCGATCCGAAGAACAAGCGTGGAGAGCAGCCGAACCAAATCGCAATTTGATTTTGTCCCTATACGCGAACATCTCGCCGAACGCCAACGAAATCAGACGCTGTGGTGAAGCCTGGATGAGGCGAGCGCCGAGTCGCCCGCTACTTCGCCCCGCGCACCACTTCCGTCTCCCAGCCGTCGTACTCGCCGCCGCGTTTCTGGGCGGAGTTGAAGAGGATCTCGACGACGCGGTCGATCTCGACCGGCCGGTCGACCCGCGAGACGTTGACCAGATACTGCTTCCGGTCGTCCGGATTGTACCGCTTCGCCTCGACCTTGAAGCCCTGGGCCGCCATCTCGGTCGCAAACCCATCGCCCGCCGCGCGGTTGGGGAAGATGGCGAGGTGGTCGATCGACCGGGGCATAGCGCCGTCGTCACCGTCCGTGGCGAGACGGGCCAACACGCTGCGGTTGCCCATGAACTGGATGTCGAGCGGCCGGGGATACAGGAACTCGAAGTAGGTCGACCACTTGGCGTCGGCCCGGTCGCCGATCTCGAACCGGTATTCCGGGAAGGCGGCCATCGCCCTACGCGCCACGGCTTCGAAGACCTGGGCGTCGCGGGTGTAGAAATAGAAGTCGCGATTGCCGCTCGAGGTGTTGCGGCCGACGTAGAGCGTGGGGCTCGCTTGCTGGATTTCGGCGACGATGGCGTCCTCCACGCGGACCAGCTCGTCGAACTCCTCGCTGCTGGAGAGGCCGTCGTCGCGCGGTTTGCGCATGATCACGCGGAGGTAGCCCATCCGGTCGTAGCCCGGGACGGGCGCCCGCCGGGCGATGCTCATGTCGAGGAAGATCGAGGCCGGCTGGTTGTCGACCTTCAGGGGGTAGAAGTTCCATTCGTCATCGTCGGTGGACTGAGCAAGCGCCGCTGCGGCGGCCGCGCAGCCTGTCGACGCGGCTGGCTTGTCTGCGGCCATGGCCTTCAATCCCTTCAAGTCGAACGCCTCGCCCGGCCGCAGCAGCGAATAGAATCCGCCGTTCGGCTGTTTCTTGCCGTCGTGGATGAAGACGTGGCCGACGCCCAGCACCTTGAAGCGGTCGCGGGTCACCTCGATGGCCGTCGACTGGTCGATGCCGATGCCCAGCAGGTCGGGATGCTTGTCGATGACCGTCTTCAGGTGGTTCTCGCGGCCGCGGGCGGTGATGTGCTGGTCGATGGCCACGCCCTGCATGAGGCCGAAGCCCTTCTCGTAGCCGGGCGCCATCATGACCTCGTTGCCCTCCCGCGCGCCCCGCACGAGGTACGACGCCTGGATCGAGGCCCCCGCCGAGGTGCCGCCCACCACGCCGCCGCGGGCCAGCAGCTTCTTGATCTCGGCCTCGGTCCGCGTGCCGGCGTAGGAGTCCACCAGCCGCCAGTGCCGCCCGCCCACGAACCACACCGCGCTCGCCGTCCTCAGCGGCGCCGCAAACGCCTCGGTGTCGGCGACCTTCGGGTCGCGGGTGTGGAGCACGGTGAGGTTGGTCGCGCCCAGCGCCCGGAACATGCCCAGGCACGGGCAGTCCTGCCCGAAGTCCTGCTCGGCCGCCGTCGGGACCACCACGATCCGCGCGCCGGGACCGCCCGCCAGGGTGATGAACCGCCCCACGATCTCGCGTCCCAGCTTGCCGCCGCCGGCAATGATCAGCGTCCCCTTGTCGGGCCCGCGGACGCCCGGAGCGGCCAGCGCAGCGGTCGCGCCCAGCGCCAGCACCCCTGCGGCCAGGAATGCCGCGGCCTTCGCCGGGCTCACGTGGCGCCCCCTGATCGGAAGATCGTCAGCGTGTCCTCACTCAGGGGCGCGACCGATTCCACCAGTGTGCCGGGGATCCTCGCCTCGACGCGATCCACTTCAAACGCCTCATCCGCCACACGACCCTCGTAGAGCCGCACCAACAGGCCGGCATACGGCAGCTTCAATTCGCGATGCAGGTCGCCCAGCACGTTGGCCCACAGCTCGGCGGAGTCACCGCCCCCACCGTCGGGCCGCGCGGCGGCGCGGCGTCGATCGTCCAACGCACGGGCGACTTTGGACTTGGACCAACCCTTGCGAGCAAGGCGCGCGCCCTCCTGCTCGAGAGTCGCCTCGAAGTCCGGGCCAACGCGCGGCGCGAGCACCGTTCCGCAGTCGCAATGGCCCGGTGTCGTCAGGAACTGGGCTTCGCCGGGCAGCAAGCGCCTGGCGACCGACGGGTTGGCGATCGGCTGCGCAACTCGGCCATGCCGCTCCAGCACACGCTTCACGGCCGCGGGGTCGGCGGCGGGTACGACGAGGGTCACGAAGTGGCACATGGCGGTATCAGCAGACACCGCTGCTCGGGGCGTCAAGCCTGGGGATGACGACCCAAGCTCACTCTGTTAGAGCCAGCGCGATGACTACGGTCCGGAAGAGCCTGCGAATTATCCGCCCGGCGTGACGCCGCCGGACGAAGCCGTTCCAGCGCGCGCCGGGTTCTCACCCCGCACCTCTAGACCCCCGGACCATCTGGACAGAGTTATGGCCGACGACGCCCCGACGCCCACGCGCGACTATCGCGAAACCGTCTTCCTTCCCGAGACGCCCTTCCCCATGCGCGCGGGCCTGCCGCAGAAGGAGCCGCAAATCCTGGCGAAGTGGGACGCGGAGAACCTCTACCACGCCATGCGCGCCGACCGGCAGCGCGCGGGCGCGCCCCTGTTCGTGCTGCATGATGGGCCGCCCTACGCCAACGGGGCCATCCATGTGGGCCACTGCCTGCAGAAGACGCTGAAGGACTTCGTGGTCCGCTCGAAGTTCCTGCTGGGCTTCGATGTCGACTATGTGCCTGGCTGGGACTGCCACGGCCTGCCGATCGAGTGGAAGATCGAGGAGGAGCTGCGCGCCAAGGGCCGCCGTAAGGACGAGGTCTCCAAGGCCGAGTTCCGCACCCTCTGCCGCGACTACGCCGCCCACTGGATGGGCGTGCAGAAGGACGGCTTCAAGCGCCTGGGCGTCGTGGGCGACTGGGAGAACCGCTACGCCACCATGGACTACTCGTCCGAGGCGGCGATCGTGGCCGAGTTCCACAAGTTCGTGGCCTCGGGCCAGCTCTACCGCGGCTCGAAGCCGGTGATGTGGAGCCCGGTCGAGCGCACGGCGCTGGCCGACGCCGAGGTCGAATACCACGACCACGTGAGCCCCACGATCTGGGTGAAGTTCCCGGTGACCGAGGGTTCGGACGCCGCCCGCGGCGCCAGCGTCGTGATCTGGACGACCACGCCCTGGACCATCCCCGCCAACCGGGCGATCAGCTACAGCGACGCCGTGGACTACGGCGTCTACCTCGTCGAGGAGATGGAGACGGGGCTGGAGTTCGAGCCCTGGGCCAAGCCGGGCGACCGGCTGATCGTGGCCGACAAGCTGGCGGACGACGTCTTCACCGCCGCGAAGATCGCCAAGGCCCGCCGCGTCGAGCGCATCGACTGCCAGGGCATGGTCTGCGAGCACCCGTTCGCCTACCTCGACGCCCACTACCGGTTCGGCGTGCCGCTGCTGGCCGGCGACCACGTGACCGACGACGCCGGCACCGGCTTCGTGCACACCGCGCCCGGCCACGGCGCCGACGACTACGTGGTCTGGCTGGCGCACGGCCATCGCGAGATCCCCGAAACCGTCGATCCCGACGGCGCCTACTATGAGCACGTCGCCCTGTTCGGCGGCCTGAAGGTGCTGGAGACCGAGGGCAAGAAGGCCGGCAAGTTCGGCCCCGCCAACCCGGCCGTGATCGAGAAGTTGATCGAAGCCGGCCGCCTGCTGGCGCGCGGGCGGATGGAGCACAGCTATCCGCATTCCTGGCGCTCGAAGGCCCCGGTTATCTTCCGCAACACGCCCCAGTGGTTCATCCGCATGGACGAGCCGGTGGACACCAGGGAGCTCGGCGGCCGCAGCCTGCGCGAGGCGGCGCTCGACGCCATCGAGGCCACCACCTTCTATCCGGCCGCGGGCAAGAACCGCATCCGCTCGATGGTGGAGAGCCGGCCCGACTGGCTGATCAGCCGCCAGCGGGCCTGGGGCGCGCCTCTGGCCATGTTCGTCGACAAGGAGACGAACCAGCCGCTGCACGACGATGAGGTCAACCGGCGGATCGTCGAGGCGATTCAGGCCGAGGGCGCCGACGCCTGGTTCAACCGGCCCGACTCCGACTTCCTGGGCGAGCACGACCCGCAGCGCTTCGAGAAGGTCGAGGACATCCTCGACGTCTGGTTCGATTCCGGCTCGACTCACGCCTTCACGCTGGAAAACCGCGCCCACACCAAGTGGCCGGCCGACCTCTACCTGGAAGGCTCGGACCAGCACCGCGGCTGGTTCCAGTCGTCCCTGCTGGAAAGCTCGGGCACCCGCGGCCGCGCGCCCTATGACGCCATCCTCACCCACGGCTTCACCATGGATGAGAACGGCGAGAAGATGTCCAAGTCCAAGGGCAACACCGTCGATCCCGAGATCGTCATCCGCGAGAACGGGGCCGAGATCATCCGCCTCTGGGCCGCGATGATCGACTACGCCGACGACAGCCGGATCGGGAAGACGATCCTGCAGACCACGTCCGACGCCTACCGCAAGCTCAGGAACACCGTCCGCTACATGCTGGGCGCGCTGGCCGACTTCTCGCCCGACGAGGCGGTGGAGCTCGACCAGATGCCGCCGCTGGAGCGGTTCATCCTGCACCGACTGTGGGAGCTCGACGGCCAGGTCCGCGCCGCCTACGACGCCTACCTGTTCCAGGACGTGATCCGGCCGGTGCTCGACTTCTGCCAGGAGGACCTCTCGGCGCTGTTCTTCGACATCCGCCGCGACAGCCTCTACTGCGACCAGCCGGACGCGCTTCGCCGCCGCGCGGCGCGCACGGTGATGGACGCCGCCTTCGAGCGGCTGACGGCGTGGCTGGCCCCGCTCATCCCCTTCACGATGGAAGAGGCCTGGACCACGCGGTATCCGCAGGGCCACTCCAACTGCCTGCGGACCATCCCGATCACCCCGGCCGAGTGGCGCAACGACGCCGAGGCCGCTCGCTGGGCCAAGGTGCAGCAGGTCACGTCCGTGGTGACCGGCGCGCTGGAAGTCGAGCGGCGCGAGAAGCGCATGGGCGCGGCGCTCGAGGCGGCGCCGAAGGTCCACGTCGCCGACGCCGGCCTGCTCGCCGCCTTCGAGGGCCTGGACGCCGCCGAGGTGTTCCGCACCAGTCAGGCGACCCTGGTCACCGGCGACGGCCCGGCCGGTGCGTTCCGACTGTCCGAAGTGGCCGGTGTCGCCGTCGAACCGCTGAGGGCCGAGGGCAGGAAATGCGCCCGCTCGTGGCGGATCCTGCCCGAGGTGGGCTCCGACCCGCGCTACCCGGACCTGTCGCTGCGCGACGCTGAGGCCGTGGCGGCCTGGGACGCGGCCCGCGGATGAGCGCCGAGACCGCCGTCCGTCCGAGCGTCACCTCCTGGGGCTGGCGCGCCTACGCCATCGCCGCGGTGGTGCTGATCCTCGACCAGCTCACCAAGTTCTGGATCCTCTCGGTCGTGCGCCTGCCCGAGCAGGCCACGATGGAGGTGTTCTGGCCGCTTCAGTTCACCCGCATCTGGAACGAGGGCGTCAGCTTCGGCCTCTTGCAGACCCGGCACGATCTCGTCCGCTGGGGCATGGTGGTGTTCAACGTGGGCGTGGGGATCCTGCTGGCCTTCTGGGCGAGGAGCCAGGTGCGCCTGCTGCCGGCCGTCGGTCTGGGCCTCCTGATCGGCGGCGCGATCGGCAACGCCATCGACCGGGCCCGCTTCGGCGCGGTGGTCGACTTCATCGACGTCCAGCGGCTGGGGTTCTTCCCGTGGATCTTCAACATCGCCGACTCGGGCATCACGATCGGCGTGATCCTCATCCTGCTCGACAGCCTGCGGCGAGAACGCCCGGCCTGACGGCGTTGGCGCGCCCCGCCGATTGGGGTATCCAGTCCCTCCGCCGTTTTCCGGCCACGGAACCCGGCGACACTGCAGGATGATGCGCCGCCCCCCGGATGGGGCGGGCTTGGGAGTTTCTAGGGTTCATGAGCTTCAATCGAGTGATCGTGGCGACCGCACTGGTCGCGGCCGCGGGCCTCGCCGGCTGCCAGTCGACCCAGAAGGCCCTGGGCATGTCCAAGGTGACCCCCGACGAGTTCCGCGTCGTCACCAAGGCGCCGCTGGTGGTGCCGCCCGACTACGCGCTGCGCCCGCCGGCCCCCGGCGAGCCGCGCCCGCAGGAGCTGCAGCCCGAGAGCGCCGCCCGCAACGCGCTGCTGGGCCAGCGTGAGGCCGAACAGCGCTCGGACGGCGAGAAGCTGCTGGTCGCCAAGGCCGGCGCCGAAAAGGCCGACCCGCTGGTGCGCTACGTCGTCGACGACGAGTTCGGCGACATCGCCCACAAGGAAAAGAGCTTCGCCGACCGGGTGATGTTCTGGAAGAAGGACGAGCCTGCGCCGCAGCAGACCGCGGCCCTCGACGGCTCCAACAGCCCGATCGACGCGGCCTCCGAGAAGGAACGGGTTGGCAAGCTGATCGGCGCCAAGCCCGTCACCATCCAGCGCGAAGCTAAGAGCCGCATCAAGCTCCCGGGGCTCTAGCCCAAGGCGCACCGCTGAAAGTCTTCGAGCCGCCGCGCAAGCGGAGGCTCAATCTTTTTTGGATCGCGGAAAACGCAGAAAGGCGCGGAAGGAGGGGCCGATCGCCTTCCGCGTTCTTTCCGCGTCTTCCGCGGTTCGAAGGGAAGTCGCCGCTACGCGGCTCTCAGTCCTCGCCCGGCGTCTTCACCGTGAACCCCTGCGCCCGCAGACGCTCGAGCACGCCGTTCTGGGCCAACAGCGGCCGCAGCGGGACCAGCACGATCGCGTGGCCCGGCTGCTTCAGCGCCCCGGCGATCGCGCCGGCCGTATCGGCCTTGGTCCGCTCGTCGTAGGTGCGCCCGCCCGAGATCACGGCCAGGCAGCGCTCGTAGGTGCGCTCGTTCTGCAGCGCTCCCTCCACGTCGCCCACCGCCCACGCCCGCGCCGCCGCGAGCGTCGCGCCCGGCCCGGCCTCTGCCTGGGCCAGCACCTCGTCGAAGCAGATGCGCCCCGTGCTCGCCGGCGTGCGCAGGATGCCGCCCAGCTGCGGGCCCAGGTCGTAGCTTTTCTCCACCACCTTCACGCGCTTCCGCTGGGCGAGCAGGCGGACGAGCTTGGCCGGGTCCATGTTCGTGAGCTGCGACTTGTCGCGGTAGTCGATGGCCAGCTGCACGCCCGCCGCCAGCGGGTTGCTGGTGCCGTAGTGCTTGGCGTCCTGACCCAGCCGCGTGCGCACGGCCACGAACCGCGCCCGCGTGCCTGCGTCCAGCCGGGCCTCGAACGGCCCGCCCGAGCGCAGCCGCATCAGGTTGATCGCCGTGCCGATCGAGCCGACCGGCTTCGCGCGCACGTTGACGAAGGGCAGGATCACCACGTTCGCGCCCTCGAGCCGCCGTTCGAAGATCGCCCTGTCCCACTCCATCCGCTTGGGCGCCAGCGACGGCACGCCCAGCACGTAGACCGTGGTGTCGGCGTCCGACACCCGCCACCAGGCTGGCCCCGGCAGCCGGCCGCGCACGACCAGCTCCTCCACCAACGTAGCGTCGGGGTCGTCGATCGGAGCTGCGGGCGGCGGCGCCTGCGCGGACGCGGGCAACGCGCAGGCCAGCACGGCGAGCGAGAGAGCAGCGAGACGATTCAGCACGGGCGGGAGACTCCTCGGAATCGTACTATGTAGGAAGGGCCCATGCCGATCCGCCGCCTGCCGCCCGAACTCATCAATCGCATCGCCGCCGGTGAGGTGGTGGAGCGCCCCGCGAGTGCGGTCAAGGAGCTGGTCGAGAACGCCCTCGACGCGGGCGCGTCGGAGGTCCAGGTCCAAGCCGACGGCGGCGGGCTCACCCGCATCCTGGTGGCCGACGACGGTGGCGGTTTGACGGCGGCAGAGCTTCCGCTGGCCGTCGAGCGCCACGCCACCTCCAAGCTGGCGCCCGACGCCGACGGCGACTACGACCTCCTGCGCATCGCCACCCTCGGCTTCCGCGGCGAGGCCCTTCCCTCCATCGGATCGGTGGCGCGGCTCTCCATCACCAGCCGCTCCAAAGGCCTCGCCGACGCCCACGCGATCTTCGTGGAAGGCGGCGCGGTGGGACAGGTGACGCCCGCGGGCTTCCCTGGCCCGCACGGCGCGCGGGTGGAAGTGCGAGACCTCTTCTACGCCACGCCGGCGCGCCTGAAGTTCATGAAGTCCGAGCGGTCGGAGAGCCAGGCGATCGCCGAGGAGCTGAAGCGCCAGGCCATGGCCCACGAGGCCGTCGGCTTCGCCCTCGACCTCGACGGCCGCCGCACGCTGCGTCTGCCCGCCGAGAGCGCCGGCGACGAGGGCCGCCTTGCCCGTCTGGGCGCCATCATGGGCCGCGAGTTCTCCGACAACGCGCTCCTGATCGACCACGAGCGCGAGGGCGTGCGCCTGACGGGGTATGCGGGCCTGCCCACCTACAACCGGGGCAACGCCGCCCACCAGTACCTGTTCGTCAACGGCCGCCCGGTGCGCGACCGGCTGCTGCAGGGCGCGCTGCGCGGCGCCTACGCCGACTTCCTGGCCCGCGACCGCCACCCGGTCTGCGCCCTGTACGTCGAGCTCGACCCCGGCCTCGTCGACGTCAACGTCCACCCGGCCAAGGCCGAGGTGCGCTTCCGCGACCCCGGCCTCGTCCGCGGCCTGATCGTCAGCGGCCTGCGCCATTCGCTGGCCGCCGCCGGCCACCGCGCCTCGACCACCGCCTCCATGGCGGCGCTGGGCGGCTTCCGTCCCCAAGGCGCGCCCCCGCCGTCGGGCGCCGGGTTCTCGGCCTGGCGGCAGGGCGGCTGGGCGCCGGCGATGGCGGCGGCCGTGCAGTCGATCCCCGGCCTCTCCGAGGTCTCCGCCCGCGCCGAGGTCCCGCCCGAACCGTGGACGCCCGGCGTCGGCGAACCCGCCGCGCCGGCGCCCGCCTTCGACCCGGTCGACTTCCCGCTGGGCGCCGCCCGGGCCCAGGTGCACGAGACCTACATCGTCGCCCAGACCCGCGACGGCGTGGTCATCGTCGACCAGCACGCCGCCCACGAGCGCCTCGTCTACGAGCGGATGAAGACCGAGATGGCCGACGGCGGCGTCGCCCGCCAGGCGCTGCTCTTGCCTGAGGTGGTGGAGCTGGACCCCGCCGAGGCCGAGCGAGTCGCGGCCCGCGCCGACGAGCTCGCGGCGCTGGGCCTCGTCATCGAACCGTTCGGCCCCGGCGCGGTCCTGGTCCGCGAGGTCCCAGCGCTGCTGGGCGAGACCGACGCGGCCGGCCTCATCCGCGACATCGCCGACGACATCGCCGAGAACGGCCAGGCGCTGGCGCTCAAGGAACGGTTGGAAGAGGTCTGCTCGACCATGGCCTGCCACGGCTCGGTCCGCGCCGGCCGCCGCCTCACCGCCCCCGAGATGAACGCCCTCCTGCGCCAGATGGAGGCCACCCCGCACTCCGGCCAATGCAACCACGGCCGCCCCACCTACGTGGAGCTCAAGCTCGCCGACATCGAGCGGCTGTTCGGGCGGCGTTAGCGCTCTCCAAAAACCAGTGATTTGCCCGGCGACCACCTGTGCGCGTGCGGCGATAACGCTGTTTTGTCAAAGGCATCCCGTCCGGTAGTGTAGAACCCCCCAGCAGGGATCCCGGCTGCAACGGTCGGGCGCGCGCATGACAGCTCTGGCTGTAAATCTGGCGGCCACGTCCTTCGCAAGCGATGGGCTCTTGCGGAGCGCGCTGGAGAACAGCCCGGACTGTGTGAAGATCCTCGATCTCGACGGCCGCCTCCAGTTCATCAACCGCAACGGGGTCATCCTGCTGGGCGGCGGCGATGCGGGGGCGCTGCTCGGCAGGTCGTGGCTCGGGCTATGGGATGACCCCGAACGCGCCGTCGCGGCCCAGGCGCTCGACGCCGCGGCCCGGTGCGAAGTCCAGCGCTTCACGGCGCCGACCCGGACCTGCTCGGGCGAGCTTCGCCATTTCGACGTCGTGCTTTCACCATTGCGGAACGATAGAGGCGAATGCATCGCGATCCTGGTCACGTCCCGCGACGTCACTGAGCGGGAAATGGCGCTCCTCGCAGCAGAGGCCCGCGAGCGCACGGCCGAAGTCCAGGCTGCGGTTCTGCGCTCGGCCGCCGAGATGACCAAGCTCGCCGGCTGGGAGATCGATTTCCGACAGGGCCTGCTCGTGCAGTCGGAGGAGAGCGTGCGCCTGCTGCGCGGTGGCCCCCGCGTGTTGCCGATGGAGCGCGGGCTCGACATGTACGATCCCGAGGACCACGCCTGGATCGGCGAATTGCTCGCACGCGCCCGCGATCATGGCGAGCGCATCAGCTACGAGGCTCGCTATACCCGCGCCGACGGCACGCGCGGCTGGGTGCGGATCTTCGGCGAGCCGGTCTACGAGGAGGGCGTCTGCGTCGGCCTCCGCGGCGCCGGTATGGACATCACCGACGAGAAGGTCGCGCAGGAGGCGATCCAGCGCGCGGAGCAGCGCCTGCTGCTGGCCATCCAGCTGGCGGGGCTGCGGGTCTACGAACTGGATTTCCCGACCCACACCGTGACGCGTCACGGCGCGTCTCCCATAGCGCTGGACCGGGAGCCCGCCTTCGAGGACATCTGGCCGCCCGGCGACAACACCTACATGCACCCGCGGGACGTCGACCGGGTGAAGGCGCAGTGGGCCAGCCCCGACGCGGGCGAAACCCCCATCCGATCCGAGTTCCGCGTGCTCCGGAGCGACGGCGAAGTCCGCTGGGCCTTCACCGTGACCAAGGTGGAGCGGGACGCCACGGGCCAACCGCTCCGGCTGCTCGCCGCGGGCATGGACATCACCGAGCGCAAGCGCGCCGAACTCGAGATGCTCCAGGCCATGCGGAAGATGCGCGAGCACCAGGAGCACCAGAAGCTGCTGCTCGACGAACTGAATCACCGGGTGAAGAACACGCTGGCCTCGGTGCAGTCGGTGGCCGGGCAGACCCTGCGCGACGCCCACGACCTCGCCGAGGCGCGCGAGCTCTTCGTCCAGCGGCTGATGGCGCTGTCGGCCACGCACAATCTGCTCGTGAAGACCGCCTGGGAGGGCGCGTCTTTCGGAGATCTCGTCGCGATCACCCTCAAGCCCTACGGCCGCCCGTTCGCCTGCACGGGCCCCGACCTGCGACTCGATCCCAACTTCGCCATCAGCTTCGGCATGGCGCTGCATGAGCTCACCATCAACGCCGTGAAGCACGGCGCCTGGAAAGGCTCTGGTCGCATCGACATCGCCGTGGAGAATGGTGAGGAAGAGGTCGTCATCACGTGGCGCGAAAGCGGCGGGCCGCCGGTCACCCAGCCTGCCCGCCGGGGCTTCGGCTCGCGCCTGCTCGAGCGCGGCGTGGCCGGCGAGGTGCACGGCGAGGTCAGGCTGGATTTCGTCCCCAGCGGCGTCATCTGCACCATCCGCGCGCCGCTCAGCGCCCGACTGCAGGCGATCCAGCCGGAGGCCGCCTGAGCCCGTCCGGGCTGCCGCCGCACCTGAGCCTCGCCACCTGCTTGACCGTGTATCCGCGCAATCGATCGATACCTTCTCCCGTTCGGGAGCCGTCCGCCCTCACGCGACGTTAGGGTCAACTCCCCGCAAAAGGAGCCCTCGCCATGGAACTCCACATCGGCCGGCTGATCGACCACGTGCATCTGCGCGCTCGCGACCTCGCCGCCTCCAAGCGCTTCTACATCGCGATCTTCGAAGCGCTCGGCATCCCCTACGTCCAGGACGACGATCACTTGCAGGCCGACGAGTTCTGGATCGACGCCGGCGACGGCAGCCGCGTCCACCTCGCCTTCCAGGCGAAGGACCGCGCGACGGTAGACAAGGTCTACGCCGCAGCCCTCGCCGCCGGCGGCCGCGACAACGGCAAGCCGGGCGAGCGGCCCTATCATCCGGGCTACTACGCGGGCTTCTTCCTCGACCCCGACGGCAACAACATCGAGGCGGTTCACCACGGCGCCACATGGCGTTCGGCCGGCAGCGTGACCGTCACCTTCGAAATGCCGAAATAGCGGGCGGCGTCCATTAGGATCGGAGAGCAGCGGGGAAGCGGCCCCTCGCCAGTCAGGTGCGCCCATGATGGCCCCGGCCGCAAATCTGGCGTCACCACCCCTTGCCAGCGATGGGGAGTGACCAACCTACGCCGCCCGCGTCTCCTCGCCGGCGGTGTCGATCTGCAGCACCGCGTTCATGGCGGCCAGCAGGCGTTCGGGCTTGATCGGCTTGTCGACCACGCCGTTCATCCCGGCGAGCCGGTAGAACGCCGCGTCGGCCGGGTCGGCGTTGGCGGTGAGCGCCAGGATCGGCGCCTGGCTGGCCGGGCCGCCGCCCGAGCGGATGCGGCGCGTGGCCTCCACCCCGTCGATGCCCGGCATCTTGATGTCCATCAGCACCAGGTCGAAGCGGCCGCTGGCCACCGCGGCCACCGCGTCTTCGCCGTTGTCGACGTTCTCGCTCGAGCAGCCGAACATCTCGACCAGCGTCTGGGCGACCATGCGGTTGGTGGGGTTGTCGTCGACGATCAGCACGTGGACCGCGTCGCCCGCCTCCACCGTCGAGGGCGGCTCGGCCTCGGCCGCCGGCGCCGGCAGCCGGTGCAGCGGCAGCTCGAAGACGAACGCCGCGCCCTGCTCGCGCCCCGGCAGGGCCCGGATCACGCCGTTCATCCGGTCGACGATCTGGCGGCAGACCGCCAGGCCCAGGCCGGCGCCGCCCTGCCGCACGCCTTCCTCCGCCTGCAGGAACGGCATGAAGATCTCCTCCAGCCGGTCCGCGTGAATGCCCGGCCCGGTGTCGGTCACCTCGCCGCGCAGCCGCACGTACTCGCCGTCCGCCACGGCTGACAGCCGCACGTCGACCCCGCCCTGCGCCGTGAACTTCAGCGCATTGCCTACCAGGTTGTTCAACACCTGGCGCAGCCGTACGGCGTCGCCCAGGGCCCAGAGGTCCGCCGGGCCGTCGTAGGTCGCCTTGACGCTCAGGCCCTTCAGTTCGGCCTGGGCGGTCCAGGGGCTCAGGGAATCCTCGAGGATGCGCGGGACGGCCAGCGGCGCCTCGTCGAGGTCCAGCCCGGCGGCCTCGGCGCGCGACAGGTCCAGGGCGTCGTTCAGCAGCCGCAGCAGCACGCCGCCGGACTCCAGGATCGTCTCGATGAAGGGGGTCAGGTCGGCCTGCTCGGATTTGCGCTTCAGGATCTCGGCCACGGCCAGCACCCCATTTAGCGGCGTGCGGATCTCATGACTCATCACCGCCAGGAACCGGCCCTTGGCGGCCAGCGCCTCGTTGGCCTCGCAGGCCAGCCGGCTCATGGTCTCGGCGTGGGTGGCGGTCGCCGTCGCGGTGGCCTGCAGGAGCGCGAGCGTCGTGCCCACGCCGGCATAGCGGCCGCCGCAGGTCACGATGAAGCCGTGGAGCAGCTCGGACGGTCGCTCGGCCAGGATGCGGCCGCAGAATTCGGCCACGGTGACATCGCCGTCGGCGACCACCGGATCGCGCTTCATCATGTGCGAGGCCGGGCGCTTCGACCAAAGGGCGTAGCCGTGCTGGGCGGCCATCAGCACAAGGAAGGCGTTGCGCTCCACCAGCCCCACGGGCCGGCCCTCCTCGTCCACCACGGCGACGGCCATGGTGTCGGCCTCGTTCTGGAACCGCTCATACAGTTCGGCCCCCGGCGTCTGCGGCGAGACCGGCGGAATGTGCGGCGCAATGTCGAGCAGCAGCGTCATGACCAAGTCCCCGATTTGCGGGCGATCCATGGCTGAGCTCCTCCTAACGGCGCGTCGACCGGGAATGAACCTTTCAAGACATGTTTGTGACGTCGCCCGGCCACAGCCTGGACTTGCGCCCCGCCGGCGGCGCGCTCATCCTCGCGAGCATGTCTGAGAATGCGTTCGAGGCCCGGGCCTAACCGCCAGCCGGAGCCTCGCTTCTGACCGGCGACCAGGCCCGTACCGTCCGCGCCCCAGAGCGCATCCCGCCAGGATGCGCTCCAGCAAAGATGCGACGAGCCCTTTCATCCCGGGTCGCCGAGCGACCCGGGTGGGCTCTAGCGGGCGCGCCCCGTGACGCCTGAACCCGGACATTTCCTTGAACGTATCCAAGCCGCAGCAACGGACGCTGCACGCGCTCGCCCGCGGGGGCGCGATCCTGATCGAACGCAACGAACGCGGAACCCTCGTGGCCGCCGAGTGCATCACCCGCGAAGGCTGGCGCCTCAGCGACTGCGACGTCGCCGTCTTCAAGGCCCTGAAGCAGAAGCGGCTGATCGCCAGCCGCGACGGCGGTCCCTACCGCATCACCCGCCAGGGCCTGCTCAGCCTGCGCGCCCAGGCCGACAACCGGACCTCAGCCCGGGCGTGGTAGGGCCCTGAGGAAATGGACGCGCGCGGGGCCATAGTCGCGCGCGTCCAGCACCTCGTAGCCGGGCGCCTCGAACGGCGGCTCGGTCGATCCCCGCTCGAACACCACGATCGCGCCGTCAGCCAGCCAGCCGCCGGCCGCCAAGCGCTCCAGCGCCTGCTCGCCCAGGCCCTTGGCGTAGGGCGGATCCAGGAAGGCGAGGTCGAAGGCCGGCCCGTCGGCGCCGGGCCGCACGCCCAGGTCGACGGCGCTGCGGCGGTGCACCCGCGTGCGCCCGAACAAGCCCATGGCGTCGACGTTCTCGCGGATCGCGCCGCGGGCCGCCTCGTCCGTCTCCACGAACAGGCAAAAGCTCGCGCCCCGCGACAGGGCCTCGAAGCCCAGCGCGCCCGAGCCGGCGAACAGGTCGATCACCCGGCGCTCGCGCACGCCTTCGCTCCAGGGCGCATGCTCCAGGATGTTGAAGATCGCCTGGCGCGCGCGGTCCGACGTGGGCCGCGTGTTGTCGCCCGCCGGCGCGATCAGCGCCTTGCCGCGGAAGTCCCCGGAAACGATGCGCAACCGCTGCTCCTTGCTTGCCCTAGGGGCTCCGTTCCAAGGTTTCGCCCAACAATCAAGACGGGAGAGACGCCATGGGCCTGGTGAAGGTGGAGCGCCGCGGCGGCGCGGCGGTGATGACCTATGCGAACCCGCCGTTCGGCACCATGACCGCCGCCGGCTCGCAGGAGATGCTGGACGCGTTCCGGCCGCTCGCCGCCGACCCCGCCGTGCGCTCGGTGATCATCACCGGCGGCCTGCGGGGCATCTTCATCCGCCACTACGACGTGGACGAGCTGTCGGTGATGGGCGAGCAGCTCAAGGACCGGCCGCTACCGCCGCCCTCCGACGCCCCGCCGGAGCAGGGATTCCTCGCCTTGGTCGACGCCATCTACGCCGCGCCGAAGCCGGTGGTCGCCGCCATCAACGGCCTCTGCATGGGCGGCGGCTTCGAGTTGACGCTGGCCTGCGACCTGCGGATCGCGAGCCCCGCGGTCGAGGCCATCGGCCTCCCCGAGACCCGCATCGGCATCTTCCCCGGCGGCGGCGGCACCCAGCGCCTGCCCCGCGTGGTCGGGGAAGCGAAGGCGCTGGAGATCATCCTGCGCGGGCTGACCTTCACCGGCGAGCAGGCGCACGCGATCGGCATGGTGCACGAGCTCAGCGCCGACCCGCTGGCCCGGGCGCTGGAGATCGCGGCGGAATGGGACGGCTGGGGCGCCGAAGGGCTGGCCTACGCCAAGCGGCTCACCCGCGCGGCCCTCGACCGCCCGGTCGCGGCCGGCCTGGCGGACGAGCGCCGCGGGTTCCTCGAGGTGATGACCCAGGCCTCGGCCCGCGCGGGCCTGGAGACGGGCCGCCGGCCCGCGGAGATCCAGAAGGTCTAGCCGCGCCCGGCTTGGACCGGCTCTTGGCGCCCACGGGCCGCGCGTCGGGGCGGAACGGCGCAGCCTTGCTGCCGTCCTTCGGTCCGGACGCCTTCTTCTTCGGCGGGGGATGCGGCCGCACCTTGGGCTTCGGCTTTGCCCAACCGGCCTTGTAGACCGGCTTGGTCTTGGGCTCGCGCGGCGCCGGCGAGGCGACCACCGCGGACGCCGCAGCCGCCTGCGGATCGCGGCGCGAGGATTTCGCCTTCACCCGGTACTGCGGCCGCTCGCCCTTGGGCAGGTTGTCGGAGTCGATGTGCTCGGCGAACTGCTCGCGGACCACCCGCGGCCCCACCTCCTCGATCTCGCCCACGCCCAGCGTCCCCAGCGCCAGCGGCCCGTAGGCCAGGCGGATCAGCCGGTTCACCTTCAGCCCGATGGACTCCAGCACGCGGCGTACCTCGCGGTTCTTGCCCTCATGCAAGGTCACCGTGATCCAGAGGTTCGCGCCCTGCGGCCCCTCCTTGGCCTTGTCGAGCTTCGCCTCGATCGGCCCATAGCGGACGCCCTCGACGGTGACGCCCTTCATCAGCGTGTCGAGCCTCTCCTGCGTGGTCCGCCCGTGCGCCCGGGCGCGGTAGCGGCGCACGATGGCCGTCGACGGCATCTCCAGCGCCCGCGCCAGCTGGCCGTCGTTGGTGAGCAGCAGCAGCCCCTCGGAATTGAGGTCCAGCCGCCCCACGGAGATCAGCCGCGGCAGCCCCTCGGGCAGGGCGTCGAACACCGTCGGCCGCCCGTTCGGGTCCTTATGCGTCGTCACCAGCCCCACCGGCTTGTGGTAGCGGAACAGGCGCGCCGGCTCCGGTTCGCCCACCACCTCGCCATCGACGGTGACGATGTCGCCGGGCTCCACTTTCACCGCCGGCGTGTCGAGCGTGCGGCCGTTGATCGCCACCCGGCCCTCGCCGATCAGCCGCTCGACATCGCGGCGCGAGCCGACGCCGGCCCGGGCCAACAGCTTGGCCACGCGGTCGCCCCCAAGGGTGTCGACTCCCTCCGCATCGGAGTCGGGGACTTGACCCGCGTCGTCGCGGTGGGGTCGTAGTGGATCGTGGACCATGATGACCGGACAATGCGCATCGCGCTCGAAGCGGCGCAAGCCGCCGCCGTCGACGGCGAGACGCCGGTGGGCGCGGTCGTGGTCGATCCGGCCACCGGCGAGGTCGTGGCCGTGGGCGCCAACCAGCCGATTGGCAGCCACGATCCGACGGCCCACGCCGAGATCGTCGCCCTGCGCGAGGCGGCCCGCAAGCGCGGCAACTACCGCCTCACCGACCTCACCCTCTTCGTCACGCTCGAGCCATGCGCCATGTGCGCCGGCGCCATCAGCCACGCCCGCATCGGCCGCGTGGTGTTCGGGGCCGAGGACCCGAAGGGCGGCGCCATCGTGCACGGCCCGCGCTTCTTCGAGCAGCCCACCTGCCACTGGCGGCCAACGGTCGAGGGCGGCGTGCTGGCCGAGGAGAGCTCGGCTATGCTGAAGGCCTTTTTCCGAGCGCGGCGCGGAACGGGAGCGAAGACATGATGCTGGCGATCCTGGCAGCGGCGGCGCTGCTGGCCGACGCGACGGCCGACGTCGCCAAGCTGGCCTGGCTGGCCGGGAGCTGGGTGCACGAGAAGGACGGCGTCACCGTGCGGGAGACCTGGCTGGCGCCTAAGGACGGCGTGATGGGTGGGGTCGGTCAGACAAACCGGCCGGGCAAGAAGCCCTTCATCGAGTATGTGAAGATCAGCGCGGAACCTGCCGGCGCCACCTTCACCGCCACTCTGCCCGGCCAGGCCCCCACGCCCTTCGTCCTTCTGCCCGGCAAGGACGGCGAGGCGGTGTTCGAGAACAAGGCCCACGACTTCCCGCAGCGTGTCATCTACCGCCGCTGCGACCCCGACCTCTGCGCCGCCGTCGAGGGCGAGGTGAAGGGCAAGCTGCAGCGCGAGGAGTGGCGCTACCGGCGCGTGAGGTAGCTCCGCACAACCCTCAATTTCGACCGTCGTGAGGGTTGCACACCTCGCCTCCCGAGGCCGATGATGCTTCCAAACAACGGTATGGGAGGACGTCATGGCGGGACTGCTCGACGGGAAGGTCGCGATCATCACCGGCGCCGGCGGCGGGCTGGGCGAGGCCTATGCGCGCCTGTTCGCGAAGGAAGGCGCGGCCGTAGTCGTCAACGACTTGGGCGGCGCCCGTGACGGCTCAGGCTCGGGCTCCAGCGCTGCGGCCGACAAGGTGGTCGCCGACATCAAGGCCGCGGGCGGCCGGGCCGTGGCCAACGGCGACGACGTCTCCACCATGCAGGGCGGCGAGAACATCCTGCAGACCGCGCTGGACGCGTTCGGCAAGGTCGACATCCTGGTCTGCAACGCCGGCATCCTGCGCGACAAGACCTTCGCCAACACCTCGGAGGAGGATTGGGACAAGGTCATCAAGGTGCACCTCAAGGGCACCTACTGTGTCGCGCTGCCGGTCTGGAACTGGATGAAGGCCAACGGCGGCGGCTCGATGGTGCTGACTTCGTCCACCTCAGGCCTCTACGGCAACTTCGGCCAGACCAACTACGGCGCCGCCAAGGCCGGCATCTACGGCATGGTCCGGGTGATGGCCATCGAGGGGCGCAAGTACAACATCCGCGTCATGGGCCTGGCCCCGGGCGCCTACACCCGCATGACCTCGGACCTGCCCGGCCGCAAGGACCGCGAGCCCGACCCCCTCTCCCTGCCCGAGAACGTGGCCCCCGGCGTGCTGTTCATGGTCTCGGACCTGGCCGCCGACCACTCGGGCAAGATCCTGGGCGTCTCGTCGCGCGGCGTGCGCGAGATCAAGATGCTGGAGACCGAGGGCTTCCAGCCCGGCCGGCCCTACACCGCCGAGGAGGTGGCCAAGCACGCCGACGAGGTGTTCTTCCCGACCCCGGAATCCCGGCGGGTTGAGGCGATCCGGCTGGCCCAGCCTGCGGCGCGGGCGCCGGCCTAGCCGAACGCCGCGATCCGTTCGTCCAGACGGTCGCGGACCGCCGGCCACTCCTCGGCCAGGATCGAGAACACCACGGTCGAGCGGATGCGCCCGGTCCAGGTGACCTTGTCGTTGCGCAGGATGCCCTCCTGCACCGCGCCCAGCTTCAGCACCGCCGCGCGGCTACGGGCGTTGGCGGCGTCGACGCGGTACTGCACGCGCTCAGCCCCGCTCTCGAAGGCGTGCGCCATCATGAGCCGCTTGGCCGAGGGGTTCGCCACCCCGCCGCGGAACGCCGGCTCGTAGTAGGTGAAGCCGATCTCGACCGTGTTGTGCGCGGGCTCGATGTCCAGGTAGCTCGACATGCCGCGACACACGCCGTCGACCACCAGGGCGAAGGTCATCATCTTGCCGTCGCCGGGCCCCGAAAAGCGCGCCCAGTGCCGTTCGAAAGCCTCGCCCAGCATCGAGACGATGTAGAGGTCCTGCCAGGTGGCCGGGTCGGCGGCGCAGGCGGCGCGCAGCTCCTCCTTGTGCCGCTCTTCCATCGGCTCCATCCGCACGAACCGGTTCTCGAGGACCCTGGCTTCCAGCTGCATCCGCTCACTCCGACATCGCGCAAGCGGCGCTTAGACCGCAAACGGTCTGGCGGATACGGCCAATTCGGAGAAGCTTGACAGTCCACTTCGCTGCCCACGGCCAAGATTTCTGCCCGGGCGAGAAAAATTTCGCCAGGCGCCCTTGCGAGCTGAAATCGGAGACATACGTGACGGTGTGCCCATTCCTGGGCGTTTCCTCCCTAAAAACTTCCCCAGCCGGGCCTTTTGGCCCGGCTCTTTTTTTAATTCCGCCCCCATCCACCCCCGCTGGGGGTGGATCGCGAAGCGAGGGGGGCGGAGCCGCAAAGCGGCTCGGAGGGGAAGGGGGACCGCGCGCAGCGGGAAGGGGCTTCAGCCCGCCGCGAACAGCTGCGCTGCGCGGATCAGGTAGCTGACGCCGACGCCCGTCACGATCCAGCGGGTCCAGCGCTTGAAGTTCACGTCGGTCATGCGGTCCAGGATCAGACCGCCCGCGAACGTGCCGGCCATCGACAGCGGGATCGCCAGCACGAACACCCAGAGCGGCGGCATGCCCACCGCCGAGCCCAGCAGCAGCGGCGCGCCGTAGACCAGGATCTTGGCCAGGTGGGCGAACACCTGGGTCGCCGCCTTGGTGGCGACGATGGCGTGGCGGGTCAGCTCGGTACGCACGAAGAAGATGTCGAGCAGCGGCCCGGCGACGCCCGCCGTCAGGTTCAGCCCCGTCACCGACAGCCCCGACAGGAACGCCTGCTTCGGCCGCGAGGCGTCCAGGTTGATCCAACGCTGCGGCAGCCAGGTCAGCCCCGGAACCAGCCCCAGCAGCAGGAAGAGCAGCGGCTTCGACGGTGCGAACGACAGCCCCGCCACGATGAGGCCCGCGACGAGCGAGGCCAGCGCGTACCAGCCGACGATGTCCCAGCGGACGTGCTTACGGTGCAGGATCGCCCGCCAGCCGTTGGCGACCAGCTGCAGTATGCCGTGGCTGACGAACGCGGCCTGCACGGGCAGGACGAAGGCCAGCGCCCCCATCAGCACCAGGCCGCCCGCCATGCCGAACACGCCCGAGAGCGTGGCCGTCAGGAAGGCCATGCAGACCACGAAGGCGGCTGCGAGAATGTTCATGGAAGTCCTCCGGAGTTGCGACCGCCGCCGGAAGGCGGGCACAGGCCGCCTCCGGTCGCCGGTCAGCTGCGCGTCGCGCGCGGGAAGGAACGAGCGCTGCGAGCCGCACGGGGCGAGCACTCGGAGGTGCGCCGCGGCCGCAGCCGGGCGAGGTATGGGGACTTGCCGTTGGCAAAGCGGCGTTCGCTTACACTGAAGGTGGCGCGAGCGCTACTGCGCGGGCTGCTGCGGCTGGCGGAGCGTCAGCTACCGCTTGCCCGCCTTGCAGCTCCACGCGTCGCCCTCGCGCCGCGCCACGCCGGGGTACGGACACAGCAGCTGCGTCCCGCTGGAACTGCCGACTCCGGTCGCGGTGAGCGGGCCGGGCGCCTTCTTGTCCACCACCCAGGCGTCCAACGTCGCGAGCCAGTCCACGTTGCTGGGCCCGTTGCCGCCACCGCAGTGGAGCATGCCGGGCACCAGGTACATCCGGTAGAAGCCGCTCGTGTCGCCCATCGTGCGGCGCACGTCCTCGTAGTAGGCGATCGACGAGGCGGCCGGGATCGCGGGGTCGTTCCAGCCGTGGTACTGGATCAGCTTGCCGCCGCGCTTCTTGAACGCCGCGAGGTTCGGGTCGTCCGAGTCGATGATCGGGCCCATCCTGGCCTTCGCGCGATCCACCTGGGCGCCCATGTCCAGCTTCAGGAAGTCGAAGCTGGGATCTCCGAAGGCGAAGTATTTGAAGGCGTTCGACGAGAACTGGTAGCCGGCCGCCTGGCTGTTGCGCGCCTGGTCCGGCCCGGTGATCCAGGCCGGCCAGCCACCGCCCAGCGCCTCGCCGCCCGGGCTGATCCCGCGCAGGGGGATGCGCCCGTTCCGCGGGTCGCGCCGGCCCGCATAGATCGCCGCCGCCGCGCCCGCCTGGGCCGGCGTCAGGCAGCCGCTCGTCTGGCCGGGCTTGCAGATCAGGCTCTTCGGATCGAACCGGCACGCCGCCGGGTCGCGGATGTAACTCTCGCCGCCGCAGTCCTTCAGCGCGCCCGCCTGCAGGGTCTCCAGCGCCGCCTTGTCGAGGTAGGCGCCGGGTTTCGCCAGCGCCTGCTGCTGGGCCGCGCCGTTGGCGAACAGGAGGCTCATGTAGTTGGCCGGCGCTCCCGCGACGATGCCGTCGAAGTCGGCCGGGAAGCGCTGGGCCTCCATCAGCGCCTCGCGCCCGCCGTCCGAGCAGCCCATGAAGTACGACTGCCTCGGTCCGCCCGCCTTCTGGACGCGGATCAGCGCCTTGGCGACGTCGGTGGTCTCCTTCAGCGAGCGCCAGCCGTAGTCGACCAGCTTCTCAGGGTGGCCCAGCGCCCACGACGCCGAGGTGCCGATGGCCCGATGGCCGTTGTCGGTGCCGGCGACCGCGTAGCCCTGGCTCGCCACGCGCCGCAGGAAGCCCGAGTTGATCGAGCCGGCAAACCCGCCGTTGCCCAGCTGCACGAACCTGCCGTTCCAGTCAGAGTTCAGCGGAATCCACACCTCGATGCCGATCTCGGAGTCCTTGGTGGGCCGGCTGGTCACGCTGACCTTGCAGAGCACCTTGTCGCCCGAGGTCTCGCGGCTGGCGGCGGTGACCTCGGCGTGCGGCAGGATCTGCTTCGGGAAGTCCGCGCACGACGTCTCCGCCCGCGCCAGCCCCGGCGCCATCAGCGCCACCACGGCCCCCGCCGCAAACAGCAGCCCCTTCATGCCAGTCCTTCCCCAGAACCTGCTCTTTGGGATGACTTCACCACAGGCGCCGAAAGCCGCGAAGCGGCAATTGAAAGCCGCGGAAAACGCGGAGGAAGAGGCTACCTCGACTTCCGCGTTTTCTGCGTCCTTCCGCGGTTCAAAACAAAAGAGCCCCCGCTTGCGCGGAGGCTCCGATGCCGCACCGATGCGGTGATGGCTAGTTGCGGAAGACCGCCGCCGAGGCGCCCTTATCGTCCTCGGGCATCTCGCGGTACTGCTGCAGCTCGTTGCGGCCGACCACCATGTGGTGCACCTCGTCCGGGCCGTCGGCGATGCGCAGCGTCCGGGTGTTGGCGTACATGCGGGCCAGCGGCGTGTGCTGCGACACGCCCAGCGCGCCGTGCATCTGGATCGCCTGGTCGATGATCTGGCAGACCTTCTCGGGCACCATCGCCTTGACCATGTGGATCCAGACGCGGGCCTCGCGGTTGCCCAGCACGTCCATCGCCTTGGCCGCCTTCAGGACCATCAGGCGCATGGCCTCGATCTCGATGCGGGCGCGGCTGACGCGCTCGATGTTGCCGCCCAGCTGGATGATCGGCTTGCCGAACGCCACGCGGGTCATGCCGCGGGTGACCATCAGGTCCAGCGCCTTCTCGGCCGAGCCGATGGCGCGCATGCAGTGGTGGATGCGGCCTGGGCCCAGGCGCAGCTGGCTGATCTCGAAGCCGCGGCCTTCGCCCAGCAGCATGTTCGAGGCCGGCACGCGGGCGCCGTTGAAGCGGATGTGCATGTGGCCGTGCGGCGCGTCGGGGTCGCCGAACACCTGCTGGCCCTGGACGATCTCGACGCCGGGCGTCGGGAGCGGCACCAGGATCTGCGACTGCTGCAGGTGCGGCGGGTCATTGTCGCCGCCGGTCCGCACCATGCAGATCATCACCTTGCACCGCGGGCTGCCGGCGCCGGAGATGTAGTGCTTCTCGCCGGTGATGACGTACTCGTCGCCCACGCGCACGGCGCGGGTGTCGATGTTCTTGGCGTCGGACGAAGCCGTGTTCAGCTCGGTCATGCAGTAGGCCGAGCGGATTTTCCCTTCCAGCAGGGGCTCCAGCCACTGCTTCTTCTGCTCGGGCGTGCCCACACGCTCCAGCACTTCCATGTTGCCGGTGTCGGGCGCGGCGCAGTTCATGATCTCGGAGGCGAGGCGCACCTTGCCCAGCTCGACGGCGATGTAGGCGTAGTCGAGGTTCGACAGGCCCTCGCCGGTCTCGGCGTTCGGCAGGAAGAAGTTCCAGAGGCCCGCGGCCTTGGCCTTCTCCTTGGCGGCTTCCAGCACTTCCAGCTGACCGGGGGCGTACTGCCACACGTCCGGACGGCCTTCGCCCAGCCGGTGCCATTCCTCGGACGCCGGCTCGCACACCTCTTTGATGAACGTCTTCACCGCGTTGTAGAGCGGCAGCGCCTTGTCCGACATGCGCAGGTCGTTGAGGTCGTCCTGCGGGCTCAGGCCGAAGCTGGATTGGGCCTTGGCGGCGGCCATCGCGGGCCGATCGGCGGTCATGGTCATGGGTCGCTCCCAGCGGTTTTTCTGTGCCCGCCTTTGTGGCGCACTTTTCGCGAGATTCAAACAACTGTTTTAGTCATTCGAATTGCAGGTTACGCAACGGGAGCGTCGGACATGCCGAAGGGGCTCGGCGGGGAGACCGGACCCTTCGGGGTGCATGGCGTGCGGGTTCAGGCCAGTGCGGCCGCTTCCCGCTTGGCGCGGCGCAGGACGATGTACTGCAGGTCGCCCACCACCAGCGCGGCCACGGCCTGGGCGGCGACGAAGGCGATGCCCAGCGCCGTCGGCTGGATCCAGCCCAGCGCCATGACGCCGATGCTCTCGACCGCCCAGGCGACGTTGAACGCGACCAGCGCCCAGACCGCGGCCCGCGGCAGCGCCTTGCGCGCGGCGAGGAACACCAGCCCCGCGGCGTAGACGATCAGGAACAGCCCCAGTGGCTGCATGAAGGCGGGCGACAGGCCCAGCGGTCCGGCCAGCAGGCCCGCGTCGAAGGCGAAGCCCGCGCCCATCAGGCCGCACGCGGCGGCGTCCAAGCCGATGACGGTGCGCAGGAAGTTCGAACGGACGGCGGTCATGGGAGAAGCTCCTTGGGGTTGTTCGATGCCCCAAGGGTCCCGCGGCGCGCGCCGCCCGTCGATTACGCGGCAGGTAAAGTCCGGCTCTACTTCACCGGGACGTGGTCGGCGTGCGGGCAGACCGCGGCCAGCAGGGCGGCGTTGTCGGCGCCGTCGGCCTTTTTCGGCGTGTCCGAGCGCCAGGTGGCCTTGATGTCCAGCCCCTGGTTCGGCCGGTAGTTGGCCATCGGGATCACGTTCTTCTTGGCGCAGTCGTAGGCCGCGACGCTGCCGACGCTGTCGGCCTTGCCGGGCGCCGACGGGCCGAGGGTGCCCTTGGAGAGCGCCTGCATGACCACGAGGCGGCCGGTCGCCTTGTCCTTGTAGGTGTAGTCGCTGTCGTACGAGACGTCGGCGCCGTTCTCCAGCGTGTGGAACTTCGTCCAGGTCTCGGCGGACGCTGCGCCGGCGATCAGGCTCAGGGTGGCGGCAAGCGCAAGTGCGCGGCGCATTCGGTTTCTCTCCAAACAGTCGTTCGAGTTTCTTGAGCGCGACCCTAGCGGCGGTTTTTGGGCGCCTCCACACATTTCAGGCGCGGCACATGCGCCAGCGCCTCCTCCCAAACAAACTCCGTCATCCCGCGGCTTGTCCGCGGGATGACGTCGGGAGGGGCGGCTCAGGCCACCTTCCGGTTCGGCTTCGCGTACCCCCGCTCGGTCTCGCCGATGTAGTCGCGGGTGATCGGCAGCACGTCGACGCGCTTGGCCAGCTGGACCTGGAAGATGAACTGCCGCCGCGCTCGGAAGCTCTGCTCGGCGATGCCCAGATAGAACTCGAACATCCGGCAGAACCGCTCGTCGTACAGCTGCGCGATGTCGGCCCGCGCCGCCGCGAACCGCTGGCGCCAGTGCTTGATCGTCTCGGCGTAGTGCAGCCGAAGGATCTCCACGTCGGTCACGATCAGCCCCGCCCGCTCGATGGCCGGCATCACCTCGGACAGCGCGGGCGAATAGCCGCCCGGGAAGATGTACTTGTCGATCCAGGCGTTGGTGACCCCCGCCTCGGGCCGGCCGATGGAGTGGATCAGCGCCACGCCGTCGTCCTTCATCAGCCGCGCCACACCGTCGAAATATTCCTGGTAGTTGGGCCGCCCCACCGCCTCGAACATGGCGATCGACAGCACCCGGTCGTAGGTCCCCTTCAGGTCGCGGTAGTCGGTGAGCGAGAACCGCGCCTTGTGGGCCAGCCCCTTGGCCTCGGCCCGCGCCTGGGCGATTTTCAGCTGCTCGACCGACAGCGTGATGGCGTCGACCTCGACGCCTTCCACGTCCTCCACCAGCTGCAGCGCCAGGCCGCCCCAGCCGCAGCCGATCTCCACCACGCTTTGCCCCGGCTGGACGTGCAGCTTGGCCGCGATGTGCCGCTTCTTGGCGAGCTGGGCCTCTTCCAGCGTCATGTCGGGCCGCTCGAAGTAGGCGCAGCTGTACTGCATGTCCTCGTCGAGGAAGCGCCGGTAGAGGTCGTAGCTGAGGTCGTAGTGGTGGGCGACGTTCTTGCGCGACGCCACCCGGTCGTTGGCCTCGCGCAGCGTCTTCCTCAGCCAGCGGCGGAACGGCCCGCGCTTCTTGGTCTTGTTCTTCGCGTTCGCGCCGATCAGGTCGATGAAGTCGTCGATGTGGCCCTGCTCAAGCACCAGGCCGCCGTCCATGTAGGCCTCACCCAC
>NZ_DASWTE010000163.1:0-3398 GCF_036402295.1 Phenylobacterium sp.
ACGTGCTGCGCGGCGCGCAGGTCGAGCCTGGCGAGCTTCGCCAGGAAGACGTCGGCTTCGTCGATCTCGGGCGGGGGGCCGGACATGCGGGCAGTGGAACACGGCCCTACGTCAGAAACGGACGTAAGGCGCCATTTCCATCTCAACTTTCTTTGTCATCCCGGTTCGCCGGCAGGCGAAGACCGGACCCATTGAGCTCGCCGGCGGTAGCAGGACGCAGCAGATCCTCACCAAGCGCCGAGTCCAATGGGTCCCGGTCTTGGGCTTTCGCCCAAACCGGGATGACACGCGTGGGGAGATCGCCCCCTATCCTCGCAGGATCTTCTCCACCGGCCGGCCCTTGGCGAGTTCGTCGATGAGCTTGTCCAGGTAGCGGATCTCGCGCATCAGCGGCTCGGCGATTTCCTCGACGCGGACGCCGCAGACCACGCCCTTGATCTGGGTCCGGGCAGGGTTCTTCGAGGCCTGGTCGAAGAAGGTCTCGAAGTCGGACCGGCCTGCGATATGGGCGTCGAGCTCGGCCTGGCTGAAGCCCGTCAGCCAACGGATGATCTGGTCCACCTCGGCCTTGGTGCGCCCCTTCTTCTCCGCCTTGGCGATGTAGTGCGGGTACACGCTGGCGAAGCTCGTCGTGTAGATGCGGTGCTTGGTCGCCACCATCGGTTCCGCGTGGGCTGGATGCGTCGAGGACCGTTTAGCACTTTCAACGCGTCATGGCCCTTGCCGCCCAGCCCTGCCCGGCGCGATGCTCCCGCCCGGGAGGACGAGGCCATGAAGACGACGGCGATCGCGCTTGGCTTGGGGACGCTGCTGCTGGCGACGACGGCGCTGGCCCAGGCGAAGCGCCCCGACCTCGAGGGCAACTGGACCAACGCCACCATGACGTCGCAGACGCGGCCGGCGCAGTATGGCGGGCGGCTGGCGATGACGGCCGAGGAGGTCGCGAAGATCGAGACCGCGGCCGCGGCGCAGATCGAGAAGGGCAACCAGCGGACCGATCCCAACGCGCCCACGATCCAGGACGGCACGGTGGGCGGCTACAACCGCGGCTTCCTCGATCCGGGCCTGCGGGTCATGCGGGTGCGCGGCGAGCCCCGGACCAGCCTGATCACCACGCCCGACGGCCAGGTCCCCGCCCCGCGCGCCGGCTCGAAGGTGTCGGCCGCCGAGATGCGGACGTTCACCGGCTCGCCCTACTACCTCGACCAGTACGGGGCCGCGGCCCTGTTCGGCGAGGACCAGCAGACCGCACGCCGCTACAACAATCCGGAGGAGATGAGCCTGGCGGACCGCTGCCTGACGTCGTTCGGGCGCAACGGGCCGCCGCCGATGATGTCCAACGGCTTCTACAACAACAACTATTCGATCGTGCAGGGGACCGACGCCGTCGTCATCGTGGTGGAGATGGTGCACGACGCGCGCGTGGTGCGCCTGAACTCGCGGGAGCATCGGGCAGCGTCGATCCGGCCGTGGTTCGGCGACTCCGTCGGCTGGTACGAAGGCGACACTCTGGTGGTGGAGACCACCAACTTCCCGCAGGCGCAGGCGTTCTTCGGCGCCTGGGAGGACCTGAAGGTGACCGAGCGGTTCCGCCGCGTGGCGAAGGACCGGCTGAGCTACGCCTTCACCGTCGAGGCCCCGAGCGTGTGGGACAAGCCCTGGGGCGGCGAGTACGAGTTCGCGGCGCTGGACGGTCAGGTCTACGAGTACGCCTGCCACGAAGGGAACTACGCCATGCCGGGCATCCTGGGCGGCAGCCGCGCGGCCGACCGGGCCGAGGCGGGGACGGCGAAGGCGGGCGGGGCGAACTGAAATCCTCGCCAGGACGCAACAGACGGTGCATCGTTTCAACGAACGGTGGCGTATCCGCCGTACGTAGACCCTAGGGGGATCGCATGGTTTCGCTGATGCTCGCCGCGATGCTCCAGAGCACGGCGCCGGTCACGTCGTTCACCGCGCCGAACGCGCCGCCGGCGAAGGCCGGTAAGCCGAACAAGGACGGCCTCGTCTGCCGCAAGGAGACCCTGGTGGGCAGCCGGATGAAGACGCGCGTCTGCGCGCAGGCGCAGGAACTGCAGATCCGGAAGAACGAGGACCGCGACCTGACCGAGAAGGCCCAGGCGCTGCAGACGATCCGGCAGTAGCGGCGCCTAGGCCGTCCGTCGGGCGCGCCGCACGTCCAGCGGGTGATCGACCAGCGGCCGGACGGTTTCCAGGAAGCGGACGGTGTGGGGCAGCGCCGCGTGAGCCTCGAAGGCCGCCTCGTCGGGCCACCGCGAGTGGATGAAGAACAGCGCCGCGTCGCGGGTGTCGGCATAGCCCTCGATCCCGAGGCAGAGGGGCTCGGCGCGCGTCGGCGGGACCACCTCGGCGATGGCGGCGGCGACCGCGGCCTCGCAGCCCGGGCGGGCGTGGAAGCGGCCGAAGATCGTCAGCCCACCTTCCTGAAGGTCGCGATCCAATTGGCCTCCCAGGTCCTGCCGCCATCGGCCGAGAACGCCTGTTCCAGGCGGAACGCCGCGGGCGTGATGTCGGAGAAGACGAACCGCACGAACACCGGGCGGCCGTCGAACGTCTCCTGATTGTAGAACTCGCCGCGGCCGTCCTTGAAGCCGCCGATCATCGGCTGGCCGAGTTCGCCGGTGCGGGCGTTGGCGAAGCGGACATGCCACTGGCCGGTGGCCGGTTCGTAGAGGCGCAGGCTCATGCCCTGGATGCGGCCGGCCGGACCCGTCACGTCGATCTCGCCCAGGTTGGCCGCGCCGCCCCAGACTTTGTGGACGACCGAGGCGCCCTCGTACTCGATCCATTCTGTGGAGCCGCTCAGCGGTTTCGCCAGGCGCTTCAGGTGCATGGTCCAGGCGCCGAATTCGAAGTCGAAGGCGCGCGCGGCGTCGCTGGGACTTTCGGCGGCGCGGGCCGTGAGCGGCGCGCAGGCCAGCGCGATCGACAGCAGGACGTGCTTGATCCGGCGGGTCAGGACGTGGGCTATCATGGGCTCCCCGGGCTGTGCGGCGGGCCGGACGCTAGCCTACGCCGCCGCCCGCCCACGAGAAGGCACCTGCAGGTAACGATGGACGCCCCCCGCCGCCGCAACCCCGTCAGCGACTGCCCGCTCACCGCCGCGCTGGCGGCGATGGGCTCGAAGTGGAAGCTGATCATCATCTACTGGCTGGCCGAGGAGCCGCGCCACTTCGCGGGCCTGCGCCAGAAGATGCCGGCCATCTCGCAGAAGGTGCTGACCGAACAGCTGCGCGAGCTGATCGCCGACGACATCGTGGCGCGCGAGGAGACCGGCGAGGTTCCGGCGCCGGTGATCTATTCACTGACCGACTACGGCCGCTCGCTGACGCCCATCGTGAAGACCGTCCAGACCTGGGGCCGCGGCCACATCGAGA
>NZ_DASWTE010000164.1:0-22184 GCF_036402295.1 Phenylobacterium sp.
GCCATGAAGATGGAGCACGCGCTGACCGCGCCCTTCGACGGGACGGTCGAGGAGCTCTCTGCCGAGCTGGGCGCCCAGGTGAGCGAGGGAACGGTGCTGGCGCGGTTGGCGGCCGGGTAGGCCGCGCGTAAGCTTCCGGCCCATGTCCCAAGTCCTCGCCGCAGATCCCGTCGCCGACGCCCTGACCGAAGCGCTGCCTCAAGGAGCCGTCTTCACCGGCGAAGCCGCGCTCGAGAAGGCCCAGGGCGCGTGGATGCGCCTGGGCTCGCCGCGGGCGGTGGTCTATCCGGCGAACACGGAACAGGTCGCGGCGGTCCTCAGGATCGCGCACAGGCATGGCGCGCCGGTCACGCCATGGGGCGGTCGCACGGGCCTGGCCGGAGGCGCCAACGCCGACGGGGCCATCGCGCTGTCGCTCGATCGGATGAACAGGATCGAGGAGATCGACACCGCCTCGGCCACCATGACGGTCCAGGCCGGCTGCATTCTGCAGGTCGCCTGCGAGGCGGCCGAGGCCGAGGGCCTGCTGCTGCCGCTGGACCTGGGCGCCCGCGGCTCGGCCACCATCGGCGGCAACATCTCCACGAACGCCGGCGGCAACCGCGTGGTCCGCTACGGCATGATGCGCGACATGGTGCTGGGCCTGGAGGCGGTGCTGGCCGACGGCACGATCGTGTCGTCGATGAACCGGCTGATGAAGAACAACACCGGCTACGACCTGAAGCAGCTCTTCATCGGCTCGGAGGGCACCCTGGGCGTGGTGACCCGCGCGGTGCTCCGGCTCCGCAGCGCGCCCACCAGCCAGAACACGGCGTATGTCGCGACCGAGACGTTCGACCATATCCCGCAACTGCTGCGGGCCCTCGATCGGGGGCTGGGCGGCGGCCTGTCGGCCTTCGAGGTGATGTGGCCTGCCTTCTACGACCTGGTGACGACACCGCCGGCGCAAGGGACGCCGCCGCTGGCCCGCGGCTACCCGTACTACGTCCTCGTCGAGGCCCTGGGCGGCGACGAGGCGGCCGACGCCGAGCGCTTCGAACGCGTGCTGGGCCAGGCCCTCGAGGACGGACTCATCGTGGACGCGGTGATCGCCAAGTCGGGGGCCGAGCGCGCCCGCATGTGGGCGCTGCGCGACGACGTCGGCCAGGTGAATCGCAAGGGGCCCGCCTTCACCTTCGACGTCAGCCTCCGGATCAGTGACATGCCGGCCTACGTCGCCGAGGTCGACGCCGAGCTCCGCAAGCGCTGGCCCGATGCCGACAACTACGTGTTCGGCCACCTTGGCGACGGCAACCTGCATCTCCTGATCTGGACCGGCGTGCGCAATCCCGAGACGAAGCACGCGGTGGAAGACATCGTCTATGCGCCGCTGAAGGCGATCGGCGGGTCGGTGTCGGCCGAGCACGGGATCGGCCTGCACAAGAAGGCCTACCTTCCGCTCTCGCGGAACGCCGGCGAGATCGCGCTGATGAAGACCCTGAAGCAGGCCCTGGACCCCACGGGCATCCTGAATCCTGGCAAGATCCTCGACTGAGCGCCCTCACCCACTGGTCGGGCTCAGGCCTGGGCCACCACCTTCGCGTCGTGCAGCTTGGCGATCTCCGCGCTGGTCAGCCCCAGCACGTCGGCCAGCACCTCGTCGGTGTGCTGGCCCAGCTTCGGCGCCGGCGTGACCGGGCCGCGGGCGTCCTGCGGGATCGTACCCATCGCCCCGGGGGCGGGATAGGTGAGGCCGCTGGGGTGCTTCACCGCCTCGAACAGCGGGTTGTCCTTGAAGAGACGCGTGTCGCCGAGCGCCACGTCCAGGGTCTGGTAGCTGCCCCAGGTGACGCCGCCGGCATCGAAGGCGGGCGTGAGCTCGGCAGCGGTCTTGGCCGCGAACGCCCGCTCGAACAGCGGATAGAGCCGCGCGCGATGCGTGAACCGCAGGCCCTCGTCCTTGGCGAACGAGACACCCAGTTCGGCCTCGACAGCGGCGACGGCCGCGCCGATGCCCAACACGTCCAGCGCCTTCTCCCATTGCTTGGGCGTGATGCAGAGCAGCATCAGTTTCTGGCCGTCCTTGGTCGTGAAGTCGCGGCCGAAGGCGCCGAAGACGTCGTTGCCCATCCGCGGCCGCTGCCGGCCGGTCAGCATCGTCTCGGCGGTGAAGCCCAGGTTGGCCATCGTGGCTGCGCCGATGTCGGACAGCGGGGCGCGGATCTCGCGCCCGCCCATGCCCCGCATGCGGGCGAGCAACGCCGAGACCATGGCGAAGGCGCAGTAGGCGCCGGTCAGCAGGTCCCAGGCCGCCAGCACGTGGTTCACCGGGGCCTCGTCGCCCACTGGCCCGGTCATCAGCGGCAGGCCCAGCGCCGAGTTGATGGTGTAGTCCATGCCCTGCGAGCCATCGGCCCAGCCCATGACGCGGACGCAGATCAGATCGTCCCGCAACGCCTTTAGCTTGTCGTAGCCGAGGAAGCCTTCGACCGGGAAGTTGGTGACGAACAGGCCGCCGTCGTCGCCCGGCGCGGCGGCCAGGCGCTGGGCGATCTCGCGGCCTTCCGGGCGACCAAGGTCGAGGGCCACCGACTTCTTGGCCTTGTTCAGGCCCTCCCAGTAGAGGCTGGCGCCGTTGCCCGCGAGCGGCCAGCGGCGGAAGTCGGGTCCGCCGCCGATGTTGTCGAACCGGATCACCTCGGCGCCCATCTGGGCCAAGTAGAGCCCGCACGTCGGGGCCGCCACGAAGGCCGAGCCCTCGACCACGCGGAGGCCCTTCAGCAGTTCGTACATTTCAAACCCCGCTCAGTAAGAGGCGCTCCATCGCAGGCTGACGCTCCGTCGGCCAAGCCTTCCCTCTACATGTTCGCCATCCCGCGACTTGTTGGCGGGATAACGATGGGGGCATGCGGGAGGTCACCCCACCAACTTCCCCACCTCCTCGACCTCCTCGGGCGTCAGCCGCCACTCCGCGGTCGCAGCGTTGGTCTTCACCTGCTCAGGCGTGGTGGCCCCGGCGATCACCGAGCTCACCACCTCGTGGCCCAGGAGCCAGGCGAAGGCGAGGTCGAGGAGGGTGTGGCCACGCTCGGCCGCCCAGGCCTCCAGCGCCTCGAGCTTGTCGAAGTTGGCGTCGCTCATCGCGGCCTGGCCTCGAGCGCCCCAGGCCGCAAGCCGGGTGCCTTCGGGCGGAGCCTCGCCGCGCTTGTACTTGCCCGAGAGCAGGCCCGAGGCCAGCGGGAAGAACGGCAGGAAGCCCAGGCCGAAGTGCTCGCATGCCGGCAGCACCTCCTTCTCCACCGCCCGTTCCAGCAGCGAGTACTGGTTCTGCGCCGACACGAACCGTGTCTGGCCCGCGGCGGTCCAGTCGGCGTCGGCGATCTGCCAGCCCGTGTAGTTGGAGTTGCCGAGGTAGCGGACCTTGCCCTGCGACACGAGGTCATCCAGGGCCCGCAGCGTCTCGTCGACCGGGGTGTCCGCGTCGGGCGAATGGTGCTGGTAGAGGTCGATGTAGTCGGTGCTCAGGCGGCGCAGGCTGTCCTCGACGGCCTGCATGATCCACTTGCGCGAGCCCCCGCGCTTCTTCGGGTCCTGGCCGATCTGCATGCCGAACTTGGTGGCCAGCACGATCTCGTGCCGCCGCTTGCCCAGCGCCTTGCCGAGGAACTCCTCCGACTTGGTCCCACCGTAGATGTCGGCGGTGTCGAAGAGGGTGATCCCGGCGTCGATCGCGGCGTCCACGACCGCCTGCGTCTGGTCGGCGTCGATCCGCATGCCGAAGTTGTTGCAGCCCAGGCCCACGACGCTGACCTTGAGGCCTGAGTTTCCCAGTCTTCTGACTTTCATGGCCGGCGAACCCTCATCGCCTTGCTCCCGTCCCGATTTTTCGAAGATCCCGAGCCTAGGGCCAGGGGCGGCCGCGACGCCAGCGCATAGCGTCGCTTCTTCATCAACCTTACCCCGATCTTCACCCTGTTTCTTGGCGATCTCGCAAGAGGGCCGTCGTTAACGTCGCGACATAACAAGAGAACTATTGGCGGGATCAGCGCATGCGCGTCGTAACCATAGTGAGTCTCGCGGCCTCGGCCGTGCTGGGCGTGGGGGCCCTCGTGGTCGCCAAGGTCATGTTGCCCAACGTGGCGGAAGCCAAGGGTCAGCTGCTGGCGCAGACGCAGGGCGAGCCCCTCGTCATCGCCACGCGCGCCATCAAGTATGGCGAGAAGCTGCAGCCCACGATGCTGACAGTCATCAAGGCGCCCAAGGATGTCATCCCGGAAGGCGCCTTCACCACGGTGGCCGCGGTCCTGGCCGCCGACCGCGGCGGCGCGCCGGTGGCGCTGACGCCGATGGCGGCGCGCGAGCCGCTGCTGCCCACAAAGATCTCCGGCCCGGGCTCGCGCCCGATCGTCTCGGCCGACATCCGCGAGGGCATGCGCGCCTACACGCTGAAAGTCGACGACGCCTCGGGCGTCGGCGGCCATGCGCTGCCGGGCGACCACGTCGACGTGGTGCTGCTGCGCGACCTGACGCCCAGCGGCTCCGAGCGCAACTACATCTCCTACGTCGTGGTCCAGAACGCCCGCGTCCTGGGCGTGGACCTGAACGCCGACCCGACCTCGGACAAGCCGGCCAGCCCCAACACCGCCACCATTGAAGTGACGGTCGAGGACTCGCAGAAGCTGTCGGTCGCGGCGACTCTGGGCAGCCTGTCGCTGGCGCTGCGCCGCAACGGCAACGCTGAGATCGCCGCCGCCCGGCCACTGCGCACCGCCGACTTCCTGGTGGGCGGCCCCCCGCGTCCGACCGGCCCGGTCCGCGCCTCGGTCTCGCGCTACAGCGGCCCGCCGCGGCCCTTCTCGGCCATCATCATCATCGAAGGCGAGCGGTCCAAGGGCCGCGCAGGCCGCTCACGGCCGGTGGCCGCGGCGCCTGCGGCCCCGGCCGTCGCCGCCGCCCCCGTCAAGCCGACCGCGGCGAGCTGATCCCCATGAAAGCCGCACTCCCCATGTCCCGAACCCTGTTCGGCGCGCTGCTCGGCCTGACCCTGGCCACCAGCGCCCTCACCCCGGCCACGCAGGCCGCCGCCCAGACGATGGTCAGCGAGCCCGTGATGCGGCGCACGATCCACGTGCCGCGTGACAAGTCGCTGCAGTTCCGGCTTCCCGGCCCGGCGTCGAAGATCGTCATCGCCCAGCCCGAGATCGCCACCGTCACCGGCACCTCGGAATCGACGTTCTACGTCCAGGGCATCGAATTCGGCTCGACCAACATGCTGGTCTACGGCCGCGGCGGGAGCCTGGTCGAGGTGATCGACATCCGCGTAGGCTACGACGCCGAGGGCCTGCAGACCGACCTCGCAGCCGCCTATCCGGGTGAACGTATCCAGGTGCGGAACCTGGGCGAGATGCTGATGCTCGCCGGCGACGTCTCCACCTCGGGGATCCAGGCCGGCGCCGAGCGCCTCGCCGACAAGTACGCCCCCGAGGCCGTGCTCTCGCGCCTGAACGTCAAGAACTCGCAGCAGGTCATCCTCGAGGTCCGCATCCTCGAGGTCACCCGCTCGGCGCTGAAGGACATCGGTGTCGACCTGTCGGTCTTCAACGACTCGTTCGGCGTGTTCACCGGTACGGGTCTGATCGGCTCGATCACCCCGCCGCACGGCGTCATCGCCACCAGCGGCGGCTGGAACGCCGCCAACATCGAGACCACGCTGCAGGCGCTGGAGGACAAGGGCGTCGTCCGCGCGCTGGCGAAGCCCAACATCGTGGCGATCTCGGGCGAGCGGGCCACCTTCCTCGCGGGCGGCGAATTCCCGTTCCCCGTGCCGCAGGGCCTGGACCAGATCACCATCCAGTTCCGGCCCTACGGCGTGCGGCTCAACTTCCTGCCGACCGTCAAGGAGAACGGCTGGATCCGCATGGCGGTCGAGCCGGAAGTCAGCGAGCTCGACCCGGCCAACTCCCTCGTGCTGCGTGACATCACGGTGCCGGGTCTGACCGTGCGCCGCGCCTCGACCACCCTGGACCTGCGTCCCGGCGACACCTTCGCCATGGCGGGCATGTACCAGAAGAACCACCGCAACCAGGTCCAGCAGACGCCGGGCCTCGGCAATATCCCGGTGCTGGGCGCCCTGTTCCGCTCGGCGCAGTGGCGGAAGTCCGAGACCGAGCTCGTGATCCTGGTGACGCCGCGTCTGGCCACGCCCGAAGACCGCGCCGTCACGCCGATCGAGTCGCTGCCGGGCAAGGCGGCCTCGGAGAAGGACCTCTTCCTCCGCGGCAAGATCGAATCGCGTCCCAAGGCCAAGGACGCCGGCGCGCCGCCGGCGGCCGAGTAACCCGCACCATGCCGCGTCCCAAGTCTTCGCCGCTCGACGTCTCGATCGAGGGCCGCCGCGTACTGGCGCTTGGCGCGGGCCTTGGCGCGTTCTCGCAGGGGCCGCTCGCCGGCGCCGTGCTGGAACCGGGCTCGGCGACCCAGCTCGAGAGCCTGTCGCCCGGCGCCTACGACCTGGTGCTGATCGACGCCGACGCCTGGGACGCCCCGGCGCTGGCTGCGGCGGTAAAGGCGCTGTCTTCCATGCGCCATGCGCCGCCGCTCCTGATGCTGGGCGAGAACCTCCCGGCCGGCCTGGTCCGCAACGTGCTCCGCCTCGAGGCCGCCGACATCCTGGAGGCGCCGTTCACCCCCGAGCAGCTGTCGACCGCGATGCTGGCGCTGCTGGCCGAGGCGCAGCCAACGGTCGCGCCGACCAGCTCCGGCGGCGAGTCCCGCTGCTGGGGCGTCACCGGCGCCGTGGGCGGCGCAGGCGCGACGACCATCGCCATCGAGGTCGCCTCGGTGCTCGCGGCCCAGTCGGGCAAGGACCGGGCGGTCTGCCTCATCGATCTGAACCTCGCCGACGGCGCCATGGCCGCCTACCTGGGCTGCACGCCGACCACGCGCCTCGCCGACTTCGGCCAGGCTGCCGACCGCATCGACGCCTCGATGATGCACGCGCTCGTCACCCCGGTGTCGAAGGGCCTGGACCTGATCGCCAGCGTGCGTGACGCCACGGCCTTCGACACCGTGGGCCGCGACGCGGTCCTGCGCATGCTCGAGGTCGCGTGCGAATGCTACGAGTGGGTGATCCTCGACATCCCGCGTCATCGCCGTCCCTGGACGCTGGACGCGCTGTCGGGCTGCGACGAGGTGATGGTCATCTCCGAGCTCACCGTGCCGGCCCTGCTGGCGGCGCGCGCCTATTCCGACGAGATCGAAGACGGCCTGGGCACGGGCCTGCGCCCCCGCATCGTGCTGAACCGTCTGGCCAGCCGCATGTTCGGCCCCGCGCCGTCCATGACCGAGGCCGAGAAGGCCCTGCAGCGCAAGGCCGAGGCCGGCATCAGCTCGGACTGGGAGGCGGCCGCCGCCTCCGCCAACCTGGGCGGCCCGATCTCGCAGCACCGTCCCAAGTCCAAGATCGTCAAAGACGTTCAGACCCTGGTCGAGCGGCTGGCCTCGCAGCCCGCTCGCCGTGATCCAGCAAAGGCCGCCTGATGGGTCGTTTCAGCCTCGCTCGCCCGCAGCCCGCGCCCCAGCCGCAACCCGCGGTGGCGCCGACGCCCGCTCCTGCGGCCGCCGCGCCCAAGGCCGAGGCGAAATCCGAACCCAAGGCGAAGGCGCCGCCGCGCGACGCCAACCTCGACCTGCGTCTGCGCCTGCACGCCAAGCTGATCGACGAGCTCGACCTCGCAAAGCTGGACAAGCTCGAGGAGTCCGAGCTGCGCCGCCAGGTGCTGGGACAGGTGGCCGAGTTCGCCCGCGCCGAGCGCATGGTGATCAACGCCAAGGAACTCGAGACCCTTGGAGCCTCGATCTTCGACGAGATGGTGGGCCTGGGTCCCATCGAGCCGCTGCTCAAGGACGACGCGATCAACGACATCCTGATCAACGGCCCGTTCCAGGTGTATGTGGAGCGCCGCGGCGAGCTCGAGCTCACGCCCATCCGCTTCCGCGACAACGACCACCTGCTGCGCATCGTCAACCGCATCGTCGCCGGCGTCGGCCGCCGGATCGACGAGAGCCAGCCGATGGTGGACGCCCGCCTGCAGGACGGCAGCCGCGTGAACGCCGCGATCCCGCCGATCGCCATCGACGGCTGCTCAGTCTCGATCCGGAAGTTCTCCAAGAAGCCGCTCACGCTCGAGAAGCTGGTCGAGTTCGGGGCCATGACCCAGTCGATGGCCGACTTCCTGTACGGCGCCGTGCGTGCGCGTGTGTCGACCGTGATCTCGGGCGGCACCGGCTCGGGCAAGACGACGCTCCTGAACGCTCTCTCGTCCGCCATCAGCCACGGCGAACGCCTCATCACCATCGAGGACGCGGCCGAACTGCAGCTGCAGCAGCCGCACGTGGTGCGCATGGAGACGCGCCCGCCGAACATCGAGGGCAAGGGCGAGATCCGTCAGCGGGAGCTGGTGAAGAACGCCCTGCGGATGCGTCCCGACCGGGTGATCCTGGGCGAAGTCCGTTCCGAAGAAGCCTTCGACATGCTGCAGGCGATGAACACGGGCCACGAAGGCTCGATGGCCACGATCCACGCGAACAATCCGCGCGAGGCCGTCAGCCGCCTGGAGCAGATGGTGGCCATGGGCGGCCTCAACATCGGCCCCGAGGCCGTGCGCTACCAGATCGCCAGCGCCGTCGGGATGGTCGTGCAGGTGAACCGCCTGTCGGACGGCAAGCGCAAGGTCACCCACGTCAGCGAGATCGTGGGCATGGAAGGCAACGTCGTGCAGATGCAGGACATCTTCCTGTTCAACCGCACCCACACCGACGCCGACGGCACGGTCCATGGCGATCACCGCGCCACGGGCCTGCGCCCCCGTTGCCTCGACGAGATGCTGCGCCGCGGCATTCCGTACGACACCGCCAACTTCGATCCGTCCCGGGCGCTCTAGCCATGGAAATCGACGCCAAGTTCATCGTCATGCTCATGATCGGCGCCGCGGTCTTCGCCGGCGTCCAGGGCCTGTCGGGCCTGTTCACGGTCGCCACCCAGAAGCAGCAGGTGAACCGCCGGCTGAAGGTGGGCGAGAAGATCGAGGGCATCTCGGCCCTGGTCATCGAGCTGCGCAAGCAGCGCGGCCTCACCGCCGCGGGCGCCCGCTCGGACCGGCTGCGCTGGCTCTCGAACCTGATCGTGGCCTCCGGCCTGCCGTACGACCAGAGGAAGTGGATCACCTACGCCGTCGGCGCGGCCATGGTCCTCGGGATCGGCGCGGGCATCATGCTGCGCTCGCCGATCGCGGCCGTAGCCGGCGCGCTGGCGGGCGGTGTCCTGCTGCCGCTGGGCTTCCTCAAGTACATGGCCAACAAGCGCAATGGCGCGCTGGGCTACCAGCTGCCGCAGGCGTTGGACATCATCGTGCGCTCGCTCGAGGCCGGCCACCCGGTTCCGGCGGCCGTCGCCCTGGTGGGCCGCGAGATGAGCGATCCCATCGGCACCGAGTTCGGCATGGCGGCCGACGAGATCGCCTACGGCGCCACGCTGGAGCAGGCGGTGGAGCGCATGGCCGAGCGCTGCCAACACGCCGACGTCGACCTCTTCGCCGCCACGGTTCGCCTGCAGGAGAAGACCGGCGGCAACCTGACCGGCCTCCTGAAACTGAACGCCAACACGGTTCGCGACCGCCACAAGATGCGCCTGAAGATCAAGGCCGCGTCGTCGGAAGGCCGCGCCTCGGCGATGATCCTGACCGCGGCGCCGTTCATCGCCCTGGGCATCATCGTGATGATCGCCCCGAACTTCTACGGCGACGTGATCAACGAACCGATGGTGAAGTACGGCCTGGCCGGCCTCGGCTTCTGGGTGTTCCTCGGCAACCTGATCATGCGCCGCATGATCGACATGCGGCTGTAGTCCGATGCCTATCGACACGATCATCTACATGGCGGGCCTGGTGCTGACGGTGGGCGCCCTCGGCGGCCTCGGCTGGCTGGGCTTCGGCGAACTCCGGGTGCGCGCGATGCGCCGCAGCCGACTGGCCAGCGCGGGCGCAGGCGGCGGTTCTCCCGATCTCGTCGAGAAGCGGCCCGGCGTGCTGGCCGGCCAGGCGCTGGCCGCCGTGCGGCGCCTGGGCCAGCAGAGCGCCGTGCGCGACCCGGCCAAGGTCTCGCTCCTTCGCTCGCGGCTGATGCAGGCCGGCTTCTACAATCGCGAGGCGCCCGTCATCTTCCTGGGCATCAAGGCCGCGGCCGTCGCCGTCGCCACGGTCGCGGTCCTGCTGACCCTGCCCACGGTCATCGGCCAGAAGGGCGGCAACTTCATCGCGCTCGCGATCGCCGTCGCGGTGTCGGTGGCTGCGCTCTACGGCCCCGAGTTCGTGCTCAAGCAGCGCAAAACCACCCGCGAGCGCGAGTATGCCGACGGCTTCCCGGACCTGCTCGACCTGCTGGTCGCTTCGGTGGAGGCCGGCCTGTCGCTGGACGCCGCGGTCAGCCGCGTGACCGAGGAGCTCGAGCGCCGCTACCCGAACCTCACCGTGCACCTGCGCTTCCTGGTGCTCGAACTGCGCGCCGGCCGCGCCCGCAAGGACGCCTGGTCCGCCTTTGCCGACCGCCTCGGCATCGACGACGCCCGCGCGCTGGCCACCATGCTGCGGCAGGCGGAAGAGATGGGCACCAGCCTGGGCGAGACCCTGTCCGTGTTCTCATCCGACATGCGCGCCAAGCGCATGCTGCGCGCCGAGGAGAAGGCGCTCAGCCTGTCGGCCAAGCTGACCGTGCCGCTGATCCTGTTCATCTTCCCGTCGCTGCTGGGCGCCCTGATGCTCCCGGCCGCCGTGCGCCTGGTGAAGGTGTTCTCCTCCGGGGCGATGGGCGGCTAGAGGACCTGCCTCTTCCGCGACGCGGGAGAGGGCAGGTTACACGCCAAGCGGCCGGTACGGTCCCAGTATCAGCTGCTCGAACACGCCGACCCCCTGCTGGTCGGCCTGGCCCGGCACGGACAGCGTGCACTTGCTGATCGCCTGGATGTGCAGGTTGCCCATGTCGGTCTTGTCGAAATTCGCGCAGTCAAGGTCCTCGCGCGCCACGCTGAGCTCACCCTTGAAGCCGCCGTGGCGCCATTCGCCGCCGTAGCCGATCCCGCGCATCAGGAACGTGCCCACCGGCTCCAGCGTCACCGTCGCCGCTCCCTGCTCCATCGGGATGGTCAGCACGCCGGACTTCGCGTGCCTGGTCCCCGGGATCAGCTCGGTGGCCATGGTCGCAGATTCGGTGTGGTAGCCGCCCTCGGGTCCCGCGCCGTCCGGCAGGATCACCGCCCGGGTGTTCCAGGGCTTGCCATCGGCGTCGGCGTTGACGTGGAAGAACACCGAGCGGTCCTGGAAGTTGATCGGCGACCACTGCCAGAAGAACTGCGGCAGGCCCGCGCCGGGCACGGGCTGCGGGTCAGGCGCGCCCACCGGCCGGATGCCCCACGAGCGGTCACGCGTGCCGACCCAGCCCGCGACCTCGATCCGTTCGCCGTCCACCTCCAGCCAGCCCGAGGCCCGGACGTTCTGGGTGAGGCGGGTGTAGTCCATGAACACGCGCGGGCCGTTGCGGCGCACGAACCGCGGCTCCTCGATGGGGAACGAGCGGCCCTCGAAGGTGACCTCGCCGGCGATGCCCTCGGTCCCGGCCACGGTCACCCGAAGCACCTTCAGCGGCTCGACGACATCGATGGCGATCGGCCCGACCCGGATGTCCATGCGCTCCATCCCCAGCACACGGCTGGCGTGCAGGCAGCGCTCTTTGCCGTCCTTGACGATGGCGATGTGGGCGTCGGCCACGTTCAGCGCGGGATAGACCCCGAACGCCACGGCGACGAATGCCGAGCCGTCCTGGGCGTAGGCGTTGAAGAAGTAGCGGTCGTAGAAATTCCGGTCCGTGCCCGCATAGGCGATCGGCTCCGGCGTCTGGTGGATCGGATAGTCGTCGCCCTTGGTCAGCACGCTGAACTCTCCCGGCCGGTTGACGCGCGGTCATGCTTGCGGGCCGCAGCGCACAGGTGTCTCCTCCGCCCACGATAAGGACAAACGGGAGGCGTCGTCCTGCGTGACCTCGCGTCACTCGGGCGGCGATTTTGCGAATGAGCGTAATGACCGCCGCCGACCATCGCATTCCGCAGGAGCACGCCAACAACCTGGCCGACCCGGCGGCTTATGCCGACCGGCGCATCCACGACACCTATCGCTGGCTGCGCAGGAACGAGCCGTTCGGGGTGGCCGACATCGAGGGCGTCGACCCTTTCTGGGTGGCGACGAAGCACGCCGACATCCTGGAGATCAGCCGCCAGAACGACCTGTTCCACAACGGCGACCGCAATCCCGTGCTGACCAGCCAGGTGGCGGACAAGAAGGTGCGTGAAATGATGGGCGGCAGCCCGCACCTCCTGCGCACCCTCATCCACATGGATGCGCCCGACCACCTGAAGTACCGGGCGCTGACCCAGGCCTGGTTCATGCCGCAGAACCTCAAGAAGCTGGAGGACCGCATCCGGGTGATCGCCAGGAGCGCGGTCGAGCGGATGGCGGCCAAGGGCGGCGAGTGCGACTTCGTGAACGAGGTCGCCCTGCACTACCCGCTGCACGTGATCATGGAGATCCTGGGCGTCCCCGAGACCGACGAACCCAGGATGCTCAAGCTCACCCAGGAGCTGTTCGGCGCCACCGACCCCGAGCTCAGCCGCCAGGCCGACAAGCCGCCGGAAGAGCGCCAGATCGACTTCAGCGTCATCACCGACTTCTTCGAGTACTTCCGCAGGCTGTCGGAGGCGCGCCGGCAGAACCCCACCGAGGACCTCGCCAGCGTGATCGCCAACAGCAAGATCGACGGCAATCCGATCTCGGACTTCGAGGCGATGAGCTACTACATCATCGTCGCCACAGCGGGACACGACACGACCAGCTCGTCGACCGCCGGCGCGCTGTGGGCGCTGGCCGAGAACCCCGCCGAGTTCAAGAAGGTGAAAGCCGACCTGTCGCTGTGCGCGGCCCTGGTGGACGAAAGCATCCGCTGGACCACTCCGGTGAAGACCTTCATGCGCACCGCCACCGCCGACACCGAGGTGCGCGGCCGCGCGGTGAAGCAGGGCGACTGGCTGATGCTCTGCTACGCCTCCGGCAACCGCGACGAGGAGGTCTTCGAGGCCCCCGACATCTTCCAGGTCGACCGCAAGCCCAACAAGCACCTGGCGTTCGGCTACGGCGCCCACCTATGCCTGGGCCAGCACCTGGCGAAGATGGAGATGCGGATCCTCTGGGAAGAGCTGCTCCCGCGCCTCGAGTCCGTCGAGATCAACGGTGAGCCGGCCATGAGCCAGGCCTTCTTCGTGAACGGCCCCAAGCGCCTGCCGATCCGCTTCAAGATGGCCTGATGGGCCACCCGCTGGAGCCGCGGCTGGCGGCCTACATCGCCGGGAAGCTGCCGGACGCGACAGGCGTCGCCGTCAGCGCGCTCGAGCGCATCTCCGGCGGGGCCAGCCGTGAGACCTATCGCTTCCTGCTGTCCTGGACCGAGGGCGGCGCCGAACGCCGGCGCAAGATGATCCTGCGCCGCGACCCGCCGGCCAGCCTGATCGACACCGAGCGGCGCATCGAGTTCGAAGCCTACCGCGCCTTCCGCAGCTCGGCCGTGCCCGTGCCGGAAATGCTGTGGCTGGAAGAGGCGGACGAAGCGCTCGACCACCCATTCTTCATCGCCGAGGAGCTCTGTGGCTTCCAGGCCTCGCCGCAGATGCTGCTGTCGGGCGCCTTCGACGCCGTGCTGCCCAAGGTGGCCGAGCGGAAGTGGACGATCCTGGGCGAGATCGCCAAGGCCGATCCTGAAACCGTCGGCTTGACGCGATGGATGGAGGCGCCCGCCCTCGACGCCTGTTGGAAGCGCGAGCTCGACCACTGGGAAGGCCTGATCGACAAGGACCAGGCCGAGCCCCTGCCGGTGACCCGCGCCGCCATCCGCTGGCTGCGCGCCAACCCGCCGCCGCCCGCGCAACAGCTCGCCGTCGTCCACGGCGACTTCCGGACCGGCAACTTCCTCTACGACGACGCCGGCGAGATCCACGGCGTTCTGGACTGGGAGATGGCCCACCTGGGCGACCCGCTGGAGGACCTCGGGTGGTCGCTGCAGCCCATCTGGACCTTCGGCCGCGCGGGGAAGGCCGGCGGCCTCGTGAGCCCCGACGAGGCGGTAGCGATCTGGGAGCGCTCCTCGGGCCTGAAGGCCGATCCGGCGGCGCTCCACTGGTGGATCCTCTTCAACTGCGTGAAGGGCCAGGGGATCTGGGTGGGCTCGGCCGCCGCCTTCAACCGCGGCGGCAACCGGGCGCCGATCATGATCTATCCCGCCTGGTGGCTCATCAACGCCCAGGACCGCGCCATGCTGCAGGTGATGGGCAAGCTATGAACCCACCGGTCCCCGCCGTCCTGGCCGAGCTCGCCGGCCTGATGATCCGCAACGCCATGCCGGGCGTCGCCGAGGCCGAACGCGCCAGCGACCTCGGCCTCTCCGCCGCCCTGCTGGGTGTGGCCGCCGAGATCTGGGACCGCCAGGCCCACATCCTGGTCGAGGAGAACCGGGCCGTTCGAGCACTGCTGGGCGAGGTCGGCGGCGACGGCGACCTGCATATCTCCGCGCTCCAGGCCGAGAACGATCGGCTGCGGGCCGCGCTGATCCAGGCCCATGCCGCCGCCGAAGCCGCGGGCGACAAGGCTCGGCAGGCGGCCATCTGGACGGAACTGGTGGCCGCGACCGAACGCCGGCGGCTCTCGACGGCGCCGGTCTAGGCGTCCACCGCCTCGACCAGCCCGCGCGCCTTCGCCTCGGCGGCGGTGAAGTAGACGATCCCTTCACCCCACTCGTGCGCCACCACGCCTGCGGGCGGCTTCGCGCCCTCGCCGCAGAGGAACGACAGCTCCTTGTCGGTCAGCACGCCCCAGCGGGCGAAGGCCTCGGCCGGCGTCGGATCGGACCGCGCATCGGCCGTGATCCCCGGCGCCGCGGCCTCCAGCGCCGCCTCGTAGTCCTCGTAAGGCACCCAGCCCGCCGCCGTGTGCTCGCCGCCTGGGCCGCGGAATATCACCGTCGGCAGCGCATAGCGGTCATGTCCCTCGGAGTGCTTCACTTCGCCGTTCATCGGGCTGTCGTGCTTCAGGTTACGCACATAGTCGTTGGGCTCGCGGGTCTCCTGCCAATCTGCGCGGTAGGCGGCGGCCACCTCGGGCAAGTCGTAATCGGCGCGCCACTTGCCGACGTCCAGGCCCGGCACGGCGGCCGCGGCGGCGGCGAACTCGTCGGGGGTCTGCGGTCCGATCCCGAACACGAAGATCTGCTCGCGGAACCGCCGCAGCACCGCGTCGGCCACGTCCTGTCCCTGCCGTTCGGCCGCCTTCACCGCCTGGCCCAGCGGGTCGGTGGAGCGCAGCATCAGGTGCATCGGGTTCGGGAACGGCATGCCGGTCAGATGCCAGACGCGCTTCCAGTACGCCCGCATCGGCTCGGCCGCGCGAACACGGTCCCAGTCCGGCTTGCCCGTGGAGGCGTCGCCGACGAGCCCGCCCATCACCTTGCGCCACGCCAGATGATGCCCGTGCCGCCAGGCCAGCCGCCGCAGCAGCGGCTCGGCGCCCCAGGCCGTCGAGCAGACGGCGTCGGTGTATTCCACGACCTCGACCCGTTCCATGGCGTTCCTCCGTGATCGCGGGAAACAACCTCGGCCAAATCTGCGCCCACGTAAATCGCGCGGAAACCACGGTGCGCCCAGGATAAGGGGCAACAAGGGTGGGGTTGGGTCATGGCGGCGACGAAGCCGAAACCCGTCGATGCGCTGAGCGTCGAGGACAAGCTGATGGACGGTCACTACGACCGCGTGCTGGCCGATTTCGAGGCCCAGCTCGAAGAAGCCGCCGCCACCCTCCGCCGCGCCTACGAAGCGATGAAGGCCGAGAACACGCTGCGGTCCTAGCCGCGCTTCGGCGCCATCCATTCAACCGCGGAAAGCGCGGAAGAGCGCGGAAGGATTCCTCCGCGCTCGGTGCTCGATTCCGCGCTCTTCCGCGTCTTCCGCGGTTAGATGACGACGCCTACGGCGTCACCGGCGTCAGCCAGGTGCGCTCCTCCGAGAGGATGAACCGCTTCTCCTGCGCCATGGCGAAATTGGCCGCGCCGTCCGGGTCCGTCCTGAGCCGCGCGCGATAGGCCTCGTAGGAGGCCAGGCTCTCGAACGAGATCATCGCGAGGGCGACGTTGTTCGTCCCCTCGTGCGGCAGGAAGTAGCCTAGCAGGTCCCCGCCGCAGGCCGGGATGATGCTGAGCCAGTTCTTCGCGTAGGCCTCGAACTCGGCCTTCTGGAAGGGATCGATGACGTAGCGGATGCAGCAGGTGACGGTCATGGGAAGGCTCCGTTCGCGAGGCCCCTCACCTAGCCGCCGCGCCGCCCGGCATGTTTCGACCGCGCCCGAAGCATCCGTGCGCGCGGGACGCTATGGTGGGCGCATGAAGCTCGGCCCCGACATCACCCGCATCGCCGCCCTGCTGGGCGACCCGGCGCGGGCCAACATGCTCTCGGCCCTCATGGGCGGTCAGGCCTGGACGGCCGGCGAGCTGGCCCGCGAGGCCGGCGTGACCCCGCAGACCGCGAGCTCGCATCTCGCCCAGCTCGAGGCCGGCGGCCTGATCCGCCGTCGCTGCGAAGGCCGCCACAACTATTTCGCGCTGGCCGGGGCCGATGTGGCCGAGGTGATGGAACAGCTCGCCCTGCTGGCCGGCCGCGCCGGCCACATGCGCACGCGGCCAGGGCCGAAGGACCCCGCCATGCGCCGCGCGCGGGTCTGCTACAACCATCTGGCCGGCGACGCCGGGGTGGCGATGCTGGACGCCCTGATCGCCCAGGGCCGGATCGCGGACCGCGAGGGCTCGCTCGTGATCACCGACGCCGGCCGCGCTTTCGCCCGCGACTTTGGCGTCTGTCTCGAGACCGCCGGCCGCCGGCCGCTGTGCAAGGCCTGCCTGGACTGGAGCGTACGCCGCAGCCATCTGGCCGGCGCCTTCGGCATCGGCCTTTTGGACCGCATCTATGCCCTGGGCTGGGCGCGCCGCCTGGAGGGGACCCGCATCGTCGCCTTCAGTGCGCCAGGCCAGCACGCCTTCGAGCAGACCTTCGGCCGGATCGGCGGCGAGGCGGCCGCCGCTTAGAGCGGCTTGTCGCCCACCAGCCGATCGATCAGCGCCGGGTCCTCGTCATAGATCGTGCAGGTGCGCATCAGCCCGCCCCTCACCGTGTAGACCAGCACGCGCGTGACCTCGACGGCGTCCGGCCCCATCGCCTCGCGCACCACCAGCGCGCCAAGGTTCGGCCCTGCCATGACGTCGGTCACCGCCTTCAGCCTGCGCCCCGTGCGCCGCGTGAACTCGGCGAGCGCCGCCAGCGCCCGCGGCTTGCCTTCGTGCCGGCCGGCGAGGCCATGTTGTCCGAGGTAGGTGAAGACGATGTCGTCGGCGTATAGCGCGGACAGGGTCGGAAGGTCGCCCTTCAGCCACGCGGCGGCGTAGCGTTCGAGCGTGAGGCGGGTATCGTCCTGCGACGGCATGGGAGGCGCTCCTGCGAAGGCCGGGATCGGTATCAGGGCGAGGGCGGCCAGCGCCCGCCGGCTCAAGTTGCGAAGGCTTGGGGCGGCAGTCATGGCGCGCAGCATGACCGCCGACGCCGCCGCGCGCTTTCAGGAAGCGGCTGCGCCGCTGCCGGCCGAGGCGCGGCTGTGGGCCTGGGGCGCGCGGGTGCTCTACGTCGGCCCGGCCCTGAACCTCACGGCCCACCGCAACGCCGTGGCCGTGCTGGCCATGGGCCTCGACGGCGCGTTCGAGGTCGCCGACGCGCCCGGCGATCCGGCGAGCGCATGGCGTAGCCGCCGCACCCTGCTGATCGCCCCCGACGCCCTGCATCATCTACGTTCGGACACGGGACGGATGGCGTTCCTCTACGTCGACCCGCTCAGCCGCGACCTGGCGGAGCTCAACGCCGGCGCCGAGACCGGGGCGGTCGCCGCGGCGATCAAGGCCCTGGCCGACGGCGCGCGCGACTGGGCTGACGTGCGGCGCGAGCTCACCCTGCGCCTCGGCGTGGACGACACGAAGGCGGACCCGCGCATCCGTTCGGCCCTCGACGCCCTGCACGCCGACCCGTCGGCCCGCCTCGCGCTCGGCGACCTCGCCCGGCAGGCGGGCCTGTCCGGCTCGCGCTTCCGCCGCCTGTTCCGCGCCGCCACCGGCGTCACCGTGCGTCGCTACCGCCTGTGGATCGCCATGGGCGCCGCCACCCGCGCCTTCGCCCGCGGCGAGAGCCTGACCACGGCGGCGCTGGACGCCGGCTTCTCGTCCTCGGCCCACTTCAGCGCCGCGTTCCGCGAGATGTTCGGGCTGGAGCCGTCGCGGCTCGCGCGCGGGCGCCTGTCGCTCGACGTCGCCGAAGGCTAATGATCCGGCCATGCGCCCTCTCTTGATCGCCGCCGCGATTGTCCTCCTCGCCGCCCCCGCCGCGCTGGCCCAGGCTCCCGCCGCCACGACGCCTGCCGTGGCTGCGACGCCCGAGCGCGTCGACGCCATGCAGGAGTGGGACTGCAAAACCGGCCGCTACCGCATCACCCGCAGGGTCTTCCGCACGGCGGACGGGGCTTATGTGCGGACCGACGTGCGCCCCGGCGCCTGGATCGACGTGGAAGAGGAGAACGTGGCCGGCGCCGAGCTGCTCAAGCAGGTCTGCGGCGCGCGTCCGGCCCGAGCGGCCGCGCGCCCGCCGGCCGCACGCCCGTCCGGGCCGCAGGTGATCACGTTGCCGCAAAATTAAATAAGCTTCACTACGACGTCCGCTAGCTATGCGGATACGTACCCCCTTTATGAGCCATGCCTCGCGCCGGTCCCGGGCTGCAGCCCAACCCGCCCTCAGCCTCCCGCGCTGGGCGTTCGTCGCGTGGCTCGTGCGCCGCGCCCAGCTTCGCGCCGGCCCGCGTCCCCAGATCGTCCTCGCCCCCGAGCCGGACATCGAGGCCACCCGCCGCGCCCGCCTGCTGCGCGAGGTGGTGCCGCAGGACGCCTAGAGCGCAGTCAGCGAAGGTGGAATCACCTTCGCGCCACTGACTGCGCTCCAGGTCTAGGTCTGGAGCGCTGTCCGGGCGGCGAACCGGTATCCACTTCGCCTGACAGCGCGCTAGAGTCGCAGCAGCGTCTCCGGGTCGCCCTCCCCGCCGTAATACTTCGCCAGCGCCGCCTTGAAGTCGGCGTTGTCCGGGGTCGCCTCGGCGAACAGGGTCAGGCACGAGCGGAATTTCATGTCGTCGGGGCTGCCCAGGATCTCGCGCGCCGTCCGCCCCGCGTGCCCGTTCATCGCCGCCACGCACTCGCGCAGCCGCGGCCCCAGCACCGGATGCGCCAAGTAGGCGCGCGCCTCGTGCACCGACGTTATCGCGTAGCGCTGCGCCATCGGGCTGAAGCCCAGGCCGGCGATCTGCGGGAAGACGAACCACATCCAGTGGCTCTGCTTGCGGCCGGCGCGCAGCTCGGCCAGCGCGCGGGCGTAGGTTCCGCCCGCGTCCTGGGCGTCCACATATCTCGCGAGGTCATGCGGATCGGCCATCGGCCGCATCCTGCACGTGACAACCGCGCCCGTCTCGTCTTTGCTGCGGCGCCCGCTATTTCGCGGACGAGAACACACCGAAATTTCGAAGGGACGGATTTCAGAATGCCGCCACGCATGTTGCCGGAGCCGACGCCGGAGACCCGCCATTTCTGGGACGGCTGCAAGGAGGGCGAGTTGCGCCTCCAGCGCTGCACGTCCTGCCAGGACAGCTACTTCCCGCCGCGCCCGTTCTGCCCGAAGTGCGGGAACCGCGAGGTCGAGGTCTACAGGGCCAGCGGCAAGGCGGTGCTGTGGTCCTACGTCATCAACCACCGGCCGCGCCCCGACATGGGGACCGAGCCCTACGCCATCGCCGTGGTGAAGCTCGACGAGGGCCCGACCATGATGACGAACATCGTCGACTGCCCGCAGACGCCCGAGGCGCTCAAGCTCGACATGCCACTCCAGGTCTCGTTCGCCAGGCAGAACGACGACATCAGCCTGCCCCTCTTTGCGCCGGCCAAGTAGGAGCAAGCCGCACATGAAGCCGAAATCCGTCGCGGTCGTCGGGGCCGCGGAAACCACCAAGATGGGCGTCATTCCGGACATGTCGGTGATCGGCCTGCATGCCGACGCCGCCCTGAACGCCATGGCCGATTGCGGCCTGAAGCCGTCCGACATCGACGGCGTCGCCACCGCCGGCGTCAGCCCCACCGAGCTCGCCTGGTACCTGGGCATCAAGCCGACCTACGCCGACGGCACCAGCGTGGGCGGCTGCTCGTTCATGTTGCACGTGCGCCATGCGGCCGCGGCCATCAATGAGGGGCTCTGCAAGACCGTTCTGATCACGCACGGCGAGTCCGGCAAGAGCCGGGTGGGCGGCGGCCGCTTCGGCGGCTCGCCCTCCAGCCTGAACGGCCAGTTCGAAATGCCCTACGGCCCGGTGGGCCCGCCCAGCATGTTCACCGTGCCGGTGCTCCGCTACCTGAAGACTTACGGCCTGACCGAGGAAGACCTCGCCTGGCCGGCGGTGATCCAGCGCGAATGGGCGGCGAAGAACCCGCGCGCCACCTTCAGGGACCCGATCAGCGTCGACGACGTCCTGAACTCGCGGATGATCGCCTGGCCGTTCCGGATCCTGATGTGCTGCCTCGTCACGGACGGCGGCGGCGCTCTGATCCTGACGTCGGCCGACCGGGCGAAGGACTTCCCGACCAAGCCGGTCTACGTGCTGGGCACGGGCGAGAGCGTGGAGACGCCGCTGGTCAGCCAGATGTACGACGCCACCTCGTCCACCGCCTTCAGGATCTCGGGCAAGAAGGCGTTCGACGAGGCGGGCATCAAGCACGCCGACGTCGACCACCTGATGATCTACGACGCCTTCGCCCACCTGCCGCTCTACGGCCTGGAGGACCTGGGCTTCTGCAAGCCGGGCGAGGCGGCCGCCTTCATCAAGGAGCGCAACACCGCCATCGGCGGCAAGCTGCCGCTCAACACCAACGGCGGCGGCCTCTCGTACATGCACTCCGGCATGTACGGCATGTACGCGCTGCAGGAGAGCGTGCGGCAGATGCGCGGCGTGGCGCCCGCCCAGGTGCCGGGCGCCAAGATCAGCGTGTGCCAGGGCGTCGGCGGCATGTTCGGCGCCGCCGGCACGGTCATCTTCTCGAACGAAGCGCCGTAAGGCGACGTCGATCCCCCTTCTCCTCACCCGCAGGAGGAGGGGGAATCGCGCCTGTGGCCGGCGCGTCACAGACCTTCCACACGACGCCAATATGGAATGATCTTTCCAACTTTCCTTGGAATTGATATGGACCTGTCATGTAAACGATAACATAGGGGCCTAAGCGGGCCCCACCATTAGAGGGGCCCCCGAGAATGAGAGCTGCACTGCTATCGGCCGTCGCCGTATCCGTCCTGACGTTCGCGGCGTCCGCCCATGCCGCCGACGCCGCAGACGACGCAAGCACCGTCGAGGAACTGGTCGTCACCGGCCGCGCCGGCTCCGAAGGCCAGAAGAAGATCGAGGCGTCCTACGCCATCACGGTCGTCAACGAAGAGAAGCTCCGCATGCAGTCCCCGCCCAGCGTGGCGGAGGTGCTGAAGAACGTGCCCGGCCTGTGGGTCGAAGCCTCGGGCGGCGTCGGCGGCGCCAACATCCGCGCCCGCGGCATCCCGATCGAGGGCTTCGCCGCCATCGCCCTACAGGAAGACGGCCTGCCGGTGCAGCACGACGGCGGCCTGGGCTTCCTCAACACCGACTTCTCGTTCCGCATGGACGAGACCGTGAGCCGCGTGGAAGTGGTCCGCGGCGGCCCCTCCTCGATCTTCGCCAGCTATGCGCCCGGCGGCACGATCAACTTCATCACCCGCAAGGCGACCCAGCCCTTCGAGGGCCTGGCCAAGGCCGAGATCGGCGACTGGGGCTACTGGCGCGGCGACGCCTGGGTCGGCGGCGTGGTGAACGGCTTCCGCGTTGGCCTCGGCGGTTACTACCGCCAGGACGACGGCGTGCGCGACCCCGGCTTCGACGCCAACAAGGGCGGCCAGGTGCGCTTCCAGGTCGGCC
>NZ_DASWTE010000165.1:0-23114 GCF_036402295.1 Phenylobacterium sp.
CGGCGGCCTGTTCCGTGAGCGCGACCGAGGCGGCCGGGGTGGTGAAGTCGATGACGACCTGAGCGGCGTCCAGGGCCTCCGCGGCGCTGACCAGCCCTTCGCCTGTCGCATCGGGGCGGTCGAAGCGGGCGACGATCGTCAGCGCCGGATCGGTGCGGACGACCTTCTCCACGGCCTGGCCCATGCGGCCCAGTGCGCCGGCGATGGCGATGCGGACGGGTTCGGGCAAGTGGGCTCTCCAAGCGGCGCCCCGCTTAGGTCGCGCGCGCCGGAGGCGGGGTCAACCGCAGCCGAACCGGGGCAGGCTTGAAACACGCCGCGACACACATTCGCCCGCGAGCGCAGGCTAAGCTTCGGCCAAACTTCGGGGAGGAATTCGATGCGTATGCTGAGCGCGGTCGCCCTGTCGCTGGCGCTGGCCGGCGCGGCGCAGGCTGCCGAGCCGCGGGCGGTGGTGGAGAAGATCGCCGACCAGATCGCGGCCCGCTACTTCGACGCCGACAAGGGTGCGGCGCTGGCGGCCGAACTGAAAGCCGAGGCGGCGAAGGGCGTCTACGACAAGTACGCCGCGCCGCTGGACCTGGCCCAGGCGCTGACGGTGCGGCTGAAGCCGCAGGACTCGCACTTCAACGTCACCTGGTCGGCCAATCCGCCGGGGCCCTCGACGGTGAGCGGCGTCCAGCGGCCCGGCGAGGTCTCGGAGGCGGACCGGCGGCAGAACTTCGGCTTCCGCGGCGTCGAGGTGCTGCCGGGCAACGTCGCGGTGATCAACATGGGCTTCTTCGCCCACTTCCGTTCGCCCGAGGACCCGGCGAAGGCGGCGGCGGACGCGGCCATGACCCTGGCCTCGGCGGCCGACGCGGTGATCTTCGACCTGCGCGACAACGGCGGCGGCTCGCCGGCGATGGTGGGCTACCTGGTCGGCCACTTCGTGCCGGAGGGCGCCGATGTCTACAACACCTTCAAGAGCCGCGGGCCCGACCGCTACGAGCGGCCGCCCGAGGCGCCCAAGACGGGGCGGCGGCTGGAGACCCCCGTCTATGTGCTGGTGAGCGGGCGGACCGCCTCGGCGGCCGAGAGTTTCTCCTACACGCTGCAGTCGGCGAAGCGGGCGATCATCGTGGGCGAGGCCACGGCGGGCGGCGCCAATCCCGGCGGCTTTGCGCAAGTTGGCGACGGGTTTGCAGTCTTCGTGTCGAGCGGCAGCCCGGTGAACCCGATCACCAGGAAGAACTGGGAGGGGACGGGCGTCATCCCCGACGTTGTCGCCCGATCCGGCGAGGCGCTCGTGAAAGCGCAGCAGCTGGCGCTGACCAAGGTCGTGGAGGGCCAGGGCAGCGCGCTCGCCAGGGCCGAGGCCAAGTGGGCGCTGGAAGCGCTGTCGCCGGCCGCGACGGTGCCGCCGAAGGCGCTGGCCGACTACGCCGGGGCCTATGGCGTGCGCTCGGTGAAGGTGGACGGCGGCCGGCTGGTGGTGGCGCACGACCGCCGCCCGCCGGTGGCGCTGAAGCCGCTCGCCAAGGACACCTTCGCCGTGGAGGGGGCCAACGTGCCGATCCGCGTGACCTTCGACCGCGACCCGGCCGGCAAGGTCACCGGCATGGTCCAGTCCACCAGCGACGGTCGTTCCACGCGGTTTGCGCGGACCAGCTAGTTCTCCCTGGCGTCGCGGCTGAGGTCGTTGAGCTCGGAGATGCGGGCCACGTAGACGTCTTCGACGGCCCAGGGCGCGTCGCGGGCGGCGGCCGCGCGGGCCTGGACCCAGCGGTCCTGCTGGCGGCGCAGCGCCGAGGAGGGCACGCCGGCGGCCTCGGCGTTGCGGTACGCCTGCTGCAGCTGGCGGTCGCGGACGGCCAGGCGGCGGTCGGCGCACACGATGGCTTCTCCGGGGTCGGCCTGGGCGCAGGGGGCGGCCTTGGCGACGCGCATCGGCCCCTCGCCGCGTGGAATGACCAGGCGCGGCGCGGGCGTCGGGCGGCGGACCTTGGCGGTCTCGACCCGGGGCTTCTCGACCTTAGGCTTGCGGGCCGGCGCGGGCTTGGCGACCTTGGCTTTGACCACCTTGGGCTTCGCCTCGGCGACTCGGACGTCCTTCTTCTTCACAGCGGGCGCCTTGGCCTTCACCACCGCCTTCTTGGGCGCGACCTTTGCGGACTTCGCGAGGGTGGCCGCCTTGGCCGGCTTTGCGTCGGCGGCCTTGACGACGGGCTTCTTCTTCGGCTCGACCTTGGCGAGCTTCACGGGCTTGGCCTTCTCCACCTTCGCGACCCGGGGCTTCTCGGCCTTCAGCTTTTCGACCCTCTCGACGCGGGCGAGCTTCTCGGGCTTCTTCGCGGGCTTCGTGGCGGCGACCTTGGCCTTCGTCGCGGCGGGCTTCGGTTCAGGCCTGGCGACGGCTTTCTCGACCTTGGCGGACCTCTCGACGGCCTTCTCGACCTTCGCGACCACAGGCTTCGCCGGCGCCGACGCCACGATCTCCTGCAGCTTCTCGACCGGCATCACGTGCACGGGCGCAGTGGGCGTGGGCGCGGCCACGACGGCGTCCACCTTCACCAGACCAGCGGCCGGGTGGCGCGGCGCCTGCGGCTCGACGGGGATCAGGCGCGGCAGGCCCGACTTGGGCGTCGGCGAGAGGTCGGCGGGCAGCACCTCGAGCGGGGCGTTCGCCGGCGGGAGCGTGTCGTCGACCACGACCTGCAGGGCGGGACGCGGCGGTTCGGCCCGCTCGGCGACGCCCGGCGGCTCGGGCGGCGCCGGGCGCGCCCAGAGGCCGAGGCCTGCGCCCAGGGCGCAGGCTCCAAACACGCCGGCGATGGCGACCCTCCCGGGGCCCATCGGGCGCGGCTTCTCGATCGTGATTTCTAGCGGTTGAGGTGACAGGTCCTGCGACATGGACGACCCTTGGGCGAACGGGTCCCTCGACGCGCAGAGCAGGGTCGGCTAACGGCGCGCGACAAACGCACCAGACGACGCCCCCAAATCCCGAACTCTCTCCCGATTGCAGATTGAGGCCAAAACGTGCCGACGACAATCCCCACGCTTGAGACAGAACGCCTCATTTTGCGCAGCCCGGAGCCGGCGGATTTCGAACCCTGGGCGGCGTTCTGCGCCGACGAGGAGGCCGCCCGCTACCTGGGCGGCGCGCAGGACCGGATCGGCGCCTGGCGGATCATGTCGACCATGGCCGGCGCGTGGATGAGCCGCGGGTTTTCGATGTTCTCGGTCGTCGAGAAATCGACCGGCCGATGGGTGGGCCGGCTGGGGCCGTGGCAGCCCGAGGGCTGGCCGGGAACCGAGGTGGGCTGGGGCCTGTCACGCGACGCCTGGGGCAAAGGCTATGCGACCGAGGGCGCCGAGGCCGCCATCGACTGGGCGTTCAAGACCCTGGGATGGACCGAGGTGATCCACACCATCGAGGCGGCAAACGTGAACTCGCAGAAGGTGGCCGAGCGCCTGGGCTCGCGCATCCTGCGCCAGGCGGTGTTGCCGGCGCCGATCAACGTGGCGGTGGACTGCTGGGGACAGAGCCGGGAGGAGTGGTTGGCGCGGAAGCGCTAGATCCACCCGCGCTCGCGCAGCAGGCCCGCGTAGGTGCGGCTCACCGGAACCTCGGAGCCGTCCTTCAGCGTCAGCGTCGCCCGGCCGTCGCCGCGCCGGGCGTCGGCGATGGCGTCGCGGGCGACCCACCAGGAGCGGTGGACCTGGGCGCCCTCGATGCCTTCGAGCTCGGTGACGGCGTCGGCGAGGCGCAAGAGGATCAGGTCCTGGCCCTTGGAGGTGTGGAGCCGCAGGTAGTGATCCTCGGCTTCCACGGCCCAGACCTCAGCGCCGCGCAGCTTGAGCGGCAAGCGCTCGAGGAACTTGGGGGGCTTGGCGGTCGCGTGCGTCTCGCGGCCGGCGTCGCGCCGCATCCAGGCCACGAACAGGCAGAAGAACGCCGAGGTCACCAGCGAGATCACGATGTAGTGCGGGATCACCCGGATCGGCGGGTCGCTCTGCGGCGGCGCCACCAGGTTGACCGCGACCCAGACGACGAGCGCCATCGGCACGGCCATGACCAGCGCGGCCAGCGCGCCGTGGATAGCGTAGTGGCGCTGGGCCAGCCGCATGCGGCCGGTCAGCTGGAAGGTCAGGAAGCCCAGGACGGTGGCCGCGAACGAGATGGCCACCATGAAGGGGAGCCGCAGCAGCATCGGCATCGGCTCGGACTCGAACGCGCCGATGAAGGCCAGGAACGATCCGATCAGCACCGCCGGAAGCACGGTGCTGCGCACGATGGGGCCCCAGCGCGCCGCCGCTGACGAAGCGCGAACGGCGGGCGGCGTCTGTTCGCGAAGCGGGGCCGTCATTCGGCGTAACTCCGCTCGCGGCCCTTTCCCGCCTCGATCATGGCTCCGACCCAACGACGCGCGGACCGCCGCGCCAGCCCTGCCGGAGATAGAGTATGTCGACCGCTTCGCAAACGCCGCGCCCCCGCAACGCCGCCTGGTGGGCGGCTTCGGGCGTGGCCACCCTGGCCGTCCTGGCCCTGGCCATGACCCCGTTCCGTGACGCCGTGCTGCGGCTGGCGGCGCAGGGCAGCCTGCACACGCCCGATTTCTCGCTGATCGCCGGCCTGTCGCCAGTGATCAAGATCCACCTGTTCACCGCGCTCGCCGCGCTGGTGCTGGGCGGCGTGCTGATGATCGTGCGCAAGGGCCGGACCTTCCACCGGGTCGCCGGCTGGACGTGGGTCGGCCTGGTGTCGGTGACCGCCGGCGCGACCCTCTTCATCACCCAGCTGAACCACGGCAGCTGGTCGTTCCTGCACCTGTTCACGGGCTGGACCCTGCTGGTGCTGCCGCTGGCGGTGTTCGCCGCCAAGCGCCACGATGTGCGGCGCCATCGGCGAACGATGATGGGCCTGTTCTACGGTGGCTTCGCCATCAACCTGTTCGTCGCCTTCATCCCCGGCCGGACGCTGTGGATGACCTTCTTCGGCTAGCCGCTCTCAGGCAAAGAGCGGCCGCGCACGAAGGTGCTTCCGTCGGGTGACCTTCGTGCGCGGATGGGGTCATTTCTGCCCCTCACGCGGTTGTCATCGCAGGGAGCGGCGCCTATAAGCCCGCTCACTCGCCACAGGGGCGAGCTTCCCAGAAGTCGCCCCCAAGGCCTCATGAACATCCACGAACACCAAGCTAAAGCCGTCCTCGCGGAGTTCGGCGTCGCGGTCCCGCGCGGGTACGCCGCATTCACGGTCGAGGAAGCGGCGCAGGCCGCCGAGAAGCTGGGCGGACCGGTGTTCGTCGTGAAGTCGCAGATCCACGCCGGCGGGCGCGGCAAGGGCCGCTTCGAAGGCCTGGGCCCCGACGCCAAGGGCGGGGTCCGCGTGGTCAAGACCGTCGGCGACGTGAAGCAGAACGCCGAGGAGATGCTGGGCCGGGTGCTGGTGACGCACCAGACCGGGCCCAGGGGCAAGCAGGTGAACCGCCTCTACATCGAGGAAGGCGCCGCCATCGCCAAGGAATTCTACCTGTCGCTGCTGGTCGACCGCGAGACGAGCCGGGTCTCGGTCGTGGCCTCGACCGAGGGCGGCATGAACATCGAGGACGTAGCCCACGAGACGCCCGAGAAGATCACCACCTTCTCGATCGATCCGGCCACCGGCGTCTTCCCGCATCACGGCCGCACCCTGGCCGCTGCGCTGAAACTGAAGGGCGACCTGGCCAAGCAGGCGCAGGCCCTGCTCTCGCAGCTCTACGCGGCCTTCGTGGCCAAGGACATGAGCATGCTGGAGGTCAACCCGCTGATCGTGACGGCGGAAGACCAGCTGCGCGTCCTGGACGCCAAGATCAGCTTCGATTCGAACGCGCTCTTCCGCCACAAGGACGTCCAGGCGCTGCGCGACGAGACCGAGGAGGACCCGAAGGAGATCGAGGCCTCCAAGTACGACCTCTCCTACATCGCCCTCGACGGCGAGATCGGCTGCATGGTCAACGGCGCCGGCCTGGCCATGGCCACCATGGACATCATCAAGCTCTACGGCGCCGAGCCCGCCAACTTCCTGGACGTGGGCGGCGGCGCCGACGAAGCCAAGGTGACGGCGGCCTTCAAGATCATCATCGCCGACCCGAACGTGAAGGGCATCCTGGTCAACATCTTCGGCGGCATCGCCCGCTGCGACATCCTCGCCAACGGCGTGATCGCGGCGGTGAAGCAGGTGGGCCTGCAGGTGCCGCTGGTGGTGCGCCTGGAAGGCACCAACGCCGAGCTGGGCAAGAAGATCATCAACGAGAGCGGCCTGAACGTCATCGCCGCCAACGACCTCTCGGACGGCGCCGAGAAGATCGTCAAGGCCGTGCGGGGCGCCTGAGTAATGTCGATCCTCATCAACAAGAACACCCGCGTCATCTGCCAGGGCATCACCGGCAGCCAGGGCACCTTCCACTCGGAACAGGCGATCGCCTACGGGACCAAGATGGTCGGCGGCGTCACCCCCGGCAAAGGCGGCACGACCCACATCGGCTTGCCGGTGTTCGACACCGTCGCCGAGGCCGTGAAGCAGACCGGCGCGGACGCGTCCGTGATCTATGTGCCGCCGGCCTTCGCCGCGGACTCGATCCTGGAAGCGATCGACGCGGAAGTGCCCCTGATCGTCTGCATCACCGAGGGCATCCCGGTGTCCGACATGGTCAAGGTGAAGCGCTCCCTGTGCGGCTCGAAGTCCCGGCTGATCGGACCCAACTGCCCCGGCGTGCTGACGCCGGACGAGTGCAAGATCGGCATCATGCCGGGCAACATCTTCAAGCGCGGCAGCGTGGGTGTTGTTTCGCGCTCGGGCACCCTTACCTACGAGGCCGTGTTCCAGACAACGCAAGTGGGCCTCGGCCAGAGTTCGGCCGTGGGCATCGGCGGCGACCCGGTGAAGGGCACCGAGTTCATCGACATGCTCGACATGTTCCTGAAGGACCCCGAGACGGAGTCGATCATCATGATCGGCGAGATCGGCGGTTCGGCCGAGGAAGACGCCGCGGAGTTCATCAAGGCCTCGAAGATCAAGAAACCGATGGTGGGCTTCATCGCCGGCCGCACGGCCCCGCCTGGGCGGCGCATGGGCCACGCCGGAGCGATCATCTCGGGCGGCAAGGGCGGCGCCGAAGACAAGATTGCGGCGATGGAGGCCGCGGGCATCCGTGTGTCGCCGTCACCGGCGGCGCTGGGCACGACTCTGCTCGAGGTGCTGAAAGGCTAGGCCAACCCGCGTTTCCGCGCCGGTCGGTGAGGGCCGACGTGGTAAACGGTTAAACAATGCGGGTTATGGGCATTCGACCCGGTCGAGTGCCCGGGGGGCGTAAATCTAGGTATTGGGCGGTCCGCGCTCGGCTCCTTCTTCCGAAGTCCGTGGGCCCGCCCCCGGTAAGGCGGACGAAATGGCGGACGACGCAGGCCTGATCAACGAAGTTCTGGCCGAGACCTCTTTCCTCTACGGCGGCAACGCGGCCTTCGTGGAGGACCTCTACGCAAGGTGGGCGGCGAACCCCGGCTCGGTGGAGCCGTCGTGGCAGGCGTTCTTCGCCTCGCTGGCGGACTCGGGCGCCGACGCCCAGCGCGCCGCGCAGAGGCCCGCCTGGACCAAGCCCTCCGCCCCGGCCCCGCGCCCCGACTGGATGAGCGCGATCGACGGGCTGTGGCCCGCCGTCGAGGCCAAGGTCGGCAAGACGATCGAGGCCCGCAAGCCTGCCGCCAGCATCGACGAAGTCCGCGCCGCCACCCTGGACAGCCTGCGCGCCATCATGATGATCCGCGCCTACCGGATGCGCGGCCACCTGAAGGCCAACCTGGATCCGCTGGGGATCGCCACCACGCCGGGCGACGCCTCCGAGCTGGAGCCCGCGAGCTACGGCTTCTCCGAGGCCGACTTCGACCGGCCGATTTTCCTCGATTACGTGCTGGGCCTGGAGACCGCGACGATCCGCGAGATCCTGGGCATCCTGCGCCGCACCTACTGCGGCAACGTCGGCGTGCAGTACATGCACGTGTCGAATCCCAAGGAGAAGGCCTGGCTGCAGGAGCGGATCGAGGGCCGCGACAAGGAGATCGTCTTCACCAAGGAGGGCAAGGTCGCCATCCTGAAGAAGCTGATCGAGACGCAGGGGTTCGAGGGCTTCCTCCACCGCCGCTTCCCCGGCACCAAGCGCTTCGGCCTGGACGGGGGCGAGGCGATGGTCCCGGCGCTGGAGCAGATGATCAAGCGCGGCGGCGCGATGGGGGTGCAGGACATCGTCATTGGCATGCCGCACCGGGGCCGCCTGAACGTGCTGGCCGCGGTGATGGGCAAGCCCTACCACATCATCTTCCACGAGTTCCAAGGCGGCTCGGCCATGCCGTCCGACGTGCAGGGATCGGGCGACGTGAAGTACCATCTGGGCGCCAGCTCGGACCGGGACTTCGACGGCAACAGCGTGCATCTGTCCCTGACCGCGAACCCGTCGCACCTGGAAATCGTGAACCCGGTGGTGATCGGAAAAGTCCGCGCCAAGCAGGCCTTCAAGCTGCGCGAGCAGCCGACCGCCGGCCGCGGCCACGTGCTGCCGCTGCTGCTGCACGGCGATGCGGCGTTCGCGGGCCAGGGCGTGGTCTCGGAGTGCTTCGCGCTCTCCGGCCTGCGCGGCTACGGCGTTGGCGGGACAATGCACTTCGTGGTCAACAACCAGATTGGCTTCACGACCAGCCCGAAGAACAGCCGCTCGTCGCCCTATCCGACGGATGTGGCCTTGTCGGTCGAGACGCCGATCTTCCACGTCAACGGCGACGACCCGGAAGCGGTGACCTTCGCGGCCAAGGTGGCCACGGAATACCGCCAGCTGTTCGGCAAGGACGTGGTCGTCGACATGTTCTGCTACCGGCGGTTCGGTCACAACGAGGGCGACGACCCCACGATGACCCAGCCGCTGATGTACGCGAAGATCAAGAACCACCCGTCGGTTCGCGACCTCTACGCGGCCCGCCTGATCGGCGAGGGCGTCTGCAGCCAGGCTGACGTCGACGGCTGGATCAAGGAGTTCGACCAGTTCCTCGACCAGGAGTTCGAGGCCGGCCGGGGCTATGCCGCGAACAAGGCCGACTGGCTGGACGGCAAGTGGTCGAGCGTGAAGCTGGCCTCGGGCGACGAGCGCTACGCCACCGGCGCGCCCAAGCAGAAGCTGCTGGACCTGGGCCGCAAGCTGACGTCGATCCCCGAGCGGGTCGCGGTGCACAAGACGGTGGAACGCGTCATCGCCGCCCGCCGCGACGCGATCGAGGCCGGCGAGGGCATCGACTGGGCGACCGCGGAGAGCCTGGCGTTCGCCACCCTGCTCGACCAGGGCTATCCGGTCCGTCTGTCGGGCCAGGACAGCGTGCGCGGCACCTTCAGCCAGCGCCATTCGGGGATCATCGACCAGAAGACCGAGGAGGTTTACTTCCCGCTCCGCAACCTGGGCCCCGGCCAGGCGCACTTCGAGGTGCTGGACTCGGCGCTGTCGGAAGAGGCGGTGCTGGGCTTCGAGTACGGCTTCTCGCTGACCGACCCCGACACGCTGACCATGTGGGAAGCCCAGTTCGGCGACTTCGTGAACGGCGCCCAGGTGGTCATCGACCAGTTTATCTGTTCAGGCGAGCGCAAGTGGCTGCGGATGAGCGGCCTCGTGATGCTGCTGCCGCACGGCTACGAGGGCCAGGGGCCCGAGCACTCGTCGGCGCGCCTCGAACGCTTCCTGCAGCTGTGCGCGGAAGACAACATGCAGGTGGTCAACTGCACGACCCCGGCCAACTACTTCCACGTCCTGCGCCGCCAGCTGCTGCGCGAGTTCCGCAAGCCGCTGATCGTGATGACCCCCAAGTCGCTGCTGCGCCACAAGCGGGCGGTGTCGAACCTGTCGGACTTCGTCACCGGCACGGGCTTCCACCGGGTGATGGTGGACGGCGCGGAGGCGGGCTGCGAGGTCGGCGGGATCACCCTGAAGCCCGACGCCGAGATCAATCGCGTCGTGATCTGCTCGGGCAAGGTCTACTTCGACCTGGTGGAGCAGCGGGCCAAGACCGGCCGCGACGATGTCTACATCCTGCGCCTGGAGCAGTTCTATCCGTGGCCGCTGAAGTCGCTCACCAGCGAGCTGAAGCGGTTCAAGAACGCCGAGGTGGTGTGGTGCCAGGAGGAGCCCAAGAACATGGGCGGCTGGCAGTTCGTCGACGCCTGGCTGGAGCTGACGCTGGAGCGGATGAACGTGAAGGCCAAGCGCGCCCGGTATGTCGGCCGCCCGGCCTCGGCCTCCACGGCCGCTGGCCTGATGAACCGCCACCTGAAGGAACTCGACTCGTTCCTGACAGAGGCGTTCGCCTAGGGTAAACCCCGCCCGCCCGTCCCACTTGTCTGTGTATGTGATCCAAGGAGCGCTACCCCCCGATGGCCGACATCATGACCCCGGCGCTGGGTGAATCCGTCACCGAGGCGACCGTCGCCCGCTGGGCCAAGAAAGCCGGGGAGGCGGTCCGCAAGGACGAGATCCTGGTGGAGCTCGAGACCGACAAGGTGAGCCTGGAAGTGGCCGCGCCTGCCGACGGCGTGCTTAGCGAGATCAGCGCCGAGGAAGGCGCCACGGTCGAGCCGGGCGCCGTGCTGGGCAAGATCTCGGAAGGCGGCGCGGCGGCGCCGAAGGCCAACGGCGGCGGCAAGGCCGAGGCCCCGAAGGCCGAGGCCCCGAAGGCCGAGGCCAAGCCTGAGCCTGCGCCGGCCCCTGCGCCCGCCCCCGCGGCCAAGCTCGCCGCGGAGCCGGTTCTGGCCCCCTCGGCGCAGCGCGTGGCCGCCGAGAACAACCTGGATCCCGCGGCGATCGCCGGCACGGGCAAGGGCGGCCGGGTGACCAAGGGCGACGCGCTGGCGGCGCTGGAGGCCCGCTCGAAGGCGCCTGCGCCGGTTCAGGCTCCATCGGCCCCGCGCGAGATCCATGAGCGCGAAGAGCGCGTGAAGATGACCCGCCTGCGCCAGACGATCGCGCGCCGGCTGAAGGAGGCCCAGAACAACGCCGCCATGCTGACCACCTTCAACGAGGTGGACATGTCGGGCGTGATGGCGCTCCGGAACCAGTACAAGGACAGCTTCGAGAAGAAGCACGGTGTGAAGCTGGGCTTCATGAGCTTCTTCGTGAAGGCGGTGATCCACGGCCTGAAGCAGGTGCCGGACGTCAACGCCGAGATCGACGGCACGGACGTCATCTACAAGAACCATTACGACATCTCGGTCGCCGTCGGCACCGAGAAGGGCCTGGTGACGCCGGTCGTCCGCGACGCCGACGCCATGAGCCTGGCCGACATCGAGAAGGAGATCGGCGCGCTGGGCAAGAAGGCTCGGGACGGCCAGCTTTCGATGGACGACCTGCAGGGCGGCACCTTCACCATCTCGAACGGCGGCATCTACGGCTCGCTGATGTCGACGCCGATCCTGAACCCGCCGCAGTCGGGCATCCTGGGCATGCACAAGATCCAGGAACGGCCGATGGTCGTGAACGGTCAGATCGTCGTGCGTCCGATGATGTACCTGGCGCTGAGCTACGATCACCGCATCGTCGACGGCAAGGGCGCGGTGACCTTCCTGGTGCACGTCAAGGAAGCCATCGAAGACCCGCAGCGCCTGCTGCTGGACGTCTAGGTTCGCGCGAAGCGCCATAGGAATTTGAATCGCGGAAGACGCGGAAGGACGCGGAAAAGCAGCCCGCCCCTTCCGCGTCTTTCTGCGTTTTCCGCGGTTTGAACAGAGCGCCTACGGCGCGTGTCACGACAGCCTGGGCGGGCATGTCGTCGGGGCACAATCGACGAACATCGTTTCCCAGAATTCACCAAAAATTCAGCCCGGCAGTGAGAATGTCGCTCCCGAAAAGGGGGGACGCATGAACGCGCCGATCGCTGGAGCCGGGGCCTGGGCGCCCGATGTCGCTGTCACGCTGGACGTGCTGGCGGCCGAGATCGAGCTGTCGGCGGCGCGCTGCATCTTCCTGGACCGCATCATCGCCGAGGTGATGGAGGGCCTGCCCGAGGCCGAGCGGGGCCGACTCCTCGAGGGTCTGCACGCCGTCGACCTGCTCTCGCAGCACCTGACCAGCCTGTCCGCCTTCGCCCGCGGTGTCAGCGCCGCGACGCCCGAGGGCGTGAGCGTGCCGGTGGGACCGGCGCTGTCCGAGATCACCCTGGGCGCGCTGGCCGAGCGCATGACCGCGGGCCTGGGCGGCGACTACGACGACGAGGCCGAAGCGCCCGACAACGGCGACGTGGACCTGTTCTAGGGAGCCCGCCGCAGATGCAATTCGACGGACGCGGAACAAAGGTGATGGTCGTCGACCATGACCGCACGACCCTGGAGATGGTCCAGATCCGCCTGGACGTGGCCGGCTATCACCCGCTGGCCGCGCGCTCGAGCCTGACGGCGCTGGAGATCCTGAAGGCCACGCGGCCCGATGCGGTGATCCTCGAGCGCAACCTGCCGATGATGGACGCCCTGGGGCTGCTGCGCGAGATGGCTTCGCTGCCGGGACGCCAGACGCCGCCGGTGCTGCTGGTGGGCCGCAACATCGCCGCCGAGGACGTGCGCGTGGGCGTGACCCTGGGTGTCCGCGACGTGCTGGCCAAGCCGTTCAGCGGCGCCTCGGTGCTCGAGCGGCTGACCCGGATGCTGAAGAAAGGCGCACAGCTGCCCTCGCACGGGGCCATAGCGCAGGCCGGCGGAGACGGCCGCCCGCGGGTCTACCTGAACTGCTGAGGGAAAAGGGCGGCCCTCCGCGGTTGACCTGAAGCTTTCCATGCCTAGGTTGCGCGCCCATCTGAGGCACAGGCGCACCATGGCTGACAGCACCACCTACGACGTCGTCATCATCGGGGGCGGCCCCGGCGGCTACAACGCCGCGATCCGGGCCGGCCAGCTGGGGCTGAGGGCGGCATGCGTGGAAAAGCGCGTGACCCTGGGCGGCACCTGCCTGAACGTGGGCTGCATGCCATCGAAGGCGCTGCTGCACGCTTCGGAGCTGTTCGCCGCCGCCGGTAGCGAGTTCGCCAACCTGGGCATCGACGTCGCGCCCAAGCTCAACCTGCCGCAGATGATGAAGCAGAAGGGCGAGTCCGTGACCGCCCTGACCAAGGGCATCGAGTTCCTCTTCAAGAAGAACAAGGTGGACTGGGTGAAGGGCGCGGGCCGGATCGCCGGCCCCGGCAAGGTCGAGGTGACCGCCGAGGACGGCAAGGTCTCCACCCTGGAAGCCAGGAATATCGTCATCGCCACCGGATCGGAGCCTGCGGGGCTGGCGGGCGTCGAGGTGGATCAGATCCGTATCGTGGACTCCACCGGCGCGCTATCGCTGCCGGAGGTGCCGAAGCACCTGGTGGTGATCGGCGCGGGCATCATCGGGCTGGAGCTCGGGTCGGTGTGGCGCCGGCTGGGCGCGAAGGTGACCGTGCTCGAATTCCTCGACCGCATCTGCCCGGGCATGGACGCCGAGATGGCCAAGACCTTCCAGCGCTCGCTGACCAAGCAGGGCATGGAGTTCCGCCTGGGCGCGAAGGTGACCGGGGCGAAGGCGTCCAAGAAGGGCGTCACGCTCAGCTACGAGCCTGTCGCGGGCGGCGCGGCCGAAACGGTCGAGGCCGACTACGTGCTGGTGGCCATCGGCCGCAAGCCGTGGACCGAGAACCTGGGCCTGGAGAGCGTCGGGATCACGCCCGACAAGCGCGGCTTCATCGAGACCGACCACTGGAAGACCTCGGCGCCCGGCGTCTGGGCGATCGGCGACGTGACCCTGGGCCCGATGCTCGCGCACAAGGCCGAGGAAGAGGCGGTGGCCTGCATCGAGACGATCGCGGGTAAGGCCGGCCACGTGAACTACGGCATTATCCCGAGCGTGATCTACACCGCGCCCGAAGTGGCCTGGGTGGGCAAGACCGAGGAGGAGCTGAAGGCCGAGGGCCGCGCCTACAAGACCGGCAAGTTCCCCTTCACCGCCAACAGTCGGGCGAAGATCAACCACGAGACCGAGGGCTTCGTGAAGATCCTCGCCGACGCGACGACCGACGAGGTGCTGGGCGCGCACCTGATCGGGCCCTGCGTGTCCGAGATGGTCGGCGAGTACTGCGTAGCCATGGAATTCCGCGCGGCGTCCGAGGACGTGGCGCGCACCTGCCACCCGCACCCGACCCGCTCGGAGGCGCTCCGGCAGGCCGCCATGGGAGTCGAAGGGTGGACGATGCAGGCCTGACAAAGGGTCTGCACCTTCTCCTCACCCGCAGGGGAAGGAGGGTTCGAGACCATGTCCGTCGACGTTAGGCTGGTCGTCCGCCGGGCGCGGGTCGAGGAGCTGACGGCCTGCGCCGGGCTTTATGTCCGCGTGCTGCGCGAGACCTTCACCTGGGTCGAGCCGGAGAGGCACCGCACCGAGGACTTCCTCGCCGCCGCGCGCGACGAGGAGGTGTTCGTGGCTGTGGAGAACGGCCGCATCGTGGGGCTGGCGGCGCTCTACCGGCCGCAGGCCTTCCTGCACTCGCTCTACGTCGAGCAGCGCGGCCGGGGCATCGGCAAGGCGTTGCTGGACCATGTGCTGGCCGAAACCGGCGGTGGTCTCTCGTTGAAGTGCCAGGCGGCGAACCTGGGCGCGCAGGCCTTCTACGACCGCGAAGGCTTCATCTGCATCGAGGCCGGCGAGGACGACGGGGTGAAGTGGCTCCGCTACGTGCGGAGCTGAGGTCCAGCCGGCGCGTTTGTGATAGGCTGCCCCGGAGAGGAGGCCGCCATGCTGCCGATCCTTCTTGCCGCCGCGGCCATGGCCGCCGTGCCGGATGTGCCGACCATACCGCCCATGCCCGCGGACTACGACGTCTCACGGACGCCCAACCTCTATTCCAAGTCGATCCCGGCGCGCTGCCGCGATGGACGCCAGCAGGTGGTCGATCGTTATGGACGCCCGATCGCGCGGCGGTTGGGCGACCTGCCGGCCGCCGGGCCGATGCTCCTGGTCGATAGGCGGATCAACGGCTGTCCGGTGGTCACAATGATGCGCGGTGATACACGCGCCGCGCCCGACAACCCTGATCCTCCGCCATCCGCGTATCAAGTCATGCCAATTCGACCGGACAAGCATTGACGGTCATGATGTGACCGAAGCTTAATTTGGACGACGCAAGCTGTGGTGGCAGCCTGACCGAGCTTTGCGTTAGGGAGGCCGCAGTGCTGACAATCCTCGCCGCAGCGACCGTGGCCTCGGCCGCCGGTCCGCCCGCGCATCTGCGCGTGTGGCGAACGGAAGCGCCGCCCGCCGTCTGCAAGTCGCAAGGGACCTACGAGATCGCCGATCCGGCCCTCCTCTACCGCGAGGACGGCAGGGTGAAGCTCTCTGAGCTGGGCGACCTGCCGAAGGCCAACCACGAGAAGGCCGTGGTCCGCATGATCGGGCCCTGCGCCAATCCGCTGGTGGTGCGTTACGGGGCGGGCCGGTGATGGACCTCGCCGCCCTCATCTTCTCCGGCGTGCTGGTGGTCTCGGGCCCCTCGGGCGAGCCGCTGGTGGGCGCGAACGAGAAGGCGCAGACGATCCGCTGCCGACCGGCCCCCTACTACGTGGTCGAGAAGGGCGAGCAGCGCCTGCGGCCGCAACGCACGATCCTCACCGGCAGCCGCGTCCCGATCCGCCGCTACCAGGACCGCCGCGCCCGGCCGTGCCACCTGATGCACGCGCCCACGCCACCTGGCAGCAACGGCTTCCTCAAGGTCGCCGACGAGTAGGCAGCTACGCCCGCGGATGGGCGTCGTTGTAGGCGCTGAGCAGGGCGGCGGCGTCGACTTCCGTATAGCGCTGGGTGGTCGAGAGCGAGGCGTGGCCCAGCAGTTCCTGGATCGAGCGCAGGTCGGCCCCGGCGCCCAAGAGGTGCGTGGCGAACGAGTGGCGGAGCGCATGCGGCGTGGCGCTCGCGGGCAGGCCCAGGCGGCCGCGTAGGATCTGGACGGTCGCCTGCACGTGGCGCGGGCTCAGCGGACCGCCGCGCTTGGCCCGGAAGAGCGGCTCGTCCGGCTCCAGGAGGAACGGCGCTTCGGCGACATAGGCATCCACCGCCGCGCGGACGGCCGGCAGCACCGGGACCATGCGGGTCTTCGAGCCCTTGCCGGTGATGCGCAGGAGGTCGGGCAGCGGCGCGTCGGATCGCTTCAGCGACAGCGCCTCCGAAATCCGCAGGCCGCAGCCGTAGAGGAGCGAGAGCACCGCCTGGTCGCGGGCCGCCTCCCAGTCCTCGCGGTCGGGGTCGAGACCGGGCTCGGCCAAGAGGCCATGAGCCTGGTCCTCGGTGACCGGCCGAGGCGCGCCGGGTTTCACGCGGGGCCCGCGGACCAGCGCGATGGCGGCGTTGGGCGCGTCGAGACGGCGGTCCAGGAAGCGGTGGAAGGTGCGGATGGCCGAGAGCGACTGGCTGAGCGAGCGGGGCGACAGCGGCCGATCGCCCGAGCGCAGGTGGGCGAGCCAGCCGCGGACCTCGGCGGGGGTGACGGTGGAGAAGCCGGGGACGCGGAGCGCCTCGGCCCGGTGCTGTTCGAGAAACGCGATGTAGCGCTGGGCGGCGAAGCCGTAGGCCTCGAGCGTGCGCGGCGACGCACGACGCTCGTGCGCCAGGTGCTGGAGCCAGGCCTGGCGGGCCTGCTCGGCGCTCAGGGAAGCGGCCATCGCTCCGCCGTGCGCTCGACGACGCGGGCGAGGAGCGCGATCAGCTCGCTGCCCATGTCCGGCGTGAAGCCCTCCGGATCGGCCGATCCGAAGGCCAGCAGACCCTGGCGCGACGGCTCCCAGATGGCCATGCGCACCATGGCGACCGAGGCGATGGGGCCCACCGCCTCGTCGAACAGGCCGAAGGCGGTGCGCACGACGCCCATGCGGGACATGCGGCGTGGGCCGTCCAGCAGCAGGTTCACCTGGCCCTCGACCAGCGGCCGCCAGCCGGCGGGCGGCAGGTTCTCGCACTCCAGGGCGATGACGCCGGCGACGAGGCCGAAGCGGGTGCGGGCAAGCTCGTCCACCCGGCGGGCAAGGTCGGAGTTGTTGCGGGCGTCCAGCAGGTCCACCACCGCGCCGTGGGTCTGGGCTTGCGCGGCGAAGTTGGCGCGGGCGGTCTCTTCCAGCAGCTGGCGCTGCTCGGCCTCGCGCTGGTGGGCGGCGTGCACGCGCGCCATCGGCGCGAACTCGACGACGTTGGAGGTGGCGACGGTGAGGCCCAGCTCGGCCAGCAGGCCGTCGTCGCCCTTCAGGAATTCCGGGTTGTCGGCGAGGAAGCGGCGGACCGCGGACGGGTCGATGGGAGACTCAAAGCCAAACTCGCCCTGCGACCCGTCCATGTCACCTCAAGCCTCTTACAGGATGGACTGACCGGTCTTTTGCCAATCAGCCATGAACTGTTGGAGCCCGCGTTCGGTTAACGGATGCTTGAAGAGCGCCGCAAAGACGTCCGGCGGGATGGTGCAGCAGTCGGCGCCCGAGAGCGCGGCCTGGGCCACATGGGCCGGATTGCGGACCGAAGCGGCCAGGATTTCGGTGTCGAAGTCGTAATTGTCGTAGATTGCTCGGATCTCGGTGATCAGGTCCATGCCGTCGGCGCCGTGGTCGTCCAGGCGGCCGATGAAGGGGCTGATGTAGGTGGCGCCCGCCTTGGCGGCGAGCAGCGCCTGGGCGGCCGAGAAGCACAGGGTGACGTTGGTGTGGATGCCCTGGGCGGCGAACTCCTTGGTGGCGACGAGGCCCTCGCGGGTGAGCGGCACCTTCACGACCACGTTGGTGGCGACGGAGGCCAGCTTCTGGCCCTCGGCGAGCATGCCGGCGGTGTCCATGGCGGCCACCTCGGCCGAGACCGGGCCGTCGACGATCGCGCAGATCTCGGCGATCACCTCCAGCATGTTACGTCCGCTTTTGGCGATCAGGGATGGATTGGTGGTGACGCCGTCGACCAGCCCGGTGGCGGCGAGGTCCTTCAGGACGGCGGTGTCGGTGGTGTCGAGGAAGAGCTGCATCGATCCTATCTCTTGTTCCGGCCGCTTGTAGCTGCGATGCCCCTCTCCGCAAACCTATGAGCCGCATCGCCTCCGTCCTGATTCCCATGCCGCTGCCCGAGGCGTTCGACTACGCCGAGCCCGAGGGCATGGGGCTGGAGCCGGGCGACCAGGTGGCGGTGCCGCTGGGCCCCCGGCTAATCCGCGGCGTGGTCACCGAGCTGCGCGCCGCGCTGGGCGGGAACCGGCCGCTGAAGCCCGTGGCGGAGCGGCTGGAAGACCCGCGGCTGCCGCCGGGGACCGTCGAGTTCATCCAGTGGGCGGCGCGCTATGCCGTGGACGCGCCCGGCCAGCCGCTGGCCATCGCGCTGCGCGGCGCCCGTGCGCCGAAGCCGCGGCCGACCCGCGTGGTCGTGGCGACAGGGGCGCAACCCGCGCGACCCACGGCGGCGCGCGCCAAGGTGCTGGCGGCGGCCGCGGCGCCCATGCCGGCCGCCGAACTGGCGCGGGCCGCCGGCGTGTCGTCGGGTGTGGTGAAGGGCTTGGTCGACGAGGGCGTGCTCGAGGTCCGCGAGATGGTCGCCGAGGCGCGGTTCGAGCCGCCGGACCTGACGCGGCCGGGCTCGGACCTGAACGCCAGCCAGGCGGCGGCGGCCGACGCCCTGAAGGCCGCCGTCGGGGGGTTCGGTGTCACGCTGCTGGATGGCGTCACCGGCTCGGGCAAGACCGAGGTCTACCTCGAGGCCGCCGCCGCCGCGCTGGCGGCCGACCCGGAGGCGCAGGTGCTGATCCTGCTCCCCGAGATCGCGCTGACCCAGGCGGTGATCGCCCGCGTGACCGCCCGGTTCGGCGCGGCGCCCGGTGAGTGGCACTCCGACGTGGCGCCGCCCAATCGCCGGCGCGTGTGGGAGGGCGCGGCCTCGGGCGACTGCCGGATCGTGGTGGGTGCGCGCTCGGCGCTGTTCCTCCCGTTCCGGCGGCTGAAGCTGATCGTCGTGGACGAAGAGCACGACGGCTCGTTCAAACAGGAGGACGGCTTCATCTACCACGCGCGCGACCTGGCGGTAGTGCGCGGACGGATCGAGGACGCCGCGGTGGTGCTGGCCTCGGCCACGCCGTCGCTGGAGACGCTGCGCAACGCCGAGGCGGGCCGCTACCGCTGGCTGAAGCTGTCGGCGCGGCACGGGACGGCCCGTCTGCCCGACATCGAACTGATCGACCTGCGCGAGACGCCGCCGGAGGCGGGTCGCTGGCTGTCGCCGCCGCTGGTGGCCGCCATGGGCGAGACCTGGGCGCGGGGCGAGCAGACGCTCCTGTTCCTGAACCGCCGGGGGTATGCGCCGCTGGTGCTGTGCAAGGCGTGTGGCGAGCGGATGACCGCGCCGGACACCGACTCGTGGCTGGTCGAGCACCGCTATACGGGCCGCCTCGTCTGCCACCTGACCGGCTTTTCCATGCCCAAGCCCGCAGCGTGTCCGCACTGCGCGGCCAAGGACAGCCTGGTGTCGATCGGGCCGGGTGTGGAGCGGGTGGAGGAGGAGGCGCGCGCCCTGTTCCCGGAGGCGCGGATCGCGGTCTTCTCCTCGGATACAGTGTTCGACGCCCGTGAGGCGCGGCGGCTGGTTGAGACCATGGCGGCGGGCGAGATCGACATCCTGGTCGCGACCCAGGCGGCGGCCAAGGGGCACAACTTCCCGAAGCTGACGCTGGTGGGCGTGGTGGACGCGGACCTCGGCCTGCGCGGCGGCGACCTGCGCGCCGCCGAGCGGACCTATCAGCTGCTGGCCCAGGCGACCGGCCGGGCGGGTCGCCGGGACCGGCCGGGCCGGGCGCTGCTGCAGACCTATGCGCCGGAGCACGCGGTGATGCAGGCGCTGAAGGCGCAGGACCGCGACGCCTTCGTCGAGGCCGAGATGGCCGAGCGCGAGCTGGCCGGCCTGCCGCCGTTCGGCCGGCTCGCGGCCGTGATCGCCTCGGGGCCGGACGCGGCGCAGCTGGAGGCGTTCGTACAGGGCATGGCCAGTGTCGCGCCCAACACGCCGGGGGTGGCGGTCTATGGGCCCGCCGACGCACCCCTGGGCCTCGTGCGCGGGCGGCGGCGCAAGCGCTTCCTGGTGCGCGCCGACCGGACGGTGGACCTCTCGGCTTACATGGCCGCCTGGCGCGCGCGGGTGAAACCGCCGGGCCAGATCCGCGTCGCCATCGACATCGACCCGTACAGCTTCCTCTGAGTTTCCCTCCCTTGATGGGCAGGGACAGCTCGCCGAAGGCGAGCAGGGTGAGGAGGTGTCGATCCTCACTGGCCTCTCAGTTCTGTCCCTTACTCCCTCACCCTGGCCGCTGCCGCGGCCTTCCCTCCCCATCAAGGTCCCATCAAGGGAGGGAAGAAAATTGCCGGCCTGACCCGCGTCGTGCGGCGCCGCAGCACTAGACTTGCGCACGTGCGGCGACCTACATGCGCCGCATGCCCGGCAAGACCCTTTATGACAAGATCTGGGACGCGCACGTCGTCGACACGCAGGACGGCGAAGCGATCGTCTACATCGACCTGCACCTGATCCATGAGGTGACCACCCCGCAGGCCTTCGCCGGGCTTCGCGCCAACCGCCGCGCGGTGCGCCGGCCCGACCGCACCCTGGCGGTGGCCGACCACAATGTGCCGACCGAGGGCCAGGCGCTGGGCGTCGACGCGGTCGCCGACGAGGAGGCGCGCCTGCAACTGCAGACGCTGGCGAAGAACGTCGAGGACTACGGCATCGAGTTCTTCCCGATGGGCGATGTGCGCAACGGCATCGTCCACGTCGTCGGCCCCGAACAGGGCCGCACCCAGCCCGGCATGACCATCGTCTGCGGCGACAGCCACACCTCCACTCACGGCGCGTTCGGCGCCCTGGCGCATGGCATCGGCACGTCCGAAGTCGAGCATGTCCTGGCCACCCAGACGCTGCGCCAGAAGAAGGCTAAGAACTTCCGCGTCCGCATCGAGGGCGAGCCCGCGCCCGGCGTCGGCGCCAAGGACTACGCCCTGGCCGTGATCGGCGAGATCGGCACGGCGGGTGGCACCGGCTACGTCATCGAATACGCCGGCTCGGCGGTCCGCGCGCTGTCGATGGAAGGCCGCATGACGCTCTGCAACCTCACCATCGAGGGCGGCGCGCGGGCGGGCCTGGTCGCACCCGACGACATCACCTTCGAGTACCTCAAGGGCCGACCGGCGGCGCCCAAGGCCGGCGGCTGGGAGATGGCGCTCGCCTACTGGAAGACCCTCTTCTCCGACGAGGACGCCGTCTTCGACCGCGAGATCGTCATCGACGCCTCGACCATTGCGCCCACGGTCACCTGGGGCACCAGCCCCGAGGACGTGGTCCCGGTGACCGGCAAGGTCCCGCAGCCCGACAGCTTCGCCACACCCGACAAGCGCGCGTCGGCCGAGCGGGCGTTGGACTACATGGGCCTCCGGGCCGGCCAGCCGATCACCGAGGCCAAGATCGACGTGGTCTTCATCGGCTCGTGCACCAACAGCCGCATCGAGGACCTGCGCGTCGCCGCCAAGATCGCCGAAGGCCGCCACGTGGCCGAGGGCGTCCGGGCCATGGTGGTGCCGGGCTCGGGCCTGGTGCGGCTGCAGGCCGAGGAGGAGGGCCTGGACGAGGTGTTCCGCGCCGCCGGCTTCGAGTGGCGCGAGCCGGGCTGCTCGATGTGCCTGGGCATGAACCCCGACAAGCTCACCCCTGGCCAGCGCTGCGCCTCCACCTCGAACCGCAACTTCGAGGGCCGCCAGGGCCGCGGCGGCCGCACCCACCTGATGAGCCCCGCCATGGCCGCCGCCGCGGCGATCGCGGGCCACATCGTGGACGTGCGGGAGTTCCTATGATCACCGGCCTCGACCACATCGCCCTCGTCGTCCGCGACCTCGACGTCGCCGTCGACGGCTACACGCGCCTGCTGGGCGTTACGCCCAACTGGATCGGGCGCGGCGGCGGCGTGCGCCAGGCGTGGTTCCAGTTCCCGAACATGGCGCTGGACGTCATCGCGCCGGAAGGCGAGGGCGCGTTCGCCGACGGGGTGCGCGCGCACCTGGACGCCAAGGGCGAGGGGATCTGGGCCGTCGCTTTCACGGCCGAGAACATCGAGACGTTCGCGACTCTGCTCACCCGCCGCGGCATTCCCGCGACGCCGCCCGCCGCCGTGCGCACCACCGCCGACGACGGGCGCACGCGCACCTGGCTGGGCTCGAACCTCGACGCCAAGGCGACGGGGGGCCTGCAGCTCCTCCTGATGGCGCCTCCGAAGGACGACGCCTGGCCGCTGTCCGAGCCTACCGGCCCCGGCGCGATCGAGAAGCTCGACCACGTGGTGGTCACCACCGGCAACGTCGACCGCGCGCTCGCCGTCTATGGCGCAAAGCTGAACCTCGACCTGCGGCTCGACCGCGAGAACCCGAACTGGAACGCCCGCCAGCTCTTCTTCCGGGTCGGCGACGCGGTGGTCGAGATGGGCGCGAAGATCGGTGAGCCCGACCTCGAGGCGCTCGCCAGGCCCGACCGCTTCGGCGGCCTCGCTTGGCGCGTGACCGACCCCGACGCCGCCCAGGCCCGCATCGCCGCCGCCGGCTTCGACGTCTCGGAAGTGCGCACGGGCCGCAAGCCCGGCACCAGGGTCTTCACCGTCCGCGACGCCCCCGGCGGCGCGCCCACGCTCATGCTCAGCGCCGAACCCAAGCTGGAACCTGTCTGATGGAAGCCTTCACCCGCCTCGACGCAGCAGCCGCGCCGCTGCCGCTGGCCAACATCGACACCGACCAGATCATCCCCAAGCAGTTCCTCAAGACCGTGGAGCGGGCGGGGCTGGCCAAGGGGCTGTTCTACGACTTCCGCTTCGACGAGCAGGGCGTCGAGAAAGCCGACTTCGTGCTGAACCAGCCGGCCTACCGGAAGTCCGGCGTGTTGGTGGCCGGCGACAATTTCGGCTGCGGCAGCTCTCGCGAGCATGCTCCTTGGGCGCTGATGGACTTCGGCATCCGCTGCGTGATCTCCACCAGCTTCGCCGACATCTTCTACAACAACTGCTTCCAGAACGGCCTCTTGCCGGTGGTG
>NZ_DASWTE010000166.1:0-5952 GCF_036402295.1 Phenylobacterium sp.
CGCGCCGATGGCCGAAGGCGCCGTTGAGGCGCGGACGGGGCCGCTTGACGCCGACACCCGGCAGGACACCCGCGCCATGGCGTCGGCCACGGACAACGTCGGGCTCTTCTTCGGCGAAGACATCTTCATCGCCATCGGCTCGATCCTGCTGATGGTGGGCTTCCTGGCGACGGCCGGGATCACCATCGACCCGATCCACCTGTCGATCTGGGCCATCCCGACGGCGATCGTGGCCTTCCTGATCCACGGCGGCCGGCTGCTCCTCTTCGATCGCCGCCTGCGCCGGGGGCCCGGCGCATGATCAAGCTCGGCGCCGTCTACCTGCTCGCGGGCCTCGTCTTCGCCGCCTTTGCGGTCCTGAGCGCGCTCGACCGCAACAATCACCGCCGCCTCGGCAACGCGGTGTTCTGGGGCCTCGTCGCCACCAGCTTCCTGGCCGGCGACCGGCTCGGCGACCTCGGCAACGGGATTCTCGTCCTGGGCCTGGCGCTGATCGCGGGGCTCGGTCTCCTGGGCCGCGGCCAGCCGGCCACCACCTCGCCGGAAGAGCGCAAGGTCCTGGCCGACCGGTTCGGCGAAAAGCTGTTCATCCCGGCGCTGACCCTGCCCGTGGTGGTCGCGTTCGGCGTGCTGGTGCTGAAGCCGGTGACGATCGGCGGGACGCCGCTGCTCGATCCGAAGCAGGCGACGTTGCTGTCGCTGGCGCTCGCCGCCGTCATCGCCGTGGGCGTCGGCCTGATCCTGCTCCGCCAGCCGATCATGAGCCCGCTGCAGGAGGGTCGACGGCTGATGGACACCGTCGGCTGGGCCGCCCTGTTGCCGCAGATGCTGGCGGCGCTGGGCGCCGTGTTCGCGCTGGCCGGCGTGGGCGAGCTGATCGGCCAGCTCGTGACTGGCTACATCCCGATGGACGCCCGGATGACCGCGGTGGCCGTCTACTGCCTGGGCATGGCTGGGTTCACGATGATCATGGGCAACGCCTTCGCCGCCTTCCCGGTGATGACCGCCGGCATCGGCCTGCCGATCCTGATCAAGCAGTTCGGTGGCGACCCGGCCGTGATCGCATCGATCGGAATGCTGTCGGGCTTCTGCGGTACGCTGATGACCCCGCTGGCCGCCAACTTCAACCTGGTGCCCGCCGCCCTGCTCGAGCTTCCCGACCGCTACGCCGTGATCAAGGCGCAGATCCCCACGGCGCTGCCCCTGCTCATCGCCAACACGATCCTGATGTATGTCCTCGCCTTCTGATCGTCTCACGCCCGAGCTGGCGTCCAGGTTCACCCGCATCGCGCTGGGCCACGTGGCGCGCGAGTACCCCAACAAGATGGACCACGTGCTCACGGGCCCCGACGATGTGCAGGGTCCGCGCGACCTGCACCCGATCTTCTTCGGCAGCTTCGACTGGCACTCCTGCGTCCACGGCTACTGGACGTTGGCGACGGTGCTGCGGCGGCATCCAGAAATCCCGGAGGCGCCGGCGATCCGGGCTCTGTTCGACGCGACCTTCACGGCCGACAAGGTCGCGGTCGAGACCGAGTACGTCCTGCGACCGTCCTCCCGCGGCTTCGAGCGCCCCTACGGCTGGGCCTGGCTACTGATGCTGCAGACCGAGCTGCTGCGCCACGACGCCCGGTGGGCCGCGATCCACCAGCCGCTGGCTGACGCCTTCGAACGCCGCTTCCTCGAGTTCCTGCCTCTAGCGCACTACCCGATCCGCACGGGCGTCCACTCATCGACCGCCTTCGCCCTGCGGCTGGCGTGGGACTATCCGTCGAGGGGGGGCCTGCGCGACCTTGTCCGTGAGCGCGCGGTGGGCTGGCATGCGGCGGACCACAACGCCAACGCCTGGGAACCGTCGCTGGACGACTTCCTGTCGCCGACGCTGATGACAGCGTCGCTCATGTCGCGAGCCATCGACGGCGACGCATTCACGGCCTGGTTCGACGCCTACCTGCCCGGCGCGGCGGCGCAGTCGCCGACCACCCTCTTCACGCCTGCCGTCCCACCCGACCGCACCGACGGCAAGATGGCCCACCTCGACGGCGTGAACCTGTCGCGAGCGTGGTGTTGGCGCGAGATCGCGGCCGCGATTCCGGAGGGCCACGCCGTGCGTCCCGTCGCCGAAGCCTCGGCCCGCACGCACCTCGCCGCCGCCCTGCCCCACGTGGCCGGCGACTACATGGGCGAGCACTGGCTGGCGTCGTTCGCCCTGCTGGCGCTGACGGCGGGCGAGACCTGAGGTCAGGCGGCGCGGACGCGTCGCAGCGTCGTGTCGAGAAGTTGCACGTCCACGGGCTTGCGCAGCCGCGGGCAGGACTCGAACTGGGAGTCGGCTTCCAGCTGCTCGTACCCCGAGCAGAAGACGAACGGCACCTGATGCGCCCGCAGCCGGTCGGCCACCGGGTAGACCAGCTTGCCCCCAAGGTTGATGTCGAGCACCGCAGCGTCGGGCAGCCCGACGCGCTCCAGCAGGTTCATGGCCTCGTCCAGCGATCCTGCCGGGCCGACGATCTCCCATCCCATCGCGTCCAGGTCGCGCGCCAGGGCCAGGGCGATGAGCGCCTCGTCCTCGACCACCAGCAGGCGGCCCGCACGTCGGGGCGCCGCGCCCCTCTCGCCGGAGTCCGCCGCTGTGGCCCCGACGGGCGGCCCCTCGGCCCGATAGGCCGTGGGCGGCAGGGTGAGGACCAAGGTCATGCCCGACGAGGCCCATGACTGGTCGGCGATCCCCTGGAGCTGGCGACGGACCAGCTCGCGGATCAGCGTCGAACCGAAGCCCTGGTTCGCCGGCTCGGACAACACGGGCGGACCACCGTGCTCACGCCATTCCAGGCGCAGCTGTCCGTCCGACAGGATCGTCCACGAAACGTCCACACGGCCGGTATCGCGGGACAACGCTCCATATTTCACCGCGTTGGTCGCCAGCTCATGAATCAGCAGGCTGATCGGCTGCACGGCGCTGGGCGGCAGCAGGACGGTCTGGCCGCTGATGAACACTTGGCCGGAGCCCTGGTACGCCGCCGTCTCGTCGGTGACGACGCGGGCGAGGTCAGCGCCTTCCCACCGATTCTGGGCGAGCAGCGAGTGCGCTCGGCCGAGCGACGAGACACGGCCCCGGACGGCGGCGACGAATTCCTCCTTGGTCGTCGCGCGGGTCAGCGCGAGAACCGACTGAACGACCGCGAGCGCGTTCTTCGCGCGATGGTCGACCTCGCGGGCCAGCAGCAGGCGCGCCTCCTCGTTCGCCCGGCGTTCGGTGATGTCGCGCAGGATGACCGTGCCCAGGCGCGCGCCGCCGACCTCGATGTAGGAGATCGACGCCTCGACCGGGAACTCCTCGCCGCTGGCGCGAAGACCGCTGATGGCGCCCAGCGCACCCATGCGCCGGTTGGTGACGCCGGCTTCCTTGAAGTGACGGATATGCTCGGCGTGGCCCGCGCGGAACCGCTCGGGAATGAACCGCTCGAGCGGAGCGCCGATCACCTCGGCCGCCTCGACGCCGAACATCCGCTCGGCCGCGGGATTGAAGAGGATGATGCGCTGCTGCTCATCGATCGTAACGAGCGCGTCCATCGCGGACTCGACGATGCCCTCCATGCGCCGGCGGCTCTCGACCAGCGCCTCCTCGGCCGCCTTGCGCTCGGTGATGTCGCGCAAGATCACCGTCGACAGCCGCTCGCCGCCGACCTCCACCTGGGAGATCGACGCCTCGATCGGGAACTCCTCCCCGTCGGTGCGCAGGCCACTGATCGCCCCCAGGGCGCCCATCTGGCGGCTCGTCACTCCGGTTTCCGCGAAGCGGTGGATGTGCGCCGCATGCGCCTGGCGGAACCGCTCAGGAATGAAGCGGGAGATGTGCTGACCCAAGGCCTCCTCAGCCACGATGCCGAACATGCGCTCGGCCGCAGGATTGAAGAGAACGATCTCCTGGCGATCGTTGACCGTGATGATGCCGTCCATCGCCGAGGCGACGATCCCCTCGAGTCGCCGCATCGTCGCGACGGCGTCTTTCGACGGCCCCCCAATCGCTCGTCTCGACGGCATACTAAAAGGCCCCCGCCCCGCACTCAAAACGAGAGGTTACGCGCTTCCCGCGCAATCTGGAACAGTTCGCGTCCGCGCCAATGACGTCAGCCTTAGCGCGGCGGCATCCGCGGAAACTGCGGCAGGCCCTCGTGGGTGAGGTGCCAGGGCTGGGCGTCTTCCATGTAGAGGTGGAGGTTCGGGGAATAGCCAGACGGATCGTCCAGCGCGCCCAGCTTCACAGGGTAGAACGGCGTCTCCTCCCCAGGGATGGTGTACAGCGGCGTCCCGCACTCGGCGCAGAAGGCGCGGCCCACGTCGGCGCCGCTGTCGGCCTTCGACATGTGCACCTTCGCCTCGCCCTTCGTGACCGAGAAGGTGGGCTTCATCGCCAGCGCCACATAGTTCGGCGGCCCGCCGGTCGAGTACTGGCAGGCGCGGCAGTGGCAGACACCCACCCCGGCCAGCGGCCCCGCGATCTTGAAGCGGATGGCTCCGCAGGCGCAGCCGCCCTCGATGTCGCTCATCGTCTCTCCCCGTTCAGGCCACAGGCTCGGCCGCGCGTTCCAGGACGAAGTCGTCCGGGTTCGGGGCCAGGGTGGCGCGCCAGTAGTCGATCAGGCCGAAGGGCCAGTTCTGGCTGACCCGACCGAACTGATTTTTGTACCAGCTCGAAACGTTTGGCGAGCCCCAGGCCCAGCCGGCGTTCGCCTCGTCCACGCGCCTGTTGAAGTCGTCGTAGACGCCCTGCTTCGGCTCCATCGCCACGGCCCCGGTCTCGCCCAGCAGCTTGAGGCAACCCACGATGTAGCGGACCGCGCACTCGGAGAAGAAGATGATCGAGCCGTTGACGACGATGTTGGTGTTCGGCCCGTAGATCGTGAACAGGTTCGGGAAGCCTGGGTGGGTCATGCCCAGGTAGGCGCGTGCGTCGCCGCCCCAGCTGTCGTGCAGGTCGCGCCCGCCGCGGCCTTTGATCTTCAGGAACGAGAGGAAGTTCGAGGCCTGGAAGCCGGTGCCGTAGATCAGCACGTCGGCCTCGCGCTCCTGGCCGTCGGCCGTGACGACGCCCTTCGGCGTGATCTTCGCGACCTTGTCGGTGACGAGCTCGACGTTCTCTCGCTTGAGGGCGGCCAGCCAGACGCCGTTGTCCAGCACCGCGCGCTTGCCGCCGACGGGATAGCTGGGCGTCACCTTGTCCAGCAGGTCGGGCCGGTCGGCGAGCTGGGTCTTGTAGGACTCCAGCGCCATGGCGCGCAGCATGGCGTTCTCGCCGCTGACCGACGTGGTCTCGTTCCAGGCCGGGTCCGACTTCACCATCGGCAGGAAGCCCTCGGTGGTCATCCAGAACAGCCAGAACCGGTACCACTTGTCGTAGTAGGGCACGTGCTCCAGCGTCCACTTCATGCCCTCGGGCACATCCTCGTGGTAGTTCGGCGACGGAAGGCCCCACGGCGGGTTGCGCTGGAAGACCGTCAGCTTCGCCACCTCGGGCGCGATCTCGGGCACGAACTGGTAGGACGAGGCGCCGGTGCCGATGACGGCGACGCGCTTGCCTTTCAGGTCCACGTCGTGACGCCATTCCGCCGAGTGGAACGCCGGGCCCTCGAACGTGCCGATCCCCTCGATGTCGGGGAAGCGCGGCCGGTTCAGCTGGCCCACGGCCGTCACAACGGCGGTCGCCTCGACCACCTCGGTCTTGCCGTCCTTGCCCTTCAGCGTGGCGCGCCAGACGTTGCGGGCCTCGTCCCACGCCAGGAGTTCGACCTGGGTCTCGAAGCGCATGTGCTTGCGCAGGTCGTACTTCGCGGCGATCCCGCGGAAGTACTCCAGCAGCACCGGCTGGGGCGAGAAGTGCTGCGGCCAGGCGTGATTGGGCTCGAACGAGTAGCTGTACATGTGGTTCGAGTTGTCCACCCGGCAACCCGG
>NZ_DASWTE010000167.1:0-2455 GCF_036402295.1 Phenylobacterium sp.
GGCGTGGAAAGCGTCATCGCCGGGTCCAGCACCACCGCCCTCGGCGCCAGCAGCGGGTGGGTGTAACCCTCCTTCACGTTCCGCGCCGCGTCGCTGACGCCGGCGAACGGCGTGAACTCGGCGGCCGACAGCGTGGTGGGCACGGCGATCATGCGGACGCCCGCCGGAACGGTCGTGACGTTGATCCGGTCAGGACCCCGCCCGGCGCGATAGGCGTCGAGCTGGTCCACGCCGGTGAGGTCCGCCCACAAGCAGAGCTGCATCACCTTGGTCGCGTCGATCACCGAGCCGCCGCCCAGCGCCACGAGCAGGTCCGCGCCGGCTTCCCGCGCCGCCTGGGCCCCGCCGATCACCCCCGCGCGCGGCGAGTGCGCCCCGATCTCGCAGAAGACGCCGACGCAGAGCTCGCCCAGCGCCGCGGCGAAGTCGTTGGCCAGCCCATCGGCGAGCGAACGGGTGCTCGTGACCAGGAGGCGCGAGCAGCCCCAGGCCTTCGCCAGCTCGGCCACCACCTCGGCGGCGGGTCGGCCGTAGGTGATCTGGTCCTGTTTCGGGAAGCGGTGCGTTCCACTCAGCATCTGCGTTCCTCCCCAAAAGTTGCTAAGCACGATCGATGGCCCGACCCAAGACGCCCAAATCCGCCCGCTTTGCCAAGGGTCTCCCCGACCGCGACACGCTCCTGAAGTTCATCCGCGAGAGCGGCGAAACCGACAAGGCCGCCGTCGCCCGCGCCTTCGGGCTGAAGGGCGAGGATCGGCGGCAACTGAGGGCCATGCTGTCGACGCTGCAGGCCGAGGGCGCCCTGGGCAAGCGTGGCCGCCGTGGCCTGGCCGAGGCCGGCGCCCTGCCCGAGGTGGGCGTGGCCGACGTCATCGAGCGCGACGCCGACGGCGAGATGCTGGTCCGGCTGACCCGTGGCGAGGACGCGCCGCTGGTCCCGCTCGCGCCCGGCGGCGGTGACGCCAAGGGGCCCGCGCCCGGCCTGGGCGACCGCGTGCTCGTGCGGTTCGTCACCCTGGAGAACGGCGAGACCGAGGCGCGGTTGATCAAGCGCCTGGGCCAGAGCGCGCACCGCATCCTGGGCGTGGTCCGCAAGGCCCGCCGTGAGGTGCGGGTGGAGCCCGTCGACCGCCGCTCGAAGGACACGCTGCTCCTGCCTGAGGGCGAGGACGTCCGCGACGGCGACCTGGTCATCGCCCAGGTCGAGCCGCACGGCCCCCGCTATGGCCCCAAGCGCGGCAAGCTGCTGGAGGTCGTCGGCCGCGAGGACGAGCCACGCGCCTTCTCGATCATCGCCATCCACGCCCACGGCATCCCCACCGGCTTCTCCGAGGCCGCCGAGGCCGAAGCCGAGGCCGCCCAACCGCCGACGCTGGCCGGCCGCGAGGACCTGCGCGACGTGCCCCTGATCACCATCGACCCGGTGGACGCGCGCGACCACGACGACGCCGTCTACGCCCATCCCGACGACGACCCGAAGAACCCCGGCGGCTGGGTCTGCTGGGTCGCCATCGCCGACGTGGCCGCCTACGTGCGCCCGGGCTCGGAACTGGACCGTATCGCCCGCGACAAGGGCAACAGCGTCTACTTCCCCGACCGCGTCGAGCCGATGCTGCCCGAGCGGCTGTCGAACGGCCTCTGCTCGCTGCGCGAAGGCGAGAACCGCGCCACGCTGGCGGTCCGGATGGTGTTCGGGTCCGACGGACGCAAGCGCAGCCACCGCTTCGTCCGCGGCCTGATGCGCTCGGCCGCCAAGCTCAGCTACGAGCAGGCCCAGGCCGCCATTGACGGCGAGCCCGACGACAAGACCGGCCCCCTGATGGACAGCGTGCTCAGGCCGCTGTGGGCCGCCTACGCCTGCCTGAAGAAGGGCCGCGACGCCCGCTCGCCGCTGGCCATCGAGAGCCTGGAGCGCCGGATCAGCATCCGCGAGGGCGAGATCGCCGCGATCACGCCGCGCGCCACCCTCGACGCCAACAAGCTGATCGAGGAGTTCATGATCCAGGCGAACGTCTGCGCCGCCGAGACGCTGGAGCAGAAGAAGACGCCGCTGATCTACCGTATCCACGACACGCCCAGCCAAGAGAAGATCTTCAACCTGGCCGACTTCCTGTCGACCATCGGCAAGCCGTGGAACAAGGGCGAGCCGGGCACGACCAAACGGTTCAACAAGCTGCTGGACGAGACACGCGACACCGAACACGCCGATGTGGTCAACGAGGTCGTGCTGCGCAGCCAGATGCAGGCGATCTACAGCCCCGAGAACATAGGCCACTTCGGCCTGAACCTGGACCGCTACGCCCACTTCACCTCGCCGATCCGGCGCTATTCCGACCTGATCGTCCACCGCGGCCTGATCCGGGCGCTGAACCTGGGCAAGGACGGGCTGACCGACCGCGAGATCGCCGAACTGCCCGCCATCGCCGAGGGCGTGACCATGACCGAGCGCCGGTCG
>NZ_DASWTE010000168.1:0-24413 GCF_036402295.1 Phenylobacterium sp.
GGTCACGGCCACGACCGGCTTCGTGACCTTCGTCTCCTGGTCGGGCCTCGACATCGGCCTCGATCGCAGCAGCCCCGTCGCCGACTACCCCGCGCCGTTCGCGTTCACCGGCGTCCTGAAGAAGGTCACCGTGATCCTGGATGACGACCAGGCCCTCGACGGAGAGGCCGTGGGCCAGGCGGAGATGGCGCGGCAGTAGTCGTTTGACAGACGCCCCCGCGATGACGACCTAGGAGCCATGATCGACGACCTCTACTCGGCCAAACTCCTGAAGCTGGCGGCGAACCTGCCGCGGGTGGGGCGGCTCGCCGATCCGGACGCCAGTTCGGAGAAGGTCTCCAAGCTGTGCGGCAGCCGGGTGACGGTGGACGTGAAGGTCGCGGGCGACCAGGTGGCCGACTTCGCCCAGGACGTGAAGGCCTGCGCGCTGGGCCAGGCGGCGGCCTCGGTGCTGGGCGCACACGTGATCGGCGCGAGCCTTTCGGAACTCGAGGCCACCCGTGACGCGTTCCGGGACATGCTGAAGTCGGGCGGCCCGGCGCCGGAAGGTCGCTTCGCCGATCTGGCGTTGCTGGCCCCAGTGAAGGATTATCCGGCGAGGCACACCTCGACGCTGCTGGCCTTCGAGGCGGCGGCCGAGGCGGTCAGGACCGCGGTCGAACGATAGAGGGTGGGCGGGAGACAGGGATGCCGGACTTCATCTTCCTCCACCATGACGACGCCTTCGGCGACGGCGGCCTGGACTGGGACCCCTACCTGTCGCGGCTGCGCGAGGCGGGCGTGTTCCAGGGCGGCAGCTCGATCGGCGAGGGCTGCTGCGTGAAGAAGTCGGGCGACGCGCCGGAACCGACGGCCCACATCTCAGGCTACATCCGCGTCACCGCCGAGGACCTGGGCGCCGCCCGCAAACTGCTGCCCGGCAACCCGGTCTACGAGGCCGGCGGCACCGTGGAGATCCGGGAACTGCCGAAGGGCTGACGGCGGCTGGGCTGGGTGATTGGTCCGTCTAAGTCTTGCCGGCTTGGCCTTGCAGCCACCGCTGTACGCACCTGCACTTTGTGACCAAGTTCGGGAAAAGAGCTTCAGAGAGTGCCGGCCCCGAGACTGATCCTGCGTCCGCGGGCAGACGTGTGCAAGCAAGCTCACGGTCGGCGCCGGAGTCAGGATCTATCTCTTAGGCGGAAGAAATGGCGCGCCCGGAACGATTCGAACGTCCGACCCTCAGATTCGTAGTCTGATGCTCTATCCAGCTGAGCTACGGGCGCGCACTGCCTTACGGCGAGGGCGCGGAACCTAGTCGGGGGCGGGAGGGAGCGCAAGACCCCCTCCCGCCGAATTTTCGGGCCTTATCGCCGCGGGAACGGCAGGGCGCCGCCGAGGATGCCCTGGCGCAGGATGTCGGCGGCGCTGGGCGGCTTCGGGGGCTGTTGGGGCTGGCCCGGCTGCGGGGTCGGCGTGCCGGCGCGGCGGCCTGCGCCCATGTTCGGCATCTCCTGGCCGAGGATGCCGCCGGTGGCCGACCGGTAGCGGACCTTCACGGCCCACTGCTGGTTCCAGGTCACCTTGGGGTCGGTCGGCCGCGGCGGATGCACGAAGTTCGCTTCGCCGCCGTAGGCCACCAACTGGACCATCGCCGAGGGCGCGGCGTCCATGAACTCCTTCGGCACCGCGCAGGTCTTCGTGGCGGGGCCCATCAGGGTCTTGTTGGCCACCAGCCGGGTGATGTCGCCCTGGCTCAGGAAGTCCGGGTTGGAGAACGCCGAGGCCTGGGTCTCGGACGACGACCACATCACCACGGTCTCGCCGTCGCCGCCGCCCACGGCCGAGGCGTAGTAGGCCTGGGCGTTCCCCACGAGGTTCCAGCCGAGGTTCGTCCAGCCGCCGGAGCCGCGGGCGTTGGTGGTTAGATTGAGGGGGCCCAGGAAGTCCTGGTCCTCGCCCAGCATGAAGCTGATCTCGGGGGTGTAGTTGCCCTGGATCGTGTGGGGGCCGACCAGCGAGCCGTTCGCCGGCACGAGGTCGCGGGTGTCCTTGTTGGGCCACTCGCCGTAGGTGCGGTTGCGCTGCGGCGACGGGGGCTGCATCGGGCGGTAGTCGATGCCGCGGAACAGGTTGGCCGGGTTCTGCTGGCCCGAGGCCATCTTGGCGAAGTCGATCACATAGGGCTGGCCGGGGCGGGCGCGCTCGCCGCAGCCCCAGAAGATCAGCATCCGGCCGCGGGGCTTCTGGTACTCCTGCGGCACGTAGTTGGGGCTCTCATCGCGGACCGCCGGCTGGATCTTCGGCGTCAGCAGCGGCAGGCTCGGGCCCGCCTGCAGGCCGCGGGGCGGCAGGTGCTCGGCGGCCGGCGCGCCGGTGGTCTGGCCCGAGCCCAGCTGGAGTTGCAGGGTCTTGGTGGCGCCGCCCCCGCCCATCATCGCGCGCATCATGGCGCTTGTGTCCGGCTGGCCGCCGCCGCCCGCGCCCATGGCGGGCATCCCGAACCCGGTCTGGGTCTGGGCGCTCATCCAGTAGGTGGCCACCGGACCGGTGACCTTCTGCTGAGCGACAGCGGTGGTGGAAAATGCGGCGACGCCCGCGACCAGCGCGAGTTTGTGGCCCAGACCCATTGGTACTCTCCTGAACGAACCCGTTATTTTGAACCTAGAGCGCGGCCCTGCCGAGCGGAATCCGCTTTTTCCGCCGGACGGCGCTGCAGAATCGCGGCTGGACCTAGCCCTGCGGGTCCCGCCAGCAGGGGACATACGCGTCCGGCCACGGCTTGGCTTCAAACACCCCGCGGGCGACGGCGCGGGCCAGGGTGTCGGCCGCCAGCGCGCCCAGGCGGGCGAGGGTGTAGTTGTCGGGGTCGGCGAGCGGGCGGCGGGCCGTCGAGAGCGCGAAGACCACGTCGCCGTCGAAGGGCGCGTGGATCGGGCGGATGGCGCGCGCGAAGCCGTCCTGCGCCATGACGGCGAGGCGCCTGGCCTGGGCCGGCGTGAGGATGGCGTCCGTGGCGACGCAGGCGATGGTGGTGTTGCGCGCCTCGGCCGGGCGCTTGGCCGAGCCCCATGCGTCGGGGCCGGCGCGCAAGCCCGCCGAACCCAGGCCGCCGAACTCGTCCGCCAGTTCGTAGGGCGCGGCCCAGAAGCTGCGTCCGCCCGGCGCGATCACCGAGCCCCAACTGTTCACTGCCACCACGGCGCCCACCGTGTAGCCGTCGGCGGTGACGGCCGAGGCCGAGCCGGTCCCGCCCTTCAGGCCGCCGGCCATGGCGCCATAGCCCGCGCCGGCCGTGCCCAGGGCGAAATCGAGGCCCGCGGCGTCGACGGCGCGGCGGCCGAGCGCGCGGTGCGGCGGATCCTCGCCCCAGGCCTTGTCGCCGCCGTTGGCCATGTCGAACAGGATCGCCGCCGGCACGACGGGCGACTTCGGGACGCCGGGCGCCATGCCGTAGCCGCGGCCGCGCGCGCCCAGCCAGGCGGTCACCGCATCGGCCGCGCCCAGGCCGTAGACCGAGCCGCCGGCCAGCACGATCGCGTCCACCGCATCCACCAGGGTCTCGGGCGACAGCGCGTCGGTCTCGCGCGTCCCCGGCGCGCCGCCGCGCACGTCGCAGGCGGCCACGGCGCGGTCGTCGGGCAGGATCACGGTGACGCCCGTGCGCGCCCGCGCATCGTCCGCCTGCCCAACTTTCAGGCCGGGAACGTCGGTGATCAGGTTGCGCGGGCCTGGACCTGGGGGCTTTACGTCCATACGTGGGACCTCGCACACCGCAGCGTTTGTTGTCCAATGACCGCCCGCTATGGTGACGCCGCCCGCCGCTGCCTGGAGCACGTCCGCCCGTGAAGTCCCCGTTCCTGCCCATCGCCCTCGCGGCACTACTCTCGGCCTGCGCCGTTCCAAACGCGGCCGTCTCGCAGGCCGCGCCCAAGGCGGCCGAGGGCCAGGCGATGGTGGCGGCGGCCAATCCGATGGCGGTCGAGGCCGGTCTGAAGGTGCTGCGCGCAGGCGGATCGGCGGTGGACGCGGCGGTGGCGGTGCAGGCGGTCCTGGGCCTGGTGGAGCCGCAGAGCTCGGGCCTCGGCGGCGGCGCCTTCATGACCTACTACGACGCCAGCACGAAGCAGGTGACCGCCTACAACGGCCGCGAGACGGCGCCCAAGGCGGCGACGCCGGAACTGTTCTACGGCGCGGACGGCAAGCCGATGGGCAAGGGCCAGGCGATCCTGACCGGGCGCTCGACCGGCGTGCCGGGCGCGGTGGCGATGCTGTCGCTCGCGCAGTCCCAGCACGGCAAGCTGGCCTGGAAGGACCTGTTCGGCGAGGCCGAGCGGCTGGCCGACGGCGGCTTCCCCGTGCCGCGCCGGATGGCGGCGGCCGCGAACGGCCGCGGCGGCCAGGCGAACGCCAAGGACGCCGTCGCCTACTTCACCAAGCCCGACGGGACCAAGATCCAGGCCGGCGACACGTTCAGGAACCCAGCCTACGCCGCCACGGTGCGCAAGATCGCCGCCGAGGGACCGAAGGCGCTGCTGGAAGGCCCGATCGCCGAGGCCATCGTCGCCAAGGTGCGCGAGGGCGACATGCCCGGGGCGCTGACGCTCGCGGACATGAAGGCCTACAAGCCCAAGGCGGAGCCGGCGCTGTGCCGCCCCTATCGCGTCTACGTGGTCTGCGTGCCGGGCGCGCCGTCGGGCGGACCGGCGGTGCTGGAGGGCCTGGGCCTGCTCGAGCGCACCGACATCGCCAAGCACCCGAACGACGCCGAGGGTTGGTACCTGTTCAGCCAGGCCAGCCGGCTGATGTACGCCGACCGCGACCGCTACATCGCCGACCCCGACTTCGTGAAGGTCCCGGTGGAGGGCCTGCTGGACCGGGCCTACCTCGATGACCGCGCCAAGCTGATCGGACCTGTGGCCAGCGCCTCGGTGGCGTTCGGCAGGCCCAAGGGCGCCCCGGTGTACGCCCAGGACCGCACCAACGAGGTCGCCGGCACCACGCACCTCGTGATCGTCGACAAGTGGGGCAACGCCGTCTCCATGACGACGACGGTGGAGAGCACCTTCGGCTCGGGCCGGATGGTGCACGGCTTCTTCCTCAACAATCAGCTGACCGACTTCTCGTTCTCGCCCAGCGACCGAGACGGCGCGCCGGCGGCGAACGCGGTGCAGGGCGGCAAGCGCCCGCGCTCGTCGATGGCGCCGGCCATCGTGCTGGACGGCGACGGCCGCTTCGTCGCCGCGATGGGCTCGCCGGGCGGGCCGTCGATCCTGGCCTACAACCTGAAGGTCCTGGTGGGCGTGCTGGACTGGAAACTGCCGGTGCAGGAGGCGATCAACCTGCCGAACCTGATCGCCGGCGGCAGCTTCTACGCCGCCGAGGTCGACAAGTTCTCGCCTGAGCTGCGGACCGAGCTGGAGGCGAAGGGCGTGAAGCTGAGCTCCGGCTTCGGGGCCGAGGGCTCGGGCCTGCACGGCATCGAGGTCACCCCGCAAGGCCTGCGCGGCGGCGCCGATCCACGCCGCGAGGGGGTTGCGAAGGCGCCCTGAGGCACTGCGCGCCGTAGGCTCCCTTTACCAACCGCGGAAGACGCGGAAAAGCGCGGAGGCGGCTGCTGACCTTCTGCGTCTTTCCGCGTTTTCCCGGTTCAATCCTGCGGCGCTGACGCGCCAGCGTCGCTAAGCGGCCGTCCGAGTCCGCCGCAGCTTCGGCTTCGGTGCGCCGGGGAGGCGGAGCTCGAAGACCGTGCCCTGGTCGCCGGTGACCGAGAGGCTGAGGTCGCCGCCGTGGCCCTGGGCCAGTTCGCGGGCGATGGCGAGGCCGAGGCCCGTGGAGTCCGGCCGGCCCGAACCGGCGAAGGGCTGGAACAGCCGCTCGCGGATGCGCTCGGGCACGCCGGGCCCGTTGTCCGAGACGCGGATCAGGCTGGAGCCGCCCACGGTCTCCAGCGAAACCTCAATGCGGCCGGGCGCCGTCCGGCTTGCCTGGTGCTCGATGGCCTGGCGGGCGTTGCGCAGCAGGTTTACGAGGATGCGATGCAGCTGGTCCGGGTCGGCGGTGACCTGGTCGGCCGCGGCCACCCTGCTCACCAGCTTCACACCAGAATCAGGCAGCCGCGCCTCCGCGGCGGCTTCCTGCAGGGCCTCGGCCAGCTTCACCGTCTGCGGCTCGGGCGCTGCTTCCTGGGTCTTGCCGTAGACCAGCACGTCGGCCGCCAGCTTGACGGCGCGGTCCAGCGCGCGCTCCAGGCGGGGCAGGGCCTGGCTCACCTTGGGGTCCTTCGAGGCGGCCAGCCGCTCGGAGGCGAGCTGGGCGCTGGTCAGCATGTTCTTCAGGTCGTGGTTGATCTTCGCCACCGCCTCGCCCAGCGCCGCCAGCCGGGCGCGGGAGTTCAGCGCGGCGCGCAGGTCGGCCTGCATCCGGCCGAGCTCGGTCTCGGCGCGGCCGATCTCGTCGCGGCGGCCCGAAGGCTGGATACGCGCCGCGGGGTCCTCCGGGTCGGCGCGGAACCGCTCCATCGCGAAGGTGATCCGCTGCATCGGCCGGACCAGGAAGAGGTTCAGTGCGAAATAGACGATCACGCCGGCCAGCGCCGCGACGCCGGCCACCAGGGCGACGAGGCGCCAGAAGTAGCTGGCCAGCGCGCGCTTCAGCTCGGTGTCGGTGGCGACGAACTCGATGAAGTCGGCCGGCCGGAACCGCGGCTCGGCCACCACCCGCACCCGCTCGCCCGAGCCCAGCAGGGTCTGGAAGGGCGCGAAGAGGCCGAGGCCCGCCGCCCGGGGGCGCAAGTCGACCACATACGGCGGGCGCGAGGGCCGGGCGTTGGCGAACACCAGTCGGCGCACGCCGTCGTTCGACACCGCCACGATCTCGACCCCTGCGCCGGCCAGCAGCTGCGACTTGAGCTGTTCCGAGACCACCCGGTCGGGCGCCACGTCGGCGGCCAGCGAGGCGAGCTCGGCGGCGCGTACACGGTCCAGCAGCCATTGCCGCTCGTAGGCGGCCAGCGCGGGCGGGATCGCCATGGCCCCGCCCAGCGCGGCGAACACGACCGTCAGGACCAGGAGGCGCGCGGAGAGGCCGCCGGGCCAGAAGAGGCGGCGCCGGTTCCGCTCCGGGGCTTCGGTCGGTGCGTCCGCCATCGTCCCTTTCGAATTAGTGCAGCCTGCGGGCCCCGGCAACGCGGAGCGATTTGAGCGGCCCAGGCTATTCCGCGCCGACGGCTTCCGCCACGGATCGGAATCCATCGGCCTGCAAGCGCTGCGCAAGCTCGCGCTTGATCTGCACCACGAGGCCCGGTCCCTCGTACGCCAGGGCCGAGTAGAGCTGCACGGCCGAAGCGCCGGCGCGGATCTTGGCGTAGGCGTCGGCCCCTGAGCCGATCCCGCCCGCGCCGATCAGCAGGAACCGCCCCGCCGCGGCCTGCCGGAAGCGGCGCAGCACCTCGGTGGAGGGGCCAAAGAGGGGCGCGCCGGACAAGCCGCCGGTCTCCACCGCATGGCGCGAGCGCAACGGCGGCCGCGAAACCGTCGTGTTGGACACGATGACGCCGGCCAGGCCCGCCGCCGCCACCGTCTCCACGATCGCCTCGATCTCGGCATCCTCCAGGTCGGGCGCGACCTTCAGGAACATGGGGACGGCCACACCCTGGGGCAGGGAATCGGCGGTGGCGATCAGCCGGCCCAGCAGGTCCTCCAGCGCCGCCTTGGTTTGCAGGGCGCGCAGGCCGGGCGTGTTGGGCGAGGAGATGTTGATCGTGAAGTACGACGCCATGCCCCACAATCGGCGCAGGCCGGCAGTGTAGTCCGCCAGCCGGTCGACTGAATCCTTGTTGGCGCCCAGGTTCGCGCCGACCACGCCATGGCGGCGATGGGCCAGCCGCTGCGCGAACGCCTCGAGGCCCTGGTTGTTGAAACCCATCCGGTTGATGACGGCGCGATCCTGCCAGAGCCGGAACAGCCGCGGGCGCGGGTTGCCGACCTGGGGCAGCGGCGTGACCGTGCCGCATTCGACGAAGCCGAAGCCCGCCCTCAGCATGGGCGCGTAGACTTCGGCGTCCTTGTCGAACCCGGGCGCGAGGCCGACCGGGTTGGGCAGGCGCATCCCCGCCAGTTCCGTCGCCAGGATCGGGGGATCGGAGGGCGCATGCGGGCCGAGCCCCAGCTTCAGCCCCTTGATGGCCAGGCCGTGGGCGTATTCGGGATCGAGTCCCCGCATCGCCAGCGTGGCGAGGCCGTGGAGGTCGTTGGTCATGGGGCGGGCGTCCGGGGAACCAGGTCGTCGCCCAGCGGCGCCTCGTGCACCGCGCGAACGTGAGCTGTTTCCAGCGGACCATACAGGTGCGGGAAGAGGTCGCCGCCGCGCGACGGCTCCCACTTCAGCGCCGGGCCCAGGTCGTCGCCCTCCACCTCCAGCACCACGAGGTCGGCGATGCCCGCGAAGTACCGCCGCGCTGTCTCGCCCGCCTGGGCGGCCGTGGAGAAGTGAATGAAGCCGTCCTCGTGGTCCACGGCCGAGCCCTCGAAGCGCCCCACGGCCTCCGCCGCCGTCCACTCGGCGTAGGGCAGGATCTTGTAAATGCGCGTCATCAGCGGTCCGGGTAGAACAGGCCGTCGAAGTGCGGCCGGCCGTTCGAATCGAACAGGAACACCGCCGCCGCCGCGGTCGGGAAGTTGCGCTGGGCCTTGGCGACGAGGCCCGCGGGGGCCGCGCCCTCCTGCAGCAGGCGGATGGTCAGCTCCTGCATGCCCGGATTGTGGCCCACCATCATCACCGTGGCCGCGGCCTGGCCGGCGTCTTCGGCCGCGCGGCGGATAGTCTCGGAGTCGGCGTGGTAGAGGTGGTCGAGGAAACGGGTCTCGGCCCCGGGGAACGCGGGCTGCGCCGCCTCCCAGGTGCCCTTGGCGCGGGCGGCCGGCGACACCAGCACGACCTGCGGCTGGAAGCCCATGTCGGCCAGGCGCGCGCCCATGTCGGCCGACTCCCGCGCCCCGCGCGGGGCGAGCCGCCGGTCGAAGTCGTCACCGCTGTCGGAATCCGATTCGGCCTTGCCGTGCCGCAGGAGGATCAACCGATCCATGGACGCTCCCTTACCCCAATCCTCCATAGCGTAGGCTGCTTCGGCTGCAAGCCATTGACACCTTGCGGGGGAGGCGGTCCAACGCGGCCATGACGGCGCAGGGTCCCATCAAGGCGGGCTTCGAGTCCGGCGGCGGGACCTGGCGGTTTCCGGCGAACCGGCCGCTGCGCCTGGATTCGGGCGCTACCCTGGCCCCGCTCGAGATCGCTTACAAGACCTACGGCGTGCTGAACGAGGCCAGGACCAACGCCGTGCTGGTCTGCCACGCGCTGACCGGCGACCAGCATCTGGCCTCGACGCACCCGGTGACGGGCAAGCCTGGCTGGTGGGACCGCTTCGTGGGCCCGGGCAAGCCGCTGGATCCCGAGCGCCATTTCATCATCTGCACCAACGTCATCGGCGGCTGCATGGGCACGACCGGCCCGGCGTCGACCGACCCCAAGACCGGCGAGCCCTACGGTCTGAAGTTCCCGGTCATCACCATCGCCGACATGGTCCGCGCCCAGGCGATGCTGATCGAGGCCCTGGAGATCGAGACCCTCTTCGCGGCCGTGGGCGGCTCGATGGGCGGCATGCAGGTGCTGCAGTGGGCTGCGGACTATCCCGACAAGCTGTTCAGCGCCGTGGTGATCGCCGCGGCCGCCCGCCACTCGGCGCAGAACATCGCGTTCCACGAAGTGGGCCGCCAGGCGATCATGGCCGACCCCAACTGGTGCGGCGGCGCCTACCTTGCGGCGGGCGTGCGACCGGAGAAGGGCCTGGCGGTCGCGCGCATGGCCGCGCATATCACCTACCTGTCCGAGGCCGCCCTGCAGCGGAAGTTCGGCCGCGAGCTCCAGCGCGACGGCCTGTCGTGGGGCTTCGACGCCGACTTCCAGGTCGAGAGCTACCTGCGCCACCAGGGGACCAGCTTCGTCGACCGCTTCGACGCCAACAGCTACCTCTACATCACCCGCGCGCTCGACTACTTCGACCTGGCCGCGCAGTACGGCGGGGTGCTGGCCGAGGCGTTCGTCCGCGCGCGGCGGGTGAAGTTCTGTGTGCTCAGCTTCTCGTCCGACTGGCTGTATCCCACGCCCGAGAGCCGCGACATCGTCCGCGCCCTGAACGGCGCCGGCTGCCGCGCCAGCTTCGCCGAGATCCAGACCGACAAGGGCCACGACGCCTTCTTCCTGGACGAGCCGCTGCTCGACCAGACGCTGAAGGGCTTCCTCGCCGCCCAGGCCCAGGCGCGGGGTCTCGCTTGAACGGCATTCGCGAGGATTTCGCCGAAATCCTGAAGCTCGTGCGGCCGGGCTCGCGGGTGCTCGACATCGGCTGCGAGGACGGCGAGCTGCTGGAGCTGCTCACCCGCGAGAAGAACGTCGACGGCCAGGGCCTGGAGATCAGCCCCGAGGGCGTCGCCGCCGGCCTGGCCCGCGGCCTCGCGATCGTGCAGGGCGACGGCGACCGCGACCTCGACCACTTCCCGACGCGGGCTTTCGACTATGCGGTCCTGAGCAAGACCCTACAGCAGATGCGTGAGCCGAAGCACGTGCTCTCGGAGCTGTTGCGGATCGCCGACCAGGCGGTGGTCTCGGTCCCGAACTTCGGCCACTGGAAGGTCCGCTGGGCTCTGCTCTCGCGCGGCCGCATGCCCGAGACCGGCGCCCTGCCCGAGCCCTGGTACTCGACGCCCAACATCCACCTCTGCACCCTGCGCGACTTCGTGAGCCTGTGCGACGCGCTGGAGATCCGCATCGACGCCTGCGCCTCGCTCACCGACGGCAAGCCGGCCCGGCCCATCGACCCGCGCCAGCCGCTGGAGAACTGGCGCGCCGAGACCGCGCTTTTCCTGCTTAGCCGCCGCGCCGAACCGGCGCCGGCCTCGGCGCCGCAGCAGAATTTGTTCGGCGAGGTGGACCTGCCGACGGCGGACGCGCCGAAGAAGCCCAAGCGGCGCAAGCCGGCCTGAGGTCCGGGAACCTAATCCCTGTTGATTGCGAGGGCGGCGGCCGCCCTCCAGTATCGCCCGCATGACGTACTGGCTGCCGGTGTGCCTCGCCTTCGCGTTGGCCGGGAGCGCGGTCGGCGGGGAGTACCGCGCGCCGCGCACGGCGGCGGGCGACCCCCAGCTGGAAGGCGCGTGGACGACCAACACACTCACGCCCTTCGAACGGCCGGACGAACTGAAGACCCTGGTGCCCACCGAAGCGGAAGCCGCGGCCTACGAACGCAAGTATCGGGGCAAGCCGCCGCCGATCCCCAACGACGCCATCGGCGCCGTCGATTCGGAGTGGTGGGAGACGGACGTCCCGCTCGCCCGCATCCGAGGTCAGCCGCGCAGCTCGTGGATCGTGGCGCCCGCGGACGGCAAGCCCGCCTACACCGCCGCCGCCAAGGCTGCGAACATGGCCCGCCGCGAGCGGTCGAAGACCAACTTCGACCATCCGGAGGTGCGCCCGGATGGCGAGCGCTGCCTGGCGCCCGCCGGGGCGCCGCTCGAGGTCGGCGCGTACAACAACGGCTTGCTGCTGCTCCAGGCGCCGGGGGCGGTCGTCATCCACGTGGAGTGGATGAACGAGTTGCGCATCGTGCGCCTCGAGGGCGACCGCGGGGCGAAGGCCGCCGTCCGCTCGCGCACCGGCTCGTCCAGCGGCTGGTGGGACGGGGAAACGCTGGTGGTCCGGACCACCGACTTTGCGCCGGCCGTCGTCGGCGCCCCCGACGGTGATCCCAAGGCGGACATGCTGGTGATCGAACGCTTCACAAGGACGTCGCCCACCGAGCTGCACTACAGCTTCCTGATCTCCAACCCCAGCCGCTACATCCAGCCGCTGCAGGGCGAGACGGTGTTCAGCGCCACCACCGAGCGGCTCTTCGAGTTTGCCTGCCACGAGGGCAACTACGCCCTGGCCAACGTCCTGGCCGGCGGTCGCGTGCAGGACGCCACGGCCGCCCAGACGGCCTCGGGCGACGGCGCGGGCGTTCCCGCGCCCTAGCGCATAGAGATAGTCTCGGCCCTGCCGTAGCGGGTGACCAGCCGCCGCAGGAGGATCGCCGCCGGGCCGCGGGGGACGGGCGCCACCACGTACTGCTTCTGGGCGCCGCCGGTATAGCTTGTGCGGTCGCCGGTCATCAGGCCGATGCGCAGCACCTCGCCGGTGTCCTGGCGGACGGCGAAGGTCTCGGGGTAGTCGACGTTGAAGTTGGCCACCGTCATGCGCACGCGTCCGCCGGCCGGGCGGCGGCCCCAGGTGCGGACCGCGTTGGTGAGGCTTGAGGCCAGCACCGCCCGCATCTCGGCCTTCACCGGCCCGTCGGCATCGAACTTCGGGTCGCAGGTCGCCGGCAGGTCGACCTGGATCCGCTGGCTGGGCGCCGCGTAGACCCGCCGGCGTTCGCGTTCGAAGCCGGGTTCGCCGCGCAACAGATCGACGTTGTAGCCCGACCGTTGGGTCACCACCGGTCCGGCCGAACGCAGCACCACCACATAGGCGTCGGCCCAGCGGCGCACGCGCGGCACGGCGCGCATGTCCTCGCTCCAGAGATAGGCGGTGTGGCCGTCGCGGCGGACGTCCAGGTGGGCGCCTTGGCCCAGGCGCACATAGGGGTCGCCCCACCACACCTTGCTGAAGCAGACGTGCCGGCGGACCGCCTCGACGGCCTGAGCCGCGGTGATGTCGGCGGCGGAGGCCGCGCCGGCCGCGAGGGCCCAAGCCGCGACCCCGAGGATGAGGCGCATCGGCCTAGCCGGCGATCGCCGCGGCGTCCTGTTCGCCGGTGCGGATGCGCAGCGCCCGCTCCAGATCGAGGACGAAGATCTTGCCGTCGCCGATCTTGTTGGTGTTGGCGGTGGTCTGGATGGCCTCGATCACCGCCTCGACGATGTCGGACGGCACGGCGATCTCGAGTTTCACCTTGGGCAGCAGCTTCACCTCGTACTCGGCGCCCCGGTAGACCTCGGTCTTTCCGCGCTGGCGGCCGTAACCGCGCACCTCGGTGACGGTGAGGCCCGACGCGCCGGCCTCGGTGACAGCGTCGAGCACAGCGTCGAGGCGACTGGGCTTGATGATCGCGATGATCAGTTTCATGCGCCCTTCAGGACCTCCGGCTCGACTTCAGACGAAGCACAGCTAAGACCTTCGCCGCGGCGGCGCCAAGCGCTGTCGCAGGGCCGGCTCCCGCGAGACGGGTTGTGCGCCCGGCGCGGGCAGCAGCACCGGTCGGCCCGAGCGCACCCGCTGGCGCTGCGGCTTGACCGCGAATGTCTGTTTCACCGCCTCCATCAGGAGCAGGCCCGCGAACCCGGGCCAGAGCCGCGAGCCCGCCTGTTCGAACCCGTCGGCCCATCGGGCCATCCACCCGACGGGAGGAACATACAGCGCCCGCGTCCAGCCCGACGGTTCCAGCTCGGCCTCGCGCAGCAGTTCGGCGAGCTGGCTGCGGCTGTAGGGCCGGCCGTGGCCGAAGGGCGTCTTCTCGGTGTTGGCCCAGAGGCCGTTGCGCGAGGCGACCGTGACGATGGCCCGGCCCGAAGGCGCGAGCACGCGCCACACTTCGCGGAGGAAGGCCACCGGGTCGGCGCTTTCCTCGAGGCCGTGGACGACCAGCACCCGATCGAACAGGGCGTTGGTGAAGGGCAGCCCGTCCTCGGGCGTGAGCGTGGCGAGGTTCCTGCCTTCGGCCGGCCAGACCTCGACGCCCTGCTGCGCTGGCATGGCGGCGACCACGCGCCGGGCGCCCGGCATCAGGGGCGCCACGAACGGCGTCGCATAGCCCACGGCCAGGACGTCCTGGCCGGCGGCGTCGCCCCAAGCCTCGACCAGCTTGCGCTCGACCATGGCGCGCGCCGCCCGTCCCAGATCGGAGGCGTAGAACTGCCGAAGCTCGAGCACATCGCGGCGCATGCCCTCTGGCTATGCTCGACGCGGGCGCGCCGCCACCCTAAATCGTGGGGCAGCCCGGAGGATCGCCATGCCCCTTACCATCCACCAGTTCCCGTGCCTCTCGGACAACTACGGCTTCCTGATCCGCGACGAGGCCACGGGCCAGACCGCCTGCATCGACACGCCCGAGGCCAGCGCCATCCTGCGCGAGCTGGAGGACCTGGGCTGGGACCTCGATTTCATCTTCAACACCCACTGGCATCCCGACCACGCGGGCGGCAACGCCGACATCAAGGCGATCACCGGCTGCACCATCGTGGGGCCGAAGGAGGTCACCCGCATCGCGCCGCTGGACCGCGAGGTGGGCCACGGCGATATCGTCGAACTCGGCGAGACGGCGTTCCAGGTGTTCGACACCGGCGGCCACACCCTGGGCCACATCACCTACTTCGACGCCGCTGACCGGATCGCCTTCGTCGGCGACACCCTGTTCGCGCTGGGCTGCGGGCGGCTGTTCGAGGGCACGCCCGAACAGATGTGGGACAGCCTGCAGCGCCTCGCGGCCCTGCCCGAGGACACCACGGTCTACTGCGCTCACGAGTACACCGCCTCGAACGCCCGCTTCGCGTTGTCGGTGGACGACGCCCCGGCGCTGAAGGCCCGCGCCGAGCAGATCTTCGCGGCCCGCGAGCGCGGCGAATGGACCGTGCCCACCACCATCGGCCTGGAGAAGGCGACCAACCCGTTCCTGCGCGCCCCGGCGCTGGCGGCCCGGGTCGGCGCGTCCGGCAAGCCCGACGCCCAGGCGTTCGCGGCCGTGCGGGCGGCCAAGGACAACTTCAGGGGCTAAGCGCGTCAGCGCACTAAGGAAGCAACCGCGGAAAACGCGGAAGGACGCAGAACGTCGGCCTGTGCGGCCTCTTCCGCGCCTTTCTGCGTTTTCTGCGGTTTGATGACTGCGCCTGCGGCGCGCGCGGCTACTTGCCGTTCTTCAGGACCTTCAGGACCTTTTCCGACGACGGGCGCCCGGCCAGGCCCTGGCTTGGGGCCACGACGATGCGCAGGACGCCGTTCGAGTAGCTGGCGGACGACTTCCTGCCCTCGGCGAACTGGACCTTGCCCACTTTCGAGAGGATCGCGCTGCCGCCGTCGCGGGTGGAGAGGCGCAGGAACGCCAGGGTCACCAGCACGGCCGAATCGGCGATGAGGGCGGCCGAGTTGGGGGTCGCCTCGGCCTCGAACACCACCGGCCGCCGCGCGGCGCGGCCTGAGCGGACGGAGGCCTGCAGCATCCGTTGGCCCAGCGCCTGCGGGCTCAGGAACAACAGCCGCAGCGGCCCGCAGCCGGCGGCTCGCGACACGGCCTCGCCGCTCGGCCGCCTGTCGCTGAAGAGGGTGAAGCCGCCCAGCCGCGTGGCCCGCAGCATCGGCTCGCCCAAGTCGTTCTTGTAGATCACGTCGCCGCGCGGGGCCGGGCTCGGCAGCAGCGCCCAGACCTCGGGGCTGTCCTCGAACTTCAGCATCGGCACCGGCTGGGTGCGGTCGAGGGTGAAGATCCGGCCGTCCTCGCCGATGAAGCAGGCGACCGGCGGCTGGGCGGTCTCGCCCGGCCGGTTCTTGAAAAGGCTGTCGCGCAGTTTGTCGGCGGGGCCTGCCGCAGCGGGTATGGCGAAGCTTAGCGCCGCGACGCCCATTAGCGCCGCGCAGATTGCCCTCCTCGACGCCGTCCGCTCGCCTGTCATCTCAGCTCAGCAGATGCCGCGGGATCGGGGCGCTTTTTGGACGCGAACGGGGCGCGAACGCTACAAGCGTGCGCAGTTCCGTTCCTCACCCCCGAATCCCGCCACGGTTGGGTTGACTACCCGACCATGTACTGGCCGCCGTTGAGCGCCAGTGTAGTCCCGGTGACGTAGCCGGCGCGCTCGCCGGCGAGGAAGGCCACCATGTCGGCGATCTCCTCGCCCTTGCCCAGGCGGCCGACCGGGATCTGGGCGATGATGCCCTCAAGCACCTTTTCCGGCACCGCCTGCACCATCTCGGTGTCGATGTAGCCGGGGGCGATACAGTTCACGGTCACGCCCTTGCGGGCGTTCTCCAGCGCCAGCGCCTTGGTGAAGCCGATCATGCCGGCCTTGGCGGCGGAGTAGTTGGTCTGGCCCATCTGGCCCTTCTGGCCGTTGATCGAGCTGATGTTGACGATCCGGCCCCAGCCACGGTCGCGCATGCCCTCGATGACCTGGCGGGTCATGTTGAACAGCGAGTCCATGTTCACCCGGATGACTTCGCTCCACTGCTCGGAGTTCATCTTGTGGAAGACGCCGTCACGGGTGATGCCGGCGTTGTTCACCAGCACGTCGATGGGGCCGAGTTGCTTCTCGATCTGCTCGACGGCGTGCTTGCAGTCGGCGAAGTTCCCGACGTTCCCCTTCACCACCATGATGTCCAGGGTCCTGGCGCACTCGGCGGCCGCCTCGTCGTTGCCGGAGTAGCCGGCGGCGACCTGCATCCCGTCGGCCTTCAGCCGCTCGACGATCGCGCGACCGATCCCACGGGTCCCGCCCGTCACCAAAGCTACCCTGGCCATGCCTCTACAGTCTCCTTAAGTCGGCGACGCCGTTGATCGGTCGTTCGGTCCGGTATCAGACCTTTTCCACACACATTGCGACACCCATGCCGCCGCCGACGCAGAGCGTGGCGAGGCCCTTCTGGGCGTCGGTACGGTTCATCTCGTGCAGCAGTGTCGTGAGGATCCGCGCGCCCGAGGCGCCGATCGGGTGGCCAATGGCGATGGCGCCGCCGTTCACGTTCACCTTTTCGGGATCGAGACCCAGTTCGCGGACCACGCAGAGCGACTGCGCCGCGAAGGCCTCGTTGGATTCCACCAGGTCCAGGTCGGCGACCTTCCAGCCGGCCTTCTCCAGGGCCTTGCGGCTGGCGGGGATCGGGCCGGTGCCCATGATCTCGGGCTCGACGCCGGCGTGCGCCCACGAGGCGATGCGGGCGAGCGGCTTCAAGCCGCGCTTCTTGGCCTCGTCGGCGCTCATCAGCACCAGGGCGGCGGCGCCGTCGTTGAGGCCCGAGGCGTTGGCTGCGGTGACCGAGCCTTCCTTGTTGAAGGCGGGGCGCAGGCCGGCCATGGCTTCGATCGTCGCGCCGTGTCGGATGTATTCGTCCTGGTCCACCACCGTGTCGCCCTTGCGGCCCTTGATGGTCACCGCAACGATCTCGTCCTTGAACTTGCCGCCCTTCTGGGCCGCCTCGGCGCGGTTCTGCGAGGCGACGGCGAAGCGGTCCTGGTCCTCGCGGGTGATCTGCCAACGGGCGGCGATGTTCTCGGCGGTCTGGCCCATGTGATAGCCGTGGAAGGCGTCCCACAGCCCGTCCTTGATCATGGTGTCGACCAGGGCCAGGTCGCCCATCTTCTGGCCGCCGCGCAGCTGCTGGGCGTGCGGCGACTGGCTCATGCTCTCCTGGCCGCCGGCGATCACGATCGTGGCGTCGCCGTCCTTGATCTGCTGCGCGCCCAGCGCGACGGCGCGCAGGCCCGAGCCGCACAGCTGGTTCAGGCTCCAGGCCGGGCTCTCCACCGGGATGCCGGCGTTGACGGCGGCCTGACGGGCCGGGCCCTGGCCGGCGCCGGCCTGCAGCACCTGGCCCAGCACCACCTCGTCGACGTCGGAGGCCTTTATCCCCGCCCGCTCGACCGCCGCCTGGATCGCGATCTTGCCCAACTCGTGGGCGGGCAGGCTCGACAGCGCGCCGTTGAAGGAGCCCACCGGGGTGCGGGCGGCGGAGACGATCACGATGTCGGTCATTGGCTTATCCCTAAGGGTTTCGGACGGCCCAGACCTCTTCTATCGACCGCACGCAGGGTGAGGGCAAGGCCCGCTTCCCCAATTGGTTGATGCCATTTGCTAATCGCCTCGCATCCGCGATACTGCGGTGCAGAAAGGCGGCCGAGTCATCAGGCCGGCCGCATGAAGGATTAGGGATGGCCGACACCGAAGGGACCGGCTCCGACGCTAAGGGAACAGCGCCTGGCGAGCGGGTCGTCATCAAGAAGTACGCCAACCGGCGACTCTACAACACCGCCTCTTCCAGCTACGTCACCCTCGAGCATCTGTCCGAAATGGTGAAGCAGGGCGTCGACTTCGTCGTCTACGACGCGAAGACCAACGAGGACATCACGCGCACGGTCCTCACGCAGATCATCTTCGAGGAAGAGAGCCAGGGGCAGAGCCTCCTGCCGATCCAGTTCCTCCGCCAGCTGATCAGCTTCTACGGCAACTCGATGCAGGCCTTCCTGCCCAGCTACCTCGAGCTGTCGCTCGCCAGCTTCACCCAGCAGCAGGAGCGGCTGCGCACCCAGCTCTCGAGCTTCGGTCAGGCGGGCGGCATCGCGGCCTACGAGGAGCAGATCCGGCAGAACCTCCAGCTGTTCGACCGGGCGATGAAGATGTTCTCGCCGTTCGCCTACGCACCTCCGGCGCGGGCGGACGAGCCCGCGCCCGCCGCGCCTGCGACAAAAGCGGAGTCGGGCTCGGACGAAGCGTTAACGGCCTTGCGCAAGCAGATGGCCGAGATGCAGGCTCAGCTGGACAAACTCGCGAAAGGCTGAGTCGTGGTCCTGGCCCGTCCATTGCAGGTTGTGCGGCTATGATGTCCCGCATTGACCGCATGCGACACGCGGCGCTGGTGCGCCGGGCCCACAAGGCCGAAGCCGGACAGACCCCGGAGGCCCAGGCTGCGGGCGGCGCGAACCTGCCGATCCCGGTGGCGCCGGTCACCGGTCCACGCACCTTCAAGGACGAGCACCGCAAGGGCGATTCCGAGTTCGCCGCGCAGCTGTTCGGCCAAGTCGGCGAACGCCGCGGCCTGCGCGCCGGCGCGCCGCTGCTGGACAAGGCCCGCGACGCCTACAACCGCGTCGAATGGTCAGGCAGCTACGACCGCCGCGCCCGCAAGGGCCGCCAGGCCCGGACCGAGATCTAGTCCCGCTCGTCCCCGCGCATGCGGGCGAGCTCGGCCTCCAGCGCCGCCACCCGCCGCTCCAGCGCCGCGATCCGCGCACCCACATCCTGCCCGGGCGTCGGCGTGGACACGCCCGCGCGCTGCGCCACCTCGGCCGCCGGGACGCCCAAGAGCTCGGCAAAGGCCGCCACCTGCCCGGCGGAAAGTTCCCGCTGGTCCTTGAAGACGAGCGCGAGCTCGGCCTCCGTCAGGCCGGCGATGGCGGCCATGACGGCGCGCGAAAGCCCCCTTTCCTCGAGTTTTGCGTCGAACCAGGGGGCGTCGAAGAAGAGGGCCATAGGGTGGGCTCGTGTGGCGCCCGTCTTGCTTAACCGTGTTCGGACCCACCGCCCAAGGCCACGGACCGGCAAATGCTGCTCTTCCTCTCGCGCACCTTCGACATTGCCGTCGTCACGCTGATCATTTCCGCGTTCACCTGACTGACAACGTCCGTTTACCGCCAGCAACCGGCGGGGCGATTGGCCACTTAGAGGTTCCAAGCAAGAGGGAACCGCCCATGGCCTCCATCCTCAGATCCATAGACATCGATGCGCCCGCCGACGCCGTCTGGGACGCCGTCTCCGACTTCGGCGCCGTCCACCGCCGCTTCGCCCCGGGCTTCGTGACCAACGTCGAGCTGATCCCCGGCGCGCGGATGGTGACGTTCGCCAACGGGATGGTCGTGAAAGAGCTGTTTCTCGGCCGTGACGACCAAGCCCGGCGCCTTGCCTATTCGGTCCGCACCGACAATTTCGAGCACCACAGCGCCAGCTTCACCGTCACCGACCTCGGCGGCGGCAAGAGCCGGCTCGATTGGCGCGCCGACGTCCTGCCCGACACGGTCGCGCCGATGGTGTCCGGGATGATGGAGCAGGGCCTGCAGGTGGCCCAGGGGGTGCTGGGGCGGGTTCCGGCCTAGACCTCGTCCACGCCGCCCGGGTTCCGCGCGCGGGATTGCAGCCACATCACGCCGAACAGGTCCGAGGCGGAGGCCCAGAGGCGGCCGAGGTTGGTGTACTTCGATCGGCCGGTCTGGCGGTGGCGGTGGTTCACAGGCCGGAACGCCACCTGGTAGCCCTCGCGCAGCATCAGCGCCGGCAGGTAGCGGTGGATGTGGTCGAAGTAGGGGAGCCGCAGGAAGGCCTCGCGGCGGAACGCCTTCAGCCCGCAGCCGGTGTCGTTGGCGGTGTCGTTCAGGAGCCGCTTGCGCACCCCGTTGCCGATGCGGGAGGCGAACTTCTTGGCCTGGCTGTCCTGCCGCTTCACGCGTTCGCCGCCGACGAGGGCGAGTTCCGGCGGGCCGGCTGCGAGCGCGTCGACCAGGGCGGGGCCATCGGCAGGGTCGTTCTGGCCGTCGCCGTCCAGGGTGACGACCACCGCGCCCCGCGCCGCCAGGATGCCGGTGCGCAGGGAGCGGCTCTGGCCCGAGTTCTTCCGGTGCGCCAGGACGCGCAGCTGCGGGATCTCGGCGGCGAGCGCCTTCAGCGCAGCCCTGGTGTCGTCGCGGCTGGCGTCGTCCACGAAGATCACCTCGAACGACCGGCCGGCGAACGCGGCCGCGATCTCGCGCGCCAGGGCTGGCGCGGCGCCTTCCTCGTCGTAGACGGGAACCACAACGGAAATGTCCGGCGCCGAAGCCATGCCGGCCCTCCATAGCGGAAAAGCCGGCGCGCGAAAGGATCGTGCTATTCACGGCGGCGATGAGTCTCGACCGGACCCTGGCGCGGTGGAGCGGCGGTTGGCGGGGGCCGGCGCTGGCGGCGTTCGTCGCCTTCCTGGCCGGCCTGCCGGGCCTGATGGCCATGCCGGTCCTCGACCGCGACGAGGCGCGCTTCGCCCAGGCGACCGCCCAGATGCTGGAAAGCGACGACTATGTCGTGATCCGCTTCCAGGACGACCCCCGCTTCAAGAAGCCGGTGGGCATCCATTGGCTGCAGGCGGCCAGCGTCAGCGTGCTGTCCAGCCCCGAGGCGCGGCAGATCTGGGCCTATCGCATCCCCTCGCTGCTGGGCGCCATGTTGGCGGCGGCGGCCTGCGCCTGGGGCGCCGGCGCGTTCCTGGGCGGGCGCGCCGCGGCGCTGGCCGGCGTCATGCTGGGGGCGAGCTTCCTGCTCTCGACCGAGGCGTTCATCGCCAAGACCGACGCGGCGCTGGCCGGGACCACGACGCTCGCGATGGCCGCGCTCGCGCGCCTCTACGCCGCGCGGCGGGGCGGGCCGCCGGCGGGTCGGCGGGTGATCTGGGTGTTCTGGGGCGCGCTGGCCGCCGCGATCCTCATCAAGGGGCCGGTCGCGCCGATGGTGGCCGGTCTGGCCATGGTTGTCTTGGCCATCTGGGACCGCCGGGCCGGCTGGATCGGGGCGCTGAAGTGGTGGTGGGGCCTGATCATCGTGCTCGCCGTCGTGGGGCCGTGGGCCGGGGCGGTAACGGTGGCCACCGACGGCGGTTTCTGGACCGAGGCGGTGGGGTCGGACCTCGCGCCGAAGCTGGCCGGCGGCCAGGAGACGCATGGCGCGCCGCCTGGTTATCACCTGCTGCTGACGCCGATCCTGGCCTTCCCGATGACGCTGCTGCTGCCCGCCGCGGGGGTCGCGGCCTGGCGCTTCCGGGCCGAGCCGGGCGTGCGCTTCGCGATCGCCTGGCTGGTCCCGACCTGGCTGGTCTTCGAGCTCCTGCCGACCAAGCTGCCGCACTACCTGATGCCGGCCTATGGCGCGCTCGCCTGGCTGGCCGCGCGCGCGCTTGCCGAGCCGCTGGGCCTCGTCGTCCGCTGGCTGGGCGCGGGTCTCGCCGCGGTGATCGGCCTCGCGCTGGCGGGCGGCGTCTTCTACCTGCTCTCGCTCTATGGGACGGCCGGCGACGCCTGGGCCGCGGTCCTGGCGGCGATGCTGCTGGCCGCCGCGGGCCTGATGGGCGGCTGGCTCCTGGTCCGCCAGTCCGTCGAGACGGGCGTCGTCGTCGCGCTCGCCCTGGGCCTGCTCGGCCACGCCGCGCTCGCCTCCCTGCTCGCGCCCCGGCTCGATCCCCTGTGGCTGTCGGCCCGCCTCGAGGCCGCCATGGGGAGCGCCCGCCTGCTGCCGCGCCAGGGGACCGCCGAGGCGCCGGTCGCCGTCGCGGGCTACGCCGAGCCCAGCCTGGTCTTCGCGCTCGGCACCGACACCGGCCTCGAAGGCCCGGCAGAGGCCGCCCAGGCGGTGATCGAGAACCGCCCGGCCATCGTCGAGCAAGCCGACGAATCCGCCTTCCGCGACGCGCTCGAGGCGCGCGGCGGCCGGGCGCACGAAGTGGCCGTCATCAGGGGGATCAACTATTCGAAGGGTGATCCGGTGACGCTGAGGGTCTACATGGCGCCCATCAGGGAGTTGCAGCCATGAGCCGGCGTATCGAGATCGTGGAAGTGGGGCCCAGGGACGGCCTGCAGAACGAAAAGACCCTTTTCGAGATCGAGCAGAAGCTGGAGATGATCCAGCGCCTCGAGGCCGCCGGCGCGCGGCGCATGGAGGTGGTCTCGTTCGTCAACCCGAAGCGCGTGCCGCAGATGGCCGGCGCCGAGGAGATCATGGCCGCCCTGCCGCGCAGGGAAGGCCGCTCGCGGATCGGCCTTGTGCTGAATATGCGCGGCTGGGAGCGCTGCCTGGACGCCGGCTGCGACGAGGCCAACGTGGTGGTCTGCGCCACCGACGGCTTCGGAATCCGAAACCAGGGCGCGTCGGTGGAGGAGCAGATCACCGCCCTCGCCAACATCATGGGCGTCCGCAAGAAGGAGGACCCGCCGGTCTCGATGACCGTGTCGGTGGCCTTCGGGTGCCCGTTCGACGGCGAGGTGCCCGAGGACCGGGTGATCGAGATCGTGAAGGCGGCCGCCGACATGCGGGTGGCCGAGATCGCGCTCGCCGACACCATCGGCGTGGCGGATCCTTGGACCGTTCGTCGTCGCATCGAGGCCGCCAAGAAGGCCGCCGGGCACATCCCGCTGCGGCTGCACTTCCACGACACCCGCAACACGGGCCTCGCCAACGCCTTCGCCGGCGTCGAGGCGGGCGTCGACGTCCTGGACGCCAGCGTCGGCGGCCTGGGCGGCTGCCCGTTCGCGCCGAACGCCACCGGCAACATCGGCACCGAGGACCTGGTCTACATGCTGGAGCGCGCCGGCTTCGAGACCGGCTACGACCTTCCCCAGCTCATCGAGATCGGCAACTGGGCGTCTGACCTGCTGGGCAAGCGGGTAGCGTCGTCAGTGGCCCGCGCGGGGAGCTTCCCGTTGGCGCAGCCGCAGCCCGCCTAGGCCCGCTTCTTCGCGCGCCGCATCAGCGGCCGGGCGACGGCGGCGCCGATGACGAGCGGGGCCAGGATCAGGGCGGCCAGCTTGGCGCCCTTGCTGGCGCCCGCGCGCTTGCGGAAGTAGCGCGCCAGGCCGACGCCCTTGTGGAACTCCACCTTCAGCCGGCTGGTCTGGCTCGCGCCACCGATGTGGATCACCTCGGCCTTGGGGTGGAACAGCACCCGGCCGCCCGCTTCGCGCACGCGCCAGCAGAGGTCGACATCCTCGACGTGCAGGAAGTAGCCCTCGTCGAAGCCCTGCACGCGCTCGAAGTCCTCGCGCCGCATGCAGAAACAGGCGCCCGAGATGGTGGGGGCGGGCGCCACCTGGTCGGGCAAGGCGTCCTGCTCCCAGTGCACCTCGAAGCGGCCCCAGGCGGGCACGGCCTTCGCCAGGCCGCTCATCGACAGAAGTGCGCTGATCGGGGTGATCTCGCCGCGGCGGGCGCCGCGCTGCTCGGTGCGGTCGGGGTTCAGCACCCGGCCGCCGACGATGCTGGGGACCGGTTGGTCCTCGATCTCGCGCACCAGCGCCGCCACGCAGCCCGGCTGTAGGAAGGCGTCGGGGTTCAGGAAGACCAGGAGGTCGCCCTTGGCGGTCCGCGCGCCCAGGTTGGCCCCCTTGGCGAAGCCCACGTTGCCCTGGCCTGCCACCAGGACGACGCGGCTGTCCTGCTCGCTGAGCGCGCGCAGCTGCGCGGCCTGGACGGGCGCCGAGCCGTTGTCCACCACCACGAGTTCGTCCACCAGGGGATCGGCCAGCACGCAGGCGAGGCTCTGCTCCAGCGCCTCGCCTGTCATGTAGACGACCATCACCACCGAGACGCTGCGGCGCGGCCGCAGGAAGTCCCGGCTCGGCGCCGCTTCCGCGGCGACGATAGGTGTGGCGATACCGTTCATCAGGCCTCCAACCCCCTGCGAACATCCGGCGGAAGGGCTTCCGTGGCAAGGACGTTGAGCGCTTCGTCCAGCGTCAGGATCTGCTGCCCGTCCGAACCCAGGCGCCGCAGCGCAACCTTGCCCTCTTCCGCCTCGCGGCGGCCGACGACGGCGATCACCGGCGTCTTGGCCAGGCTATGCTCGCGGATCTTGTAGTTGATCTTCTCGTTGCGCAGGTCCGTCTCCACGCGCAGGCCCTTGGCGCGGAGCGC
>NZ_DASWTE010000169.1:0-6683 GCF_036402295.1 Phenylobacterium sp.
CACGTCCACGGTGATCTTCTTCGAAAGGTCGCCGTTGGCGATGGCGGTGGTCACTTCGGCGATGTTGCGGACCTGGCCGGTCAGGTTCGCGGCCATGAAGTTCACGTTGTCGGTCAGGTCCTTCCAGGCGCCGGTCACGCCTTCCACGCGGGCCTGGCCGCCCAGCTTGCCCTCGGTGCCCACCTCGCGGGCCACGCGAGTCACTTCCGAGGAGAAGGCGTTCAGCTGGTCCACCATGGTGTTGATGGTGTTCTTCAGCTCCAGGATCTCGCCGCGCACCTCCACGGTGATCTTCTTCGACAGGTCGCCGCGGGCCACGGCGGTGGTCACGTCGGCGATGTTGCGGACTTGGCCGGTCAGGTTCGCGGCCATCAGGTTCACGTTGTCGGTGAGGTCCTTCCAGGTGCCGGCGACGCCCTTCACCTGGGCCTGGCCGCCGAGCTTGCCTTCCGTGCCCACTTCCCGCGCCACCCGGGTCACTTCCGAGGCGAACGAGTTGAGCTGGTCCACCATGGTGTTGATGGTGTTCTTCAGCTCGAGGATCTCGCCCTTCACGTCGACGGTGATCTTGCGGCTGAGGTCGCCGTTGGCCACGGCGGTGGTCACCTCGGCGATGTTCCGCACCTGACCCGTCAGGTTCGCGGCCATGAAGTTCACGTTGTCGGTCAGGTCCTTCCAGGCGCCGGTCACGCCCTTCACCTGGGCCTGGCCGCCCAGCTTGCCCTCGGTGCCCACCTCGCGGGCCACGCGGGTCACCTCGGCGGCGAACGAGCCCAACTGGCCCACCATGGTGTTCACGACCTTGCCGATGCGCAGGAACTCGCCGCGCAGGGGCCGATCCTCATTGTCCATGTCCATGGTCTGGCCCAGGTCGCCCTTGGCCACGGCGCCGATCACGCGGGCCATTTCCGCGGTCGGGTGGATCATGTCGGTGATGAGGTTGTTCACCGCGTCGACCGAGGCCGCCCACGACCCCTGCGCCGCCGGCAGGCGGGCGCGGTGGCTGATCTTGCCCTGACGCCCGACGGTGTCGCCCAGGCGCTCGAACTCGCGGGTCATCCGGTCGTTCTGTTCGACGACGTCGTTGAAGGCCTCGGCAATCTCGCCGGCGACGCCGGTGGCGCGCGGAAGCCGAACTGAGAAATCGCCGCGTCGGAAGGCCCGGAGTGCGGCGAGGAGTTGGGCTGTGTCGACTTCTTTTTCTTGGGTGGGGGCTGGACGGCGGGTCTTGCTGGCGGTCGCGGCGGTGGCAGGCATGGCTTCCCCGAAAAGCTGCGAAGTCGGGGATGAACCCCGGCGTGCTGCGCCGGTCACACCCCCGCCTTTCGAGGGAACGCCGGCTTATGGCTACGGTTCCAGTCTAGCTTGAAGCAAAACCTGCGGGTGTCGGGAAGTCGACCGAAAGTTGCAGCTGCACAGTTAACGAGCCCGGAACCCTGACCCGGCGCTGCCGTTCCTTGGCCCGATGTCACAGGCCTATGACTCATCTTCCTTCGAGCCGCCGCCGGACGCCGAGGCGTTCTATGCGGAGAGCCTGAAGCTGCTAACCGAGTCAGGGATCCCGTTCCTGCTCTCCGGCACCTACGCCGTCTGCGCCTATACGGGCATCGTGCGTCCGACCAAGGACCTCGACGTCTTCTGCAAGGCGGGCGATTTCCCGAAGATCCTCAGCTACTTCCAGGAACGGGGCTATCGCACCGACGTCGAGGACGAGCGCTGGATCGCCAAGGTCTGGCAGGAGGAGCGGTTCTTCGACGTGATCTTCGCCATGTCGAACGGCGCGGCGCCGGTCACCGACGCGTGGTTCGAGGAGGACGACGTCATCGAGGTCTACGGGAGCAGCGCGCGGATCACCGCGCCCACCGAGCTGGTGGTCTCGAAGATGTTCATCCAGGACCGCTACCGCTACGACGGCGCCGACGTGGTCCACGTGCTCTACCGGCAGGCCGAGCGCATCGATTGGAAGCGGCTGCTCGGGCTCATGGAGCCCTACTGGGAGGTGCTGCTGATCCACCTCCTGAACTATCGATTCGTCTACCCGACCGAACGCGACCTCATTCCCCGCTGGGTGATGACCGAACTCACCAACCGGCTGGCCGCCCAGGTCACCCTGCCCCCGGCGCGCGTGAGGGTTTGCCGCGGGCGGATGTTCAGCCCCCGCGACTACCTGATCGACATCACCGAGTGGGGCTTCGCGGACGTGGTGGGCAAAGGGCTGGAGGAGCGCCATGAGCCAATCGCCTGACGCCGCCAACGACGCCGTCGCGGTGACCAAGCCCCTCCGGCTCGCCGCCATCGGCGACCTTCATGTCGGCGAGAACATGGACCGGCCCTACCGCGACCTGTTCTCGAAGATCAGCCAGGAGGCCGACGTGCTGGCGCTGTGCGGCGACCTGACCAATTTCGGCAAGACCCCCGAGGCCGAGATCCTGGCCGAGGACCTGCGCGCCTGCACGATCCCGGTCGTGGGCGTGCTGGGCAACCACGACTACGAGTGCGGCCAGCCGGCCGAGGTCGCGCGCATCCTGCACGAGGCCGGCATGCGCGTGCTGGACGGCGAGGCCTACGAGATCGAGGGCGTCGGGTTCGCCGGCTGCAAGGGCTTCATCGGCGGCTACGGCCGCCACATGCTCTCGGCGTTCGGCGAGCCCGAGATCAAGGCCTTCGTCCAGGCCTCGGTCGATGAGAACCTCAAGCTGGAGAGCTCGCTGCGGATGCTGCGCAGCGAGCGGATCGTGGTGATCACCCACTATTCGCCCGTGCTGGCCACGGTGGAGGGCGAGCCGCCCGAGATCTTCGCCTTCCTGGGCTCGGCGCGGATGGGCGAGACGATCGACCGCTTCGAGGGCGTCACCTGCGCCCTGCACGGCCATGCGCACCGCGGCGCCTATGAAGGCCGCACGGCCGGCGGCGTGCCGGTCTACAACGTGTCTCGGCCCGTGCTGAACCGCGACCTCGGGATCGAGTACGCGTTGATCGAGGTCTGACGCGCGACCCGACACGCCACGGATTGCTCCCCGCCGCCAGGTCAAAAAAAAGCCGCGCCCGAAGGCGCGGCAGTTCATTAGGGAGGAAACGCCCAAAAGGGCGAGACCACATATGCAACTTTGCTGCACTGCACGCAAGCACTAATTTCATGCAGGCGTGAAATATGTGCCGTTACGGCACCCAGTCGTGCTTCAGACCGCGGGCCGCCAGGACGAACAGGGACGCGCTCACCACGTAGAAGCCGAGGCCCGAGTAGATCGCGTAACGCAATGCTTCCGTTCCGTAAATTGGCGTCAGTGCGTCGGACACGGCCCCGAAATACCAGGTGCCGAGGCCCAGTCCGATCAGGTTGTTCACGAACAGGAAGCAGGCCGAGGCGGTGGACCGATGGCTAGGTGCGACGAGATGCTGCACCGCCGTAATGACGGGTCCCAGCCACACCAGGTTCAGCCCCGTGGGGATCAGGAAGAGGACGAAAGCCAGCACCAGCGACTTCGCCTGTACCGCCAGCACGAAGCACGGCAGCGCCAACAGGAAGGCCACCGCCGGCACCAGCAGGTAGGCCGCCGGCCGCGCCCGGCCCAGCCGGTCGCCCAGCACGCCGCCGGCCCACACGCCGAGCACGCCGCCCACCAGGGTCATGGAGCCCAGGAACAGCGAGCGGTCGACCAGGCCCATGCCCAGGCTGCGTTCGAAGAAGCTGGGCAGCCAGAAGGCGACGCCGTAGCCGCAGACCGACGAGGCGGCCGCGCCCAGCGAGATGAGCCAGAAACTGGGCTTGGCCAGCAGCTTCCGGATACCCCCCGTGGCAGGAACCGACGCCGCCGCGACCTCGCGGGGCGGCTCCTTCACCACCAGCCGGAAGATCGGCGCCAGGGCGACGCCCGCCAGGCCGACGACGATGAACGCCGCCCGCCAGTCGATCGTCGCGGCGATCAGGCCGCCGAACAGGATGCCCAGGGCCGAGCCGATCGGGATGCCGAAGGAATAGGCCGCCAGCGCCCGCGCCCGCTGCTCCTTCGGAAAGTAGTCGCTGATCAGGGAATAGGCGGGCGCCACGCCGCCCGCCTCGCCGACCCCGACCCCCATCCGGCAGAGGAAGAGCTGCCAGAACCCGCCGGCAAAGCCGCAGGCGGCGGTGAAGCCGCTCCACAGCGTGAGCGCCCCGGTCATGATCCAGGTGCGGCTCCAGCGATCGGCGAGCGCGGCGATCGGCACGCCGAGGCCCGTGTAGAAGAGCGCGAACGCCAGCCCGCCCATCAGGCCGAGCTGGCTGTCGGTCAGGCCCAGGTCCTTCTTGATCGACCCAGCCAGGATCCCGAGGATCTGGCGGTCCAGGAAGTTGAACGTGTAGGCGAGGATCAGGACCGCCAGCACGACGATCCGGTAGCGCTGGGTCATGGGATCCCCCTTCAGAAGCCCTCCTCCTCGATGGAGGAGGGTTGGGTGGAGGTGTGGCTGTTGCGCCGAAGGGGATCACAAGGAGGCGCCGGCGCCGAACGAGGCCGCTACCTCCGCCGCCCTGCCTACACCTCCATCCCCGGCCCTTCCTCCATCGAGGAGGAAGGGGGAGAGAGCACGACGACCTAGAACTTCGCTTCGACCGAGAGGGTGAAGGTCCGCGGCGGGCCGTAGTAGGCGGTCACCGAGTTGCCGAACAGGACCCCGGCCGTCTGCGGGAAGTTGTAGCCGCCGATGCGGTACTCCTCGTCGCCCAGGTTCTTGCCGTGCAGGCCGACGCGGTAGCGGTCGTCGGCCGAGGTCCAGACGATGCTGGCGTCGACCAGCCAGTAGCTGTCCTGGTCCAGCCGCGAGGGAATCTCGAACATGTTGAACGACGAGCGGTATGCGGCCGAGGGGATGAAGGCGATCGTCCCGTGGTCGCCCAGGTCGTGGCGCCAGTTCAGGCTCACCGAGCCGTTCCACTCCGGCGTGTTCTGGAACACACGGCTGTCTGAGAAGTCGCGGACCACCGGCGGGGACACGGAGAGGTCGAGGGCGCTGTACTCGTCGAACTCGGCCTTGGTGTAGCCCAGCGAGAAGTTGGCGCTGAGGTTCGAGGTGAAGACAGCGACGCCCTCCAGCTCGGCGCCGTAGATGTGGCTGCGGCCGACGTTCAGCACCTGGCTTGCGATCGAAGCGCCCACCGGCGTCTGCTGGGTGATCTGCTGGTCCTTGTACTTGGAGTAGAAGACCGCCGAGTTGAGGGTCAGGCGACGGTCGAAGAAGGAGCCCTTCAGGCCGCCCTCGAACGATTCCACCTTCTCGGGCTGGTAGCCGTTGACCGAGCTCGGCGTGAGGATCGCGTCGGCCCGCATGTCGAAGCCGCCCGACTTGAAACCCTGGCTGTAGGACACGTAGCCGGTGACGTCCGGCGTGAGGTCGTAGCTGACGCTCACCCGCGGGGTGAACTTCTCATAGGTGTCGGAGCTCACGAAGTTCGAGCGGACCAGGCCGGGGACGGCCGCGTTGTTGCCGAACAGGCGGGTTTTGATGCCCGTGAAGTTCTGGCGGTAGACTTGGCCGGTCTTCTTGTCGCGCGTGTAGCGGCCGCCCACAGAGATGTGGAGCTGGTCGGTCACGTCGTAGCTGACGTCGGCGAAGGCCGAGTAGCTCTTGGTGTCGACTGCGCCGGCCGTGGCAATGCTGAGGTTGGCCTGGCTGAGCACGGTGTCGAAGGCGCCGGCCGCCGTGGCGTTCAGGTAGTAGAGGCCGATGACGCCCTGGATCCGGTCGCCGGTGTAGAGCGCCTGGAATTCCTGGGTGAACTGGTGGTCGTTGTAGCGCGCCGGGATGTCCAGGATCGGAGCCGGCAGGTTGTCGAAGTCGATGACACCCTCGGTCTCGCCGGCGCGGTAGGCGGTGATCGACTTGAAGGTCAGGGCCTCGCTCGCCGTCCACTCGCCCAGGAACGAGACGCCGCGGGCCTCGACCGTGTTCTTGTCGCCGGCGCCGGCCCTGGTGTCGTAGACGTCGGACAGCACCTCGCCGCCGGCGATCGGTTGGCCGGCCGCGTTCAGGGCCGGCACTTCGCGGTGGCCGTGGCGCGGGTTCGAGCGGTCGGTGACGATATCGCCCGACAGCCGGAAGAACAGGCTGTCGGTGGGCGTCAGTTCGACGGTGGCGCGCGCGGCCACGACGTCCTTGTCGTAGTGCTCGGCGCCGGTCGTCAGGTTCTTGCCGAAGCCGTCGCGATTGAACGACGCCCAGGTCAGCCCCAGGCCCAGCCAGTCGGTCACCTGGCCCTTGGCCGAGGCGACGATGTCCTTCTGGTCGTACGAACCGTAGGCGCCCTTCAGCTTCAGTTGGGGATCGCCCTCGATCTTGGCGGTCACGTACTTGATCGCGCCGCCGATGGTGTTGCGGCCGTAGAGGGTGCCTTGCGGACCGCGCAGCACTTCCAGACGCTGGACGTCGAAGATGTCGAGCACCGCGGCCTGCGGGCGGGCCACGTAGACGTCATCGATGTAGAGGCCGACGCCGGGCTCGAAGCCCCACAGCGGGTCCTGCTGGCCCACGCCGCGGATGAAGGCGGTCAGCGTCGAGTTGGTGCCGCGCGAGACCTGCAGCGTCAGGTTCGGCGTCACGCGCTGCAGCGAGGTGATGTCGGGCGCGCCGCGCGCTTCCATCTGCTCGCCGGTCTGCACGGTGAGGGAGATCGGCACGTCGGTCAGGCTTTCCGCCCGCCGCCGCGC
>NZ_DASWTE010000170.1:0-19070 GCF_036402295.1 Phenylobacterium sp.
GCCCATGTCCTCGCCCGCCTGCGGCTTGAGTTCGAGCCGGTCGGGGAAGAAGCAGATCGGCGCCACGGCGGCCTTGGCGCCCAAGGCGTGCAGGGCGGCCGCCAGCTTGCCGAGGTCGCCGTCCAGCGTGGGGTCCGCGCCACCGCGGCCGCGCGGCTGGATGTGGACGCTGGGGCACGTGAGGCCGGCGCGATCCAGCGCGGCCCTGATGTCCGCAGGGCTCTTGCCGAGGAGGCCGGGGAGCTCGACGGTCTTGTAGCCGATGTCGGCCAGCGACTTCAGCGAGGCGTCGAGGTCGACGGCCGCCGCCGGGCCCAGGGTGTAGAGCTGGATGCCGATGGGCAGGCCGGCCTGCTTGAAGAAGGGCTGGGCCGTGGCGGCCCCCGTCGCTGCGCTCATGGCCGCTCCCATTCCCAGAAGGACGCTCCTGCGGGTATGCACGCTCATATCTCCTCTCACGCGGCCGCTTCCACGGCCTGGGGGGCGCGCTCGGGCGGACGGAAGAACACGGCCAGCAGCAGGACGGCGGCCAGCGCCATGGCCGTAGGCGCTAGGAACAGCCGCTGGTAGTCGACCACGCCGTCCGCGGTGAAGCGGGCGATCAGCGACGGGAACAGGAAGCTCGCCACCACATTGCCGACGCCCAGGATCAGGAGGTTGAACAGGCCCTGGGCGCTGGACCGGACGTCCTTCGGGAAGGCGGCGTCAACGAAGATGTACACGGTGGCGAAGAAGAAGGCGTAGCAGATGCCGTGGAGCAGCTGGACCGCTATGATCGTGGGCACGCTGTCGGCGAAGAACGCGAAGGTCGCGAACCGGGCGGCGTGGCCCAGGATCCCGATGATCATGGTGAGCTTCCAGCCCAGCCGGACCAGCACCGGACCCAGGATCAGCATGGTCACGATCTCGGCGATCTGGCCGAGGCTGAGCACCACCATCGAGAGGTTGCCGGCGATGCCCACCCGGTTGGTCAGGAAGGCGTCGGCCATCACGAAGTAGCCGTTGTGGACCACGCTATCGATGAAGGTGACCAGGAACAGCACCGCGACGAACGGCACGCCCAGGAACTTCACGGCCTCGCGCCAGGCCAGCTTGTCGACGCCGGGCCCGCCGTCGGTCTTGGGCGGGGTGTGCGGCAGGGTCAGCGAGTAGCCGGCGAGCGCGAACGAGACGATGGCGCCGACCAGGAAGATCCAGCGCACCTCGGACGCCGTCGCCTGCGCGCCCAGGAGGAAGATGAAGGGCCAGCTGACCATGATCCAGCCCACCGTCCCGCCCATGCGCACCACGCCGAACTCGCGCGCCGGGTCCTTCAGGTTGGCGAAGGCGATGGAATTGGTGACCGACAGGGTCGGCACGTAGAGCAGGCTGTAGACGAGGTAGGCCGCGAAGAACGGCCAGAAACTGGTGGAGAACGCCACCGCGACCAGGGCCAGGCCGCCGATGACGTGGCTGACCGCCAGGAAGCGCTCGGCGGCGAAGTTGCGATCGGCGAACTGGTTGGAGAAGAAGATCCCGACGACGGCGGCGATGCCCCAGCAGCTGCCGACCAGCGACTGCTGCCAGGGCGCGAAGCCCAGCATCCCCATGTAGGGGAACAGCTTCGGCGCCCAGGCGCCCCAGACGGCGAGCTGGAGCACCATCATCACGAACAGCCGCGTGCGTACGCCCATGCAGTCCGGCCCCTCCCAGGCGCCAGAGCGCGGCGGACCGCGCTCAACCCCAAAGTGACGGAGGCTCGGGAGAGCCTCCGGCGCATCGCGGCGGGGTTGGTCCCGGCCTCCGATGTAATCGAATTCATTCGTAGCAACGGTGCTGGCGGGAGGCAATCCATTCCGGCCGGTCGCGCCCGTACGGCTGCGCCTTGAAATGACTTGCCCTTGTCGCCAGTGTCGGTGCGATGGCCACGATTCAAGACGTCGCCCGGGACGCCGGCGTTTCCACCGCCACGGTCTCTCGGGTGCTGAGCGCACCCGAGCTGGTGGCGGAGGCCACCCGCGCGCGGGTGATGAAGTCGGTGGCGAGCCTCGGCTACCAGCCGAATTTCGCGGCCAAGAGCCTGCGCACGCTGAAGACCGAGAAGATCCTGGTCACGGTGCCGGACATCTCGAACCCGTTCTTCAGCCAGGTGATCCGCGGCGTGGAGGAGGCGGCGCGGGCGGCCGGCTACTCGGTGCTGCTGGGCGACACCCGCCACGAGGCCGAGCGCGAGGAGGAGTATGCGGCGATGCTGCTCCGCCGCGAGGCCGACGGGCTGATCTTCCTGGGTCATCGCCTGCCACAGACCCTGGCCCCCATGGTGGCGAAGAAGGGCGCGCGGACGCCGATCGTCAACGGCTGCGAGTACAGCTCCGACCTGGGCGTCTCCGGCGCCCACATCGACAATGCGCGGGCCGCCGCCGAGGCGATGGAGCACCTCTACGGCCTGGGCCACCGCGCGGTGGGCGTCATCACCGGGCCGCTGGCGAGCCCGCTCAGCCGCGACCGCCTGGCGGGCGTGCGCGAGGCGGCCGAGGCCGCGGGCCGGACCGGCGGCCTGCGGGTGGCCATCGGCGACTTCTCCATCGAATCGGGCCTGCGCGAGACCACCGACCTGCTGGCCACGGGCGAACGGCCGACGGCGATCTTCTGCTTCAGCGACGAGATGGCGATGGGCGCGCTGGAGGCGATCCGACGCGCCGGCCTGAAATGCCCCGACGACGTGTCGCTGGTGGGCTTCGACGACATCCGCTTCGCCCAGCATCTGGACCCGCCGCTGACCACGGTGAGTCAGCCCATGGACCGCATCGGCCACGAGGTGGTGCGCCTGCTGCTCGACATCCTCTCGGGCCGCGCCCAGGCGCTGGAGCACGTGACGCTACCGCATGCGCTGGCGGTCCGCGGCAGCACGGCCAGGCCGTCGAAGGGGTAGGCCTGGGGCTACCGTAGTTTCCCGTAGGGGACCGACCGGGATTTCGAAATCCGCCGGTCCCGGGGACATTGCGGGTCGCAACGACAGCGTCCGCGAAACGGATTCCCCCGCGCATGGACCACCCCCGGGCCGTCCACATTATCGACGACGACGACGCCGTCCGGGACTCGCTGGCGGTGCTGCTGGAGATCCGCGGCGTGCCGGTCGAGACCTATGCGTCGGCGCGCGCCTTCCTCGCGGCGCTGGCCGACGGGGCCGAGGGTTGCGTTGTGACCGATGTGCAGATGCCGGGCATGAACGGCCTCGAACTCCTGGCCGCGCTGCGGGCCCGCGGCCACACCCTGCCGGTGATCGTCGCCACCGCCCGCGGCGGGCGCGCCATGGCGGCCGAGGCCGTGGCGCGCGGCGCCACGGCGCTGATCGAGAAACCCTTCGCGCCGGACGCGTTCATCGACGCGGTGAGCGAGGCGCTGGGGCGGGGCTGAGCGGAGAACCGCTGCACACCCACGTTTGTCATCCCGGTTTCGCCGCCAGGCGAAGACCGGGACCCATTGGACTCTGAGTTCGTGGAAGGGCGTGAGCGGCGACGCTGAGCATCCTTCCCAGCGCAGCGCTCAATGGGTCCCGGTCTTTGGCCTGCGGCCAAAACCGGGATGACAATGTTGAGTGGGCACTGCGCAGCCCCTACTCCGACCCCTCCGCGTCCAGGCTCATGCGTACCAGTTCGGACAGGCTCTCCGCGCCCATCTTCATCATCAGGTTGGCGCGGTAGGCCTCGACGGTGCGCGGGCTGATCGCCAGGTCGCGGGCGATCTCCTTGTTGGAGTTGCCGGCCAGAAGGCCCTGCAGCACCTCGCGCTCGCGGGCCGACAACGCGGCCAGGCGCTGGGAGCTCTCGGCGCGACGGCTGGTGCGCTCCCGGCGCGTCTCGAGCTGGCGCAGCGCGCCGGTCACCGCCGCGAGGATGGCCCCGGCGGCGTACGGCTTCTCGATCAGGTCCAGCGCACCGCCCTTCAACGCCTCGACGGCCATCGGCACGTCAGCCTCGCCGGTCAGCACGATCACCGGGAACTGGTCCAGCCGGTCGCTGAGCCTGTGCAGCAAATCGATGCCGCTCATGTCGGGCATGCGCACGTCGGTGATCACGCAGCCAGGCGCGGCCCGCTCGACGGCGTCCAGGAAGTCCTCGGCGCAGGCGTAGGCGTGGGCGGTCAGTCCCGCGGCTTCCATGAGCAGCGCCAGCGACTCGCGCACCGCATCGTCGTCGTCGATGACATGAACGACAGGCATGGCCTCAGGCCTCCGCCGGCGCGGCGGGCCGCGGCAGGCTGAAGTGGAAGGTGGCGCCGCCGTCGCTGTTGTCGCTGGCCCAGAGGCGGCCGCCGTGCGCCTCGATGATGTTGCGGGAGATCGAAAGGCCGACGCCCATGCCATCCGCCTTGCCCGAGACGAACGGCTGGAACAGGCGATCGGCGACGTGGGGGGCGATGCCCGGCCCGGTGTCGGCGACGTGCACCTCCAGGAAGCCCGGGTCGGTCGCCCGGCTGCCGATCCGCAGCTCGCGCCGCGGGGACTGGGCCATGGCCTCGACCGCGTTGCGCACGAGGTTCAGCACCACCTGCTGGACCTGGATGCGGTCGGCCATCACCGCGTCGGCGACGCGGTCGAAGTCGTAGCGGATCGCGACGCCGTCCCGCGCGACGCCGGCGGTGGCGACGTCGACCGCCTCCTGCACGAGGCCTGCCAGCGAATGTTCCGAGGCTTCGATCTCGCCGCGGTCGACGTTGGCGCGCACCCGGGCGACGATCTGGCCGGCGCGGATCGTCTGGTCGCCGGCCTTCTGCAGGAGCTCGGTCACCCTTGGGTTGGAGGGGTCGCGGCCTACCAGCTGCTGTGCGGCGCTGATGTAGTTTCCGATGGCGGTGAGCGGCTGGTTGAGCTCATGCGCCAGCGAGCCGGCCATCTCGCCCATGGCGTTCAGACGGGCCACTTGGACGAGCTGTTCCTGGGTCCGCGCCAGGCGCTCCGCATAGAGTCGGGCTTGCCGGAGGCCGCGCAGCCGCGCCTCGCCCGCGATCGCGAAGACGAGGCCGAACGCGGCGAAGATGATCAGGCCGACGGGGCCGATCGGCCTCGCGTCGGCGGTCTTCAGCGCCCATTGCGCCACCGGCATGCTGAGCCCGGTCACCAGGACCGCGGGCCAGAAGCCCCCCAGGAAGGCGGCCAGCAAGATCCCCGGCCACGCCATGATGAAGGGTGCGTTCGGACCGAGGAGGGTCTGCAGCGGGATGCGGCCGAGGACCAGCAGGCTGCCGCCCACGACGCCCGCAAGCACCGCCATCGGCGATGGAATACCCCTGAACATCTTCCACGCCGGCGCTTTCACCGAGTCGCTGCCCCCAGCCACTCAAACACTCACCGGTTCACCATACAACGACAGCGAGCGGAGACAATTCGAGATTGATTGGTATCGGATGCTCACGCTACGCGAGCGCGGTTGCGCGAACTTGCGTTGGGGCTCGACTCCGGCCTATCGGCGGGATTTGCTGTCGGCCATGGACGACGCAGGAAAGCTGCCGGAGGCCGGTGCGCGCAGGCATCCTCTGAACCGGGACTTCGCGTGGGTGAAGGCGCGGCGCGAGGGGCTGAAGCGCCTCACCCCGGCCGAGGTCGACCAGTTCAACGCGGACGGCTTCTTCGTACTGCGGAATGCCTTCACCGCCGAGGAGATCGCCGCGGTGCGGGCTGCGATCGACCCGTTCGAGGAGGCACATGTCGCCTATGCCAAAGCGAAGGGGGGCAAGGTGCGCCTCACCGACGCCGACGCGATCACCTTCACCCTGCACCTGGTCAAGAAATCGGCGGCGCTGAAGGCCTTCTCGGCCCACCCGGCGATCCGCGACGTCTGCCACGACCTCATTGGACCGGCTGTGCGGCTCTACTGGGACCAGGCGGTCTACAAGAAGACCGAGAAGGCCCAGGAATTCCCCTGGCACCAGGACAACGGCTACTCGTTCGTCGAACCACAGCAGTACCTGACGTTCTGGACGCCGCTGGTGGACGTGGACGAGACGAACGGCTGCCCGTGGATTGCGCCCGGCCTGCACAAGCTGGGGACGCTGGAGCACTGGCCCACCGAGATCGGCCTCGTCTGCCTGGAGCGCGCGCCGGGCGCCGTCCCGGCGCCGGCGAAGGTGGGTGACGTGGTGGTGTTCTCGTCGCTGGCCCCGCACCGGACGGGACCGAACACCAGCGACGCCGTGCGCAAGGCTTACATCCTGCAATACGCCCCGGACGGAGCGGTGGTGAGGATGGCCGACGGGACCCTGGTCCCGCAGGACGATCCCGAGCGCCAGTTCCTGATCTGAAGTCAGGTCACGGGGCTGCCTGGCCCCACGCGCGGCTCCGTCCCCGCCAGCAGCCGCCGGATGTTGGCGCGGTGGCGGACGATCACGTAGGCCCCGCCGGCGATGACCAGCAGCCGATAGGGCAGGGGTTGCTCCAAGGCGAAGATCAGGGCGATCGCCGTCAGCGCCGCGAGCATCGAACCCAGGGACACGATCCGGAAGACCGCCACCGCGACACCAAACACGGCCAAGGCCCCCAGGCCGACCGGCCAAGCCATCGCCAGCAGCACGCCCAACCCCGCTGCGACAGACTTGCCGCCGGTGAAATTCAGCCAGATCGAACGGCTGTGCCCCAGCAACGCGGCAAGCCCGGCCAGGCAGATAGCCCAAGGCGTCCAGGTTTGCAGATCGGGCGCCGTCGGTGGCGTCACGGACGGCAGTGCGTAGACCCAGGAATAGAACCAGCGGGCAAAGACGATCGCCGCCACGCCTTTCAGCACGTCCACCAGGAGCACTGCGAAGAACGGCCATATTCCCAGGGTCCGCAGTGCGTTCGTGGCTCCCGTGGATTTGGAGCCGTGCTCGCGGATATCGATGCCCCTCAGCAGCTTCCCCGCCAAATAGCCCGTGGGCGTGGACCCGAGGAGATAGCCGACGGCGAGCACGACCACGCCCGCCATCCAGAAGATCAAGGAGTCCACCTCGTCCGCGCCTAGGCGTGGATGACGACGGGCAGCTCTTCGTAGCCCTTCACGAAGCTGGAGCGGACGCGCTTGGGTTCGGCGACGACCTCGATGTGGCGGAAGCGCTTGAGGATCTCTTCCCAGACGATCTTGAGCTGCAGCTCGGCCAGGCGGTTGCCGACGCAGCGGTGGATGCCGAAGCCGAACGACAGGTGCTGGCGGGGCCGTTCGCGGTCGATGCGGAAGGCCTCGGGGTTCTCGATCACAGCCTCGTCGCGGTTGCCCGAGACGTACCACATGACGACCTTGTCGCCCTTGGCGATGGGCTGGCCGGCGATCTCGGTGTCGACGAGCGCGGTGCGGCGCATGTGGGCGAGCGGCGTCTGCCAGCGGATGATCTCGGGCACCATGTTGGGGATGAGGCCCGGGTTGGCGCGCAGCTTGTCGTACTCTGCCGGGAACTTGTTGAGGGCATAGAGGCCGCCGCTGATCGAGTTGCGGGTGGTGTCGTTGCCGCCGACGATCAGCAGGATGATGTTCCCGAGGTATTCGTCGGGCGTCATGTCCCGGGTGGCGTCGCTGTGGGCCATCATCGAGACGAGGTCGCCGGCCGGGGGCTTGTTGACCCGCTGGTTCCAGAGGTCGGTGAAGACGGCCAGGCATTCCATCAACTCGGCCTGGCGCGCGTCCTCGGTCTCGCAGAGCGCGCCGGGCATCGGCAGACAGGTGGCGACATCCGACCAATGGGTGAGCCGCCGCCGCTCCTCGAACGGGAAGTCGAACAGCGTGGCCAGCATCTGGGTCGTGAGCTCGATGGAGACGCGGTCGACCCAGTTGAAGACCTCGCCGACGGGCAACTCGTCGAGGATCCTTCCCGCCCGTTCGCGGATGATCGGCTCCATGACGGCGAGGTTCGCCGGGGCGACGATCGGGCTCACGGTCTTGCGCTGCACGTCGTGCTTGGGCGGGTCCATGGCGATGAAGCTGGGCCGGCGCAGGTCAGGCCGGGCGTCGCGGATGGTGATGCCGCCCAGCGCCGCCCCAGACGAGAAGACCTGGTGGTTGGTGTCCACCGACATGATGTCGTTGTAGCGCGTAACGGACCAGTACGACCCGAACTCCGACTCCTTGCACCAGTGGACGGGCGCCTCGGCGCGCAGGCGCTCGAAGTAGGGCCAGTGGGTGTCGGTGCGGAAGAGCTCGGGATCGCCCGGGTTGAGGTCTTCCAGCGGCAGCGCATAGGCCTCGGCCCGCGCCTGGTCCCCAAGTCCGCTCGCGCCGTCGGCCATGGCGGGTCTCCCTTTGCGGCCAGCATGACTCCAATCGCCCGCGGTCCGCAAACGCCGTAAGCTGAACGACGGGGAGGCCACCGCATGCTGAGGACGCTGTTCGCCGGTATCATGGGCGCGGCCGCCATCGCCGGCCCAGCCCACGCCGTGCAGGTCTGCGCCTGGATCGGCGAGACGATCGGCGAGGACGACTACCACGAGCTCAAGCTCTGGCTGGAGGCCGACGGCGAAGCCGACGTCCTCTACAATATCAAGGGCGAGGGCCTGGTGAACGAGAGCTCCAGGGGCAACGCGCCGAACAGCGGCACCCTGGTCCTGCGCCGCAAGACGCCGAACACGCCGTGGACGTTCGGGCTCACGCTGGAACCGCCCGGGCGCATCGACGTGATCGCCGAGCTGCGGGCCATCCCGGCCGACATCTTCTCGGAGGTGGAGACGCCGCTCCTGGCGTCGTTCACGTTCCGCCGCGACATCCCCGAGGGCGAGACGACGCCGCCGAAGACGTTCGCCGCGAAGCAGTGCGCGACGCTGGGGAACCCGCGCTAGGCTGGCGGGTATGGACGCTTCGACCGGCTGGCGCGCCGCCGGCACCCTCTACCACCGCTATTTCACCGGCCTCCTTTTGACGGTCGTGACGCGGCGCAGCGCCGCCGACGCGGGCGAGCTGACCTTCCGGCTGTTCCGCAAGCAGCACCACGAGAAGTTCCTCTCCAGCCTAGGCAAGCTGGGGCTGGATGGCCTGCCCGACCCGGTGAAGGCGGCCGGCTACCACTACCTGTCGAACCGCATCGGCGGGGTGAGCGTCGAGTTCGTGCGCGAGAGCGACGCCAAGGCCTGGGTCCACTTCGTGCCGCCGCGCTGGATCTACGACGGGGCGGCGATCTGCGGCATCCCGAGCGAGGTGAGCCGCGGCGTGCTGCGCGGCTGGTATGCGCAGAACGGACCCAGCCTGGGCAACCCGCGCCTGGGCTTCGTCTGCTGCCAGCAGACCACGGACGGGCAGCCGGGGCTGTCGGGCTACTTCCTGGAGCACGACCGGGAGCTTCAGCCGGAAGAACGGCTGCGCTTCTCGCCGGGCGAGCTGCCGCCGCGCTTCGATCCCACCGCGGCGCCGAAGCTGGACGAGGCGGCCTGGACGCCCGAGCGGCTGGCGAAGGCCAACCGCAACTACGCGATGGAGTACGTGAAGAACGCCCTGCCGATCCTGGCCGAGATCTTCGGACCGGCGGAGGCTGCGCACCTGGGCCGCGTGACCGGGCGGCTGATCGGCATGCAGTTCTACGCCGAGATCGCCGCGATACTGGACGCCAAGCCGGGGGCCGAGGGCTTCGCGCTGCTGATGGGCAGGCTGGCCACAGGGCAGGACGACGCCTGCGAGGTGGAGATCGGCCGCAGCGGCGCCGTCGTGCGGCAGACCAGCTGGCGGCTGATGCGCGGCGTCGCGAACGTGCCCGACAGCGTGTTCGAGGGTTGGAACGGGCTGCTGGAGGGGCTGCTCGCCGTCCACGACCGGTTCCTGGTGCTGGACGTGCGCCGGCGGCTGGACCGGGGCGACGCGGCCTTCGAGTGGGAGATCCGGCCGCGCGCCCCGGCGGGGGCGTACTGACCGTGCGCGCGCTGAAGGCCCGCATCGCGCGCCACTTCCAGACCTTCGCGCGGTTGGAGATCGACCCGGAGGGCCGCCGCCGCGCTGCCGTCGCCATCGTCATCTCGCCCACCGACGAGGGGCCGGCCTATCTGCTGACCCGGCGGGCGATGCACATGCGTAGAGGCGCCGGCAACTATGCGCTCCCCGGCGGCGGCATCGAGCCCGGCGAGGACCCGATCGACGCGGCCCGCCGCGAGACCGAGGAGGAGGTGGGCGTGCGGCTGCCGCGCAGCGCGGCGCTGGGCCTGCTGGACGACTTCGTCACCCTGGGCGGCCATGTGGTGACGCCGGTGGTGTTCTGGACCCAGCGGCGGCTGATGCTGATACCCGACCCGCGCGAGGTGGAGCAGGCCTGGTTCGTGCCGCTGGCCGACCTGGACCACCCGCTGTCGCCCAAGCGGCTGAACAACCCCGACGGCGGCCCGCCGCTCCTGCGGATGTTCGCCCGCGGCGGCTGGGTCAACGCGCCGACCGCCGCCTGGCTGTGGCAGTTCCGCGAGGTCTGCCTGCATGGCCGCGAATGCCGCACCCACGGCATCGGCCAGCCGGGTTGGACGCGGTAGAGACCTACCGCACCGCCTCGTTGATCTGGGCCTTTGGGCGGGAGGCCGGGACGACGGGGATCTCGTGGTCCTCCAGCGGGGCCATCCAGCGCTTCCGGGCCATGGCGGCCTCAATGTAGGGGGCGAGCTCGGCGGCCTTCTTCGCCTCGCGTTCGGCGACCTGGGCCTTGAAGGCGGGCATCACCTCGGCGGCGAACAGCTCCAGAGCCTCGCAGATGTGATCGTGGCGGTTGCGGCCGGCCTGCTGCAGGAAGATCACCTGGTCGACGCCGGCGGCCTGGAAGCCCGCGATGTGCTCGCGGATGTCGTCGGGCGTGCCGATGCCGTTGGCGTTGTACTTGGCAGCCTTGCGGGCGGCGATGATCTCGTCGTCGCTGGCCGCGCGGCTCTTCTGGAAGTCCTCGAACAGGGTCGAGCGGCCGGGGAGCACGTCGTGCGCCACCAGGGCGTTCACGGCATAGGAGAAGAACTCGAAGCCCTCCTGCCCGCGCCGGATCGCCTCGTCGCGGTCCGGGTGGACCGAGAAGTTCGACACCATGGCGAGTTGCGCGTTCACCGAATGCCCGACCGGCACGCAGTCCTCGGACTTGATGATGCCGTAGTAGATCTCTGCCCAGGTCTTGGCCTCCTCGGGGTCGAGGAACGAAAAGGCCAGCGCGCCGATGCCGTTGGCGGCGGCGATCTTGATCGTGTCGCGGTTGGTGCAGGCCATCCACATCGGCGGATGCGGCTTCTGCATGGGCTTCGGCACGATGTTGCGGCAGGGGAACGAGAAGCCGCGGCCCTCGTAGCCAGGGTAGGGCTCCATCACCATCATGTTGGCGATCTGCTCGGCGGCCTCCAGCGCCAGCGCCCGCTTCTCCTTGGCCGGAATGGCGAAGCCGCCCAGCTCCAGCCGCGTGGCCCCCTCCCCGATCCCGAAGTCGAGCCGGCCGTTCGAGACGATATCCAGCGTGCCCAGCCCTTCGGCCGTGCGGGCCGGGTGGTTGTAGTTGGGGATCACCTGGCGGATGCCGTGGCCCAGCCGGATGGTCTTGGTGAGCGCCGCGCAGGCGGCCAGGAACACCTCGGGGGCGGAGGAGTGCGAGTACTCCTCGAGGAAGTGATGCTCGACCTCCCAGGCGTAGTCGTAGCCCAGCCGGTCGGCGAGCTGCACTTGTTCCAGCGCGTCGTGGAACAGCTTCGCCTCGTCGCCCGGGTTCCAGGGCCGGGGCAGCTGGTGCTCGTAGAAGATGCCGAAGCGCATGGGCGTTTCCCTCCCGCCAGCCGGTTCCCGCCGGTCGTTGGCGGCACCTTCCCGCTTGGCCGCCGCGGAAGGCAAGACGTTCCTGCACGCGATGCAGGCGAGCCCTCATTCACAACCTGCGCGACTCGGCGGCCTGATTCGCGTCCCATGAGCCATCCGTATGTGGAGTTGTTGCGGGACCGGCACGTCCGGGTCCTGTGGGTGGGCCTCGCGCTGTCGGCGCTGGGGGGCGAGCTCTATCGCGTGGGCGCGCTGTGGCTGGCTGCGGAGCTGGCGGGGCCGAACGCGTCGCTCCTGGTGACCGCGTCGTCGGCGGCGGTGCTGGCGGTGAGCATCCTGGGCGGGCCCATGGCCGAGGCGCTGCCCCGGCGGGGGTTCCTGATTGGCGCTGACGTGCTGGCCGCGCTCGCGTGCGCCGCCGTGGTGGTCGCGGCCACCGCGTCGGGACTGACGTTCCCGCTGCTCGTAGCGATCAGCGTGCTGCTGGGCCTCATCGGCGGCGCGCACCGCCCGGTGCTGCTGGCGAGCGTGCCCTCGCTGACGCCGCCGGGGGAATTGCGCGCCGCCAACGGCCTCTTCGACAGCACCATCCGGGTGGCGCAGGCCGGCGGGCCGTTCCTGGCGGCGGCGGTGATGTCGGTGCTGCCGGCGATCCACCTGCTGACGGCCAACGCGGTGAGCTTCCTGGCCTCGGCGGGCGCGCTGGCGGCGGTGGGACGGCGGCTGGATGCGCCGCGTGACCACGGCCCGAAGCCCGGGTTCTTCCGCCGGCTGGCGCGGGGCGTGCACGCCGCCAACGCCTGCCCCGGCGTCTGGAGCGCGCTGATCACGACCGGCGTGCGGGGCGGGTCGTACGCGCTCGGCTTCACCGTCGCGGTGCCGCTGATCTTCGCCGAAAGCGACGGCGCGAGCGGCCTGGCGGGCGTGGCGATCGTGTTCGGCGCAGCGGCGGCCGCGGAACTGCTGGCCGGGCCGCTGGTCGTGCTGACCGACCCCAAGCGGCCGCTGCGGCGGCAGTTCGAAGGCTATGTGGTGATCGGCGTGGCCCAGGCGTTGATCGGAGCCGCCGCCATGCTGCCGCCGGGCGTCCGGCTGGCCGCCATGGTCGCGCCCGCGCTGGTGATGGGCGTGGCCCACGCGGTCGCCGGCCTGCAGATGCTGACCTTCTTCTCGACCCGGCTCTCCAGCGACGACTATGCGGCCGTGCTGCGCCTGCGCCTGGTGCTGGTGATCGGCGCGATGATGGCGACCACGGCGATCGGACCGTTCGTGCTGCCGGCGCTGGGACCGGCGATGACCGCCTTCGTGTGCGGCCTCGTGGCGGCGGCGACGGCGCTGGTCGGCCTGTTCGGACGCCCCGCCCGCTCGCTCGGCCCCGGCTTCCGGCCGCTGGCGTCGCAGGACTAGCCGGCCGGGAGCGAAGCTGGCTTCATAGAGGCCGAAGAGGAGCACCATGGCCTACGACCGCGACAACCGCCCGGACCTCTCGACCCACTGGATGCCGTTCACGGCCAACCGCCAGTTCAAGGCCGCGCCGCGGCTCGTGGTGGCGGCCAAGGGCATGTACTACCGCTCGGAAGACGGCCGCGAGGTCCTGGACGGGACGTCGGGCCTCTGGTGCGTCAACGCCGGCCACGCGCGGCCCGAGATCGCCGCGGCGGTGAACCAGCAGCTGATGAGCCTGGACTACGCGCCGTCCTTCCAGATGGGCCACCCGATCAGCTTCGACTTCGCCTCGGCGCTGGCGGCCATCGCGCCGGCGGGGCTGGACCGGGTGTTCTTCACGAACTCCGGGTCGGAGTCGGCGGACACGGCGCTGAAGATCGCCATGGCCTATCACCGCGCGCGCGGCCAGGGGCAGCGGACCAAGATCGTCGGCCGCGAGAAGGGCTACCACGGGGTCGGTTTCGGCGGCATCTCGGCGGGCGGTCTGGTGAACAACCGGCGCATCTATCCGCTGCTGCCGTCGGACCACATCCGCCACACCCTGGACGTGGACCGCAACGCCTTCACAAAGGGCCTGCCCGAGCACGGCGCGGAGTTCGCCGACGACCTCGAGAAGCTGGTGGCGCTGCACGGCGACACCCTGGCGGCGGTGATGGTCGAGCCGGTGGCGGGGTCGGCGGGCGTGATCGTGCCGCCCAAGGGCTACCTCGAACGGCTGCGGGCGATCTGTGACCGCCACGGCATCCTGCTGATCTTCGACGAGGTGATCACAGGGTTCGGCCGCCTGGGCGCGCCGTTCGCGGGCCATTGGTTCGGCGTCACCCCCGACATCATGACCACCGCCAAGGGCATCACCAACGGCGTCGTCCCCATGGGCGCGGTGTTCGTCCAGCGCGAGGTCCACGACGCGGTGATCGACGCGTCGGAGACCGCCATGGAGTTCTTCCACGGCTACACCTCCTCGGGTCATCCCGTCGCGTGCGCGGCGGGGCTGGCGACGCTGGAGATCTACCGGCGCGAGGGCTTGTTCGAGCGGGCCGCGGGGCTGGCGGACACGTGGGCGGAGGCGGTGCATTCGCTGAAGGACGCGCCGCGGGTCACCGACATCCGCAACCTGGGCCTGATGGCCGGCATCGACCTGGAGCCGAAGGCCGGCGCGCCGGTGGGATCGCGCGGCTATGCGGCGATGGTGGCGGCGTTCGAGGCGGGCATCCTGATCCGCGCCACCGGCGACACCCTGGCCATGTCGCCGCCGCTGATCGTCGCCGAGGCCGAGATCGACCGCCTCGTCACGGTGCTGCGGCAGGTGATCACCGCGCTCGACTGACCGCCTTGGCGATGGCCACGACGAGCGGCGAGGCCGCCAGCTCGCGGCCGTCCAGGCTCGCGACCAGCCGCACGCCGATCAGGCTGTTGGTGAGGAACATCGGCGCGCCGGCGATGCGACCGAGGTTGGCGGCCACTTCCTGGACCGGCAGGCCCAGGTCGCGGGCGGCGGCAATGGCCTGGCGGCGCATGATCCCGTCCAGCACGCCGCACTCCAGGGCAGGCGTGAACACCTCGTCGTGGCGCAGCCAGAAGACGTTGGCGGCGGCCGCGCAGGCGACATCGCCGGCGGTATTCAGCATCAGGGCCTCGTCGCCGCCAGCGGCCCGCGCCTCGGCCCGGGCCAGCACGTTGTCGAGGTAGGACAGCGACTTCACCCGCGACGTGGGCGAGTGCTCGTTGCGCCGGACGCGGGTCGTCACCAGGCGCGCGGGGCCGGGCGGCGCCCCGAGCGGCGAGGCCTTGGCGGTCAGCCGCGGCTTGGGATCGGCCGGCGGATCGAGGCCACGGTGGCCGGGGCCGGCGCTCCAGTTCAGCCGCACGGCGGCGCGCTCGGGCGAACCCGCCGCCGCCAGCGCCGCCTCGGCCGCGGCGCGCAGGGCGGCCGGGTCAGGCGGCGGCAGGTCGAGGTTGCGGCAGCCGCGGAACATCCGGAACGCGTGGTCGTCCCAGTGGGCCAGCGCGCCCTCAGCCCACAGCACGGTCTCGAACAGGCCGTGGCCCAGCGTGAAGCCGCGGTCGTCGACGTCGATGCTGGTCATTCGGGCCCCGTCAGCGCCTTCAGGATGGCGCCGATCTTGGCGGTGGTCTCCGCGACTTCGGCCGCCGGATCGCTGTCGGCGACGATGCCGCCGCCCGCGCGGGCTTCGAACGACCAGCCCGCCGCATTTTCGAGCAGCGCCACGGTTCGGATCAGCACGCTGGCCTCGAGCGACCCGTCGACGCCGGCCCAGAACAGGCTGCCGCAGTAGGGACCGCGCGGCGACTCGTAGTCGGCGATCACCTTCATGGCCTGCAGCTTGGGCGCGCCGGTGACCGAGCCCGGCGGGAAGGCGGCGAGGAAGGCGTCCCAGGCCGAGCGACCGGGCGCGAGCCGGGCGCGCACCCGCGAGACCAGGTGGTGGACGTTGGCGTAACTCTTCAGGCTCCACAGCTCGGGGACCCGCACGGTGCCGGGCGTGGAGACGCGGGCCAGGTCGTTGCGCATAAGGTCCACGATCATGAGGTTCTCGGCGCGATCCTTCTCGCTGGCCTGAAGCTCGGCGGCGAGCACCGCGTCTGCCGCCGGATCGACGCCGCGGGGCCGCGTGCCCTTGATCGGGTCGGACTCGACCCAGAGACCGCCCGCGCCGGGCCGCACTGACAGGAACCGCTCGGGCGAGTTGGAGACCAGCGCGCGGCCCGGCAGGCGCAGATAGGCCGCATAGCCCGCGACGCTCTGCCGGGCGAGTCGCCGGAAGAGGTCGAAGGGCGTCGCGCCGGCGGCCAAGGTCCCGCGCCAGGGCCGCGCCAGGTTCGCCTGGAAGATCTCGCCGGTGGCGATGCGATCCACCGTCTGGGCGACGGCGGCGGCGTGGTGATCGTCGGCGGTGGCGAGCGCCACCGCATCGGCGAGCACGCCCGGGCGGGCGCTCGTCCGCGGGGCGTCAAGCCAGGTCAGCGCCAGGTCGGCCTGCTCGGATGCCGCGCGCGGATCGGCGCCGCGGCCGATGGCGAGCGCCCGGCGCTGGCCCGCATGGAACGCCAGCAGCGCCGGGTAGCGGATGAGCGTCAGGTCGGGCCAGGCGCCGCCGCGGGTCTGTGGGGCGGTCGCCTCCAGCTCGGCGGAGAGCTCATAGGCGGCCAAGCCGACGACGCCGCCCTGGAACGGCGGCCCGCCGGCGAGCGGCACGGTTGCGTCCAGCAGGCCGGGCAGGTCGCGCCCCTGCTCCACCACGGCGTCGGGGCGGCGCAGCACGTAGGACCAGCCGTCCGGCGACAGCAGCACGCACGCGTGGATCTCGTCCGCGAAGGCCGAGGCCACCTCCACGGGATCGGCCCACGCCGTCGCACGCAGGGCGACGTGGGCGAGGTCGTCGCAGGAAGGCTCAGGAAGGTTGGCGGGCCGGCTCCACATTCGAGGCCGCCTATAGCGCATCCGCACGCTGTTGACCTGCCGCCTCGTAAAGGGCGCGTGATGCGGCCAACGCAATAGGAGGAAGCCGATGGCCTACGAGACGATCCTGTACGAGGTCGAGGGCCCGGTGCTGACGGTCACACTGAACCGGCCGGACAAGCTGAACGCCTACACCGGTGTCATGGGCGCCGAGCTGGCCGACGCCTTCCACCGCGCCGACCAGGACGATGCGGTGCGGGTGGTGATCGTCACCGGCGCCGGGCGCGGTTTCTGCGCGGGGGCCGACATCTCCGGCGGCGCAGACGCGTTTGACACCCAGGCCGCAGGGTCGGTGGCCTTCGCCGCGCCGGGCAAGCCGCGGCAGACGGGCGGCGGATTCGTGGGCGCGATCATGGGCTGCAAGAAGCCCTCGATCGCAGCGATCAACGGGGCGGCGGTGGGCGTGGGCGCGACGCTGACCCTCCCGATGGACATCCGCATCGCGTCCGAGACCGCACGGATCGGCTTCGTGTTCGCCCGCCGCGGGCTGGTGCCCGAGGCCGGCAGCGCCTGGTTCCTGCCGCAGCTGGTGGGCCTGCCGACGGCGCTGAAGTGGTGCCTGACCGGCCGCCTGCTCTCGGCCGCCGACGCGCAGGCGGGCGGGCTGATCGCCGAAGTGGTCCCGGGCGATCAGCTCTTGCCGCGGGCGCGCGAGCTGGCGCTGGAGATCGCCACCAACACCGCGCCGGTGTCGGCGGCGCTGGCCCGGCAGATGCTTTGGAAGTTCGCGGGCGAGGACAGCCCGGCGGGTGCGCTGGCCGTGGACGGCCACCTGTCGATGGTGCTGGGCGCGGGACCCGACGTGAAGGAAGGCGTCGCCGCCTTCCTCGAGAAGCGCCCGCCGAAGTTCCCCGGCAAGGCGTCGAGCGACATCCCGGAGATCTGGACCAAGGCGATGGCGGAGTGAGGCGGCGGCTCTCGCCGCCGCCCCTTCCCGCTAGAACGACTGGCCGAACCTGAGGCCGACGATGCGTGGCCGGCCCGGGTCGAGGAAGACGCGGGTGCAGATCGTGCACGCGACGTTCCGGTCGATCTCGTACTTCTCGCCCAGCAGGTTCTTGGCGAACGCCTCGACCCGCCAGTTGCCGCTCTTCACGCCGGCCGTCAGGTCGACCACCGTGTAGCCTCCCACCTTGCCCACGAGCAGGCGGTCGGCGGTGCGCAGGTCGGGGAAGGCCGAGCCCGAATGCACCAGCGAGCCCTGGACGTGGGCGTCCATGTCGCCGATCGCCCACTCGTAGCGGGCGTTGACGTTGAACTTGAACTTCGGTGTGACCGGCAACGACTGGCCCTTGGGCGCCAAGACCGGGCCGCCGGGCGTGTTGCGGTAGTCCTCGTCCAGTTCGGCGTCGATGTACGAGGCCGCACCTGAGAGGGTCAGCCCTTCGGTCAGCAGCCAGTCGACGTCGGTCTCGACGCCCTTGATCTTCGCCTTGCCGGCGTTGGCGATGATGGTCAGGCCGTTCTGCCCCAGGAACGAGAACTGGAAGTCGTCCCACTTGCCGTGGAAGGCGGCGCCATTCCACCGCAGGCGGTTGTTCAGCCAGGTGGTCTTCCAGCCGAACTCCAGGTTCTTCAGGTAGTCGGGATCGTAGGGATCGCCGCCGCGCCGGTTGACGCCGCCCGGGCGGTAGCCGGTCGAGTAGGTCACGTAGACCATGCGGTCTTCGTCGAACTTGTACTGGGCGTTGATCCGGTAGGTCTCGCCGCTGTCCTTGGTCAGCCGGTCGAGGTTCGTACACGGGCTGCCCCGCACGATCGGCGGGCCGAAGCACGCCGCCTCACCCGTACCCGACGAGTAGCCCGCGCCGTAGCCGAAGAAGCCCTCGAGCCCGTTCTTCGCCTTGAAGAACCGGATCCCGGCATTGATCGTCAGCTTGTCGGTGACGTCGAACGAGCCGTCAGCGAAGGCGGCGTAGTCGCGGTCGACGCGCAGCTGCTTGGTGAGCCAGATCGTGTCGGGCCACATCGGAACCTCGCTGGCCGCGTTCAGCCGGTCGATCCTGTAGCGCTGTTGGATGTTGTGCGTCTGGCGCTGGTAGAACAGGCCGGCCGTCACCCGGAACCGGTTCTCGGCCGGCGTCGCGATCCGGAACTCGTGGGACTGCTTGGTGAAGTAGTCCTTGGACTGGAAGTACTGGGTGATGTCGTTCGGGTTGCCGGCGTCGTCGACCCAGTAGGCGCCGTAGCCGTAGAGGGTGTCGTAGAAGTAGGCGTAGTCCGAGTAGTCGGTCTGGCCGTCCTGCCACCGCTGCATGTAGGCGCCGGCGTAGGTGACATCGAGGTTGGCGATCCGGCCCTCGATCGTGGCGGCCGCCTGGTACCACTTGTCGTCCGAGGTGTCGGGCCGGAAGCGCGCCACGTTCAGATAGCCGCGGCCGGGGTCGTAACTGAACGTGCCGTCGGCCTCGGTGCGCTGCATGTTGAGCGTGGGCGTCACCGACCAGTTCTCGTCG